>JAZKDL010000330.1:0-13936 GCA_040387575.1 Pseudomonadota bacterium
ACCAGGAGGATTCGCATGCGCCAAGGCTATCAGCACCGGCCTTGACCCCACAAGCAGTCCGTCAGTGATCGGTCAGTACGCCGGATCGATAAACGGCGCCATGACTTCTGGCATCCGGGTCGCACGCATGGCCTTGCTCACCACCGCCGCTCTCGCCGCGGGGCTGGCGTGCGCACAGGCATCGGTGCCGGCGAACGCCCGTGTCCTCACGCTGGCCGAGGTGCTGCAGGCTGCGCACGACAGCACCGAGGTGGCGGTTGCACGCCAGTCCGTGCGGGCAGCCGAAGCCGACGTGCAGACCGCCGACCATGCGCCGGCGCCGGTGCTGTCGACCAAGCTGAGTTCGATCGATCTGCAGAACGGCATCGGTGCCGGCGCGCCCGGGCGCAAGCGCATCGATACCGCGCTCGGCATCGACTGGACCTGGGAGCGCGGCGGCAAGCGCATGGCCCGCACGCAGACCGCGCAGCGTGCGGTGGAAGCCGCGCAAGGCGATCTCGACGAGACGCGCGTGCAGCAGTCGATTGCGGCTGGCAACGCGTTCTACGACCTGCTGGCCGCACAGGACCGGCTGCAGGAAGTCGGCGAGATCGAACGCAGCGCGGCGCAGTTGTCGGCCAGCGCGCAGCGGCGCGTGCAGGCCGGCGACCTGCCGGCGCAGGACGCATCGCGGGTGCAGATCGAAAGCGAGCGCAGCCGCGTCGACACCCGCGCGGCGCAGCTCGAACGCGACCGCGCACAGATCGCGCTGGCCCAGTTGCTGGGCCCTGCGGCGCAGGCCGCGACCGGCAAGCCGCTGGCGGGCCCGATGACCATGGCCGACCCGTCCGCATGGCCCGCCACGACGATCGCGAGCACTGCAAGCACCGCAATCACTGCAATCACCTCAGCCACGGCGATGGGCACTGCGGCCATGCCAGCGGTCGACGCCGACATCGATGCGCTGGTCGAATCGCGCGCCGACGTGCGCGCCGCCGCGGCCCGCGTGGCGGCGGCCGAAGCCGCACTGGCGGTCGCCGAGGCGCAGCGCAGCGCGGACGTGACGCTCGGCGTGTCGCTCGACCACTACCCCGGCACCTCGAACCGGCTGGTCGAGGTACGTGCCAGCATGCCGCTGAACTGGGGCTATCGCTTCGAGGGCGAGATCGGCCGCGCGCAAGCGCAGCTGATGCAGGCGCAAGACCTGCTCGCCAAGTCACGGCTCGACGCCCGGCTCGACCTGCAGCGCCTGCGCGCCGAGGCCGACATCCAGGCGCGCCGCTGGCAGGCTTTCGACGCCGACATCCTGTCGCGCGCGCGCCAGGTCGCCGACAGCGCCGAGCTCGCCTACCGCAAGGGCGCGATGTCGCTGTCGGACCTGCTCGATGCACGCCGCACGCTGCGCGCCACCCAGCTCGACGCCATCGCCGCACGTGTCGACCACGCCAAGGCCGCGCTCGCCTGGCGCCTGCGCACGCAAGCCCTCGCCACCCCATGACCGCCACGACCGCCATGCCGCACTCCAACTCCCGCGTCCGTGCGCCGCTGCACGCCCTTGCCTTGGTGGCAGCCGTGGCCGCCCTCGGCCTGCTCGGCGCCTGCACCGACCGCAGCGCCGTCGCCGCGGTACAGCCCGAAGCGCCGGCGCCCAGCGTGCAGGGCAACCAGATCCGCTACGCGCCCAACCATCCGCAGCTCGCGATGCTCGGTGTCACCGCCGCCGTGCCGAGCCGTGCCACGCACGTGGAACTGCCCGCCCGGCTGGTGTGGAACGAGGAACGCACGCAGCGCATCTACCCGGCCTTCGCGGGTCGCGTGAGCGCGATCGAAGCCGACGTCGGCGGCCGCGTGAAGCGCGGCAGCACGCTCGCGCTGCTCGCGTCGCCGGACTTCGGCATCGCGCAGGCCGACACCGCCAAGGCACAGGCCGACGCCCGGCTGAGCAACGCGAATCTGCAGCGCCAGCGCGAGCTGTTCGAGGCCGGCATCGTGGCGCGCAAGGACCTGGAGCAAGCCGAGGCGGACGCCGCCCGTGCCCGCGCGGAGGTCGCACGCGCCAGCGCACGCACCGCGATGTACGGCGGCGCCAAAGGCGGCGTCGACCAGCGGCTGGCGATCGTCTCGGGCATCGACGGCGTGGTGGTCGAACGTAACCTCAACCCCGGCCAGGAGCTGCGGCCCGAGCAGTCGGGTGCGGGCGTCCCGGCGCTGTTCGTGCTGAGCGATCCGACCTCGCTGTGGGTGCAGATCGACGCGCGCGAATCGGAGGTCGGCACGCTGCAGCCCGGCACCGTCTTCACGCTGACCGCATCCGGCCTGCCGGGCCAGACCTTCGAAGGCCGCGTCACGGCCGCCGCCGACTACATCGATCCGCTGAGCCGGACCATCAAGGTCCGCGGCGTGGTCGCCAACCCGGAGCGCAAGCTCAAGGCGGAAATGCTCGCGACGGCGCAGTTCGAACGCGCGCCCGGCAACGGCGTCACGGTGCCGGCGTCGGCCGTGCTGCTGCGCGGCGCCAGGCATTCGGTGTTGGTGCAGGTCGAGCCCGGCGTTTTCGAACCGCGCGAGGTGCAGATCGGCTGGTCGGGCTCGCGTGAAGTCATGCTCTCGCGCGGCCTCGCGGTCGGCGAGAAGGTCGTGAGCGACAACACGCTGCTGCTGGCCCGCCAGCTGCGCCTTGCACAGGACGTGGCCGTGGCCACCGCCGACGGCAAGCCATGAAGCGGCTGATTCATTACGCGCTGCACCAGCCGCTCTTCATCGTGCTGGGCACGCTGCTGTTCGCGCTGGCCGGCGTGATCGCGTTCAAGAACCTGTCGGTCGAAGCATTCCCGGACGTGACCGACACGCAGGTCACGGTCATCGCGCTGTTCCCGGGCCGTGCGGCCGAAGAGGTCGAGAAGCAGGTCACGCTGCCGATCGAGGTCGCGCTGTCGGGCCTGCCGGACTCGATCCGCGTGTTCTCGCACACCCAGTTCGGCCTGTCGTACACGGTCGTCACCTACGGCGACAAGGCCGAGGTCAACCTGGTGCGCCAGCAGGTCGCCGAGCGGCTGCGCGGCATCGACCTGCCGCCGGGCGTCGAGGCCGACATCGCGCCCAACGCCACGCCGGTCGGAGAAATCATGCGTTACCGCGTGCGCGGCGACGGCAAGAACACGACCGACCTGCGCACCATCGAGGACTGGACGGTGGAGCGCGCGCTGCGCCAGGTGCCGGGCGTGGCCGACGTGGTCGCGATGGGCGGCGCCATCAAGCAGTACGAGGTGCAGCCCGATCTCGACAAGCTGCGGGCGTACAAGCTGAGCTTCCAGAACCTGCTCGATGCACTGGGCCGCGGCAACGCGAACGCGGGCGGCAGCTACGTCGCGCAGGGCGCGCAGCAGTACGCGATCCGCGGGCTGGGCCTGCTGCAGTCGGCCGACGACATCGGCCGCATCGTGGTGTCGGCGCGCGGCACGACGCCGGTGCTGATCCAGGACGTGGCCCAGGTGCGGATCGGCGCGGTGCCGCGGCTCGGCGTGACCGGGCAGGACGACGACGACGACGTGGTCACCGGCATCGTCGTGATGCGCAAGGGCGAGAACCCGAGCGTGGTGCTCAAGGGCGTGAAGGACAAGATCGCCGACCTCAATGCGCGCGGCATGCCGCCGGGCGTGCAGATCGTGCCTTTCTACGACCGCACCTGGCTGATGGCCAAGACGCTGTCGACCGTGTTCCGCAACCTGGTCGAAGGCGCGCTGCTGGTGTCGCTGGTGCTCTACCTGTTCCTGTCGAACATGCGCGCCAGCCTCGCGGTGGTGGTGGTGATACCGCTCGCGCTGCTGGCGACCTTCCTCGGGCTCAAGGTGATGGGCGTGCCGGCCAATCTGCTGAGCCTGGGCGCGATGGACTTCGGGATCATCGTGGACGGCGCGGTGATCGTGGTGGAGAACATCCTGCATCGCCTCGCCGAGAAGGGCGAGGACATGCCCGACGACGAGCGTCGCGCGACCATCATCGACGCGGCCAACGAAGTCGGCCGGCCCACGCTGTTCTCGATGCTGATCATCATCGCGGCGCACATCCCGATCTTCGCGCTGCAGCGCCATGAAGGCCGCATCTTCCAGCCGATGGCGCTGTCGGTGTCGACCGCGCTGGTGGGCTCGCTGATCTTCTCGCTCACGCTGGTGCCGCTGCTCGCCTACTGGCTGCTGCGCCGCAAGCTGCCGCACGGCGACAACCGCGTGGTGCTGCGCGCCAAGGCGATCTATGCGCCGGTGCTCGACTGGGCGCTGGACCATCGCAGGCAGGTCGTCTGCATCGCGCTCGCGGTGTTCGCGCTCGCGCTGGGTGCCGCCTCGCGGCTGGGCTCGGAGTTCTTGCCCGAGCTCGACGAAGGCAGCATCTGGGTCAACCTGCGGCTGCCTTCCAGCGTGTCGATGGACGAGGCCACGCGCATCCTGCGCAACGTGCGCCATGCGCTGCATACCGTGCCCGAAGTGCGCACCGTGGTGAGCAAGGCCGGCCAGCCGGAAGACGGAACCGACCCGAAGACGATCAGCATGGCCGAGATCTTCGTGGACGTGAAGCCGGCCGAGGAATGGCGCAAGGGCCTGACCAAGGAACAGCTGATCGACGACATGGACAAGGCCGTGTCGGCGATCCCCGGCATGGAGCCCGCGTTTTCGCAGCCGATCCGCGACAACGTGCTCGAGTCGATCTCGCAGATCGACGGCCAGATCGTCATCAAGATCGCAGGCGACGACCTGGCCGTGCTGCGGCGCCTGACCGAGTCGATCGAGCGCGAGATCAAGGAAGTGCCCGGCGTCTACCGCGCCGAGATCGACCGCCTGGGCGACCTGCCGCAGCTGGTGATCGACATTGATCGTGCGCGCGCCGCGCGCTATGGCCTGAACGTCGGCGACATCCAGGACGTGGTCGAAGCCGCACTCGGCGGCAAGACCGCCACCACGCTGTGGGAAGGCGAGCGCAAGTTCGCGGTGGCGGTGCGCCTGCCCGAAGAGCGCCGCGCCATCGCCACGCTGGGCAACACGCCGATCGCCACGCCCGACGGCAACACCACCACGCTGGGCGCGGTCGCGAACATCCGCGAGACCAGCGGCGCGATGAACATCGCCCGCGAGGCCGGCCGCCGCACCATGGCCATCGGCATCTTCATCAAGGACCGCGACATGGGCTCGGTGGTGAAGGACATGCAGGCGCGCGTGGCCGAGAAGATCGCGCTGCCCGCGGGCTATGCGGTCAACTGGTCGGGCGAGTTCGAGAACCAGGAGCGCGCGATGGCGCGGCTCGCGGTGGTCGTGCCGATCTCGCTGCTGCTGATCTTCGTGCTGCTGTTCGACGCCTTCAAGTCGCTGAAGATGGCCGCGCTGATCCTCGTCAACGTGCCGCTCGCGCTGATCGGCGGCTTCATCGCGCTGTGGGTGTTCGGCATTCCGCTGTCGGTGTCGGCGGCGATCGGCTTCATCGCGCTGTCGGGCCAGGCCGTGTTGAACGGCGTGGTCATGCTGTCTGTCTTCCAGCAGTTGCGCCAGCAGGGCCGCAGCGTGGTCGATGCGGTGCGCGAAGGCTCGATGCAGCGCCTGCGCACCGTGCTGATGACCGCCATGCTCGCGGCGCTCGGACTGCTGCCGATGGCGCTGTCGCACGAGATCGGTTCGGAGACGCAACGCCCGCTGGCCATCGTCGTGATCGGCGGCCTGGTGACGGCCACGCTGCTCACGCTGGTGGTGCTGCCGGCGCTGTATGTCGCCTGGTTCGCGCCGAAGCGCAAGGGCGCTGGCGCGGCCGTGTTGCCTGAACAGGAAGCTACCGCATGAGCTCGCGCCACCCCACACACGACGCACTGCGCGTCGACCAATCGGCCGCGGCGCGCACCGCCGTCGTGCTGCTGCACGGCCTGTGCAGCACGCCCGACGAATTGCGTTCGGTCGACACCGCACTGCGCACGCTCGGCTACACCGTGCAGGCGCTGACGATCGACGGCTACTCGTTCGATGCGAGCACCGAACTGCAGGTCGCCGCGCCCTGGGCCGAATGGATCGACACCATCGAGCGCCGCGTCGATGCGCTGCGCCTCACGCACGACCGCGTGCTGCTGGTCGGCATCTCGGCCGGCGCATCGCTCGCACTCGGCGCGGCGATCCGCTGCGGCGACCGCATCGACGCGCTGCTGCTGATGTCGACCGCGCTGCGCTACGACGGCTGGGCCGTGCCGCGCACGCAGTGGCTGCTGCCGTTGGCGCTCTACACACCCATCGGCCGCTTCTGGCGCTACCGCGAACGTCCGCCCTACGGCGTGAAGAACGAGCGCGTGCGCGCCTGGATCGAACGCGAGCTGCGCACCCGCCGCATCTCCAGCGCCGGCAGCTCGGTGATCGGCATCGGCCATCTGCGCGAACACGACCGGCTGCTGCGCCACGTGCGCCGCAACCTCGGCCGCGTGCAGTGCGCCAACGTGCTGGCGCTGCATGCGCGCGAGGACGAAGTCGCGAGCCTCGAGAACGTCGCGATGCTCGCGCGCGGGCTCGGCTGCGGCGCGTTTCGCAGCGTCGTCCTGGGCAACAGCTTTCACATGATCACGATCGACAACGACCGCCAGCAGGTGGTTCGCGAGACCGTGGAATTCGCCGCCGCCATTGCGCACGGCACCGCCTGAAGGCGCGGTCCGCCTTCGTTCTGCTTCTACGGGGACACCATGAACTCACTCACCTTCAACAGCGTTGCCGCCATCCTGGAACACGAATTCCATCTCAAGCCCGAACAGATCGAACCGAGTGCGGCGTTGACCGATCTCGGCCTCGATTCGCTCGCGCTGATGGAATTCGTCTTTGCCGTCGAGGACGCGTTCCGCCTGCGCATCCCGGAAGAACGGCTCGACCCGCGCGAAGCCGGCATCACGCTGCAGCGCCTGTGCACGGTGATCGACGAGATGCAGGCCAGCACGGGGACGGCATCGGCCACGATGCTGGCACGCGCATGAGAGATCCGTACGGCAGCGCCGGCGTCGCCACGGCACACCGCGGCGCACCCGTTGCGCAGGCAGCGCGCATCGCCGTCACCGGGCTCGGGCTGGTCACGCCGCTCGGCCGTTCGCTGGCCGACTTCGACGACGCGCTGTTCGCCGGCCGTTCGGCCGTCGTGCCTTTCACGCTCACGATCGGCACGCTGGAGCCGATGACGATGGCCATCGCCGCCTGCGACTTCGACGACAGCGAGCGCAGCAGTTCGCGCCTGCCGCTGGACCGCGGCACCGCGATGGCGCTGGCCGCCGCGCGCGATGCGGTCGCACAGGCCGGCCTGGCCGATGCAGCGCTCGACGGCGACCGCGTCGGCGTTTACTGGGGCAGCGGCATGGCGGGCTCGGCCAGCTTCGACGCGACGGCGCGCGGGCTCTATGCGGACAACCGCCGCGTGCGCCCGACCACCGTGCTCACGACCATGCCCAACGCCGCGGCGGCCGAACTCGCCCTGCTGTTCGGCGCGCGCGGTGCGGCGCTGAGCTTCGCCTGTGCCTGCGCGTCATCGGCGGTGGCCATCGGCGAGGCGATGCGCGCCATCCGCGGCGGCTGGCTCGACGTGGCGATCGTCGGCGGCCACGAGGCGATGCTGACCGCCGGCACGATGGCCAGCTGGCACGCGATGCGCGTGATGGCGCCGCCACCGGCCGATGCGCCGTCGAGCGCCTGCCGACCGTTCTCGGCCGACCGCGCCGGCTTCGCGCTGGGCGAAGGCGCGGGCGCGCTGGTCATCGAATCGGAAGCGCATGCGCGCGCACGCGGCGCCGCTGCGGCCTTCACGCTGAGCGGCTACGCGACCAACTGCGACAGCGTTCACATGACCAACCCCGATGCGTCGGGCCAGGTGCGCGCGATGCGCGCCGCGCTGAAGGACGCCGGCCTGCGCCCGGAAGACATCGGCTACATCAACGCCCACGGCACCGCGACCGGCGCGGGCGATGCGGCCGAAGCCGCGTCGGTGCACGAGGTCTTCGGCGACCGCGTGCCGGTGAGTTCGACCAAGGCGATCCACGGCCACTTGCTGGGCGGTGGCGGTGCGGTCGAACTGATCGCGTCGATGCGCGCGCTCGCGCACGAGTCGCTGCCGCCGACCGCGAACCTGCAGACGCCCGACCCCGCTTTCGCGCTCGACCTGGTGCGCGGCGCAGCGCGTTCGGCACCCGGCATCCGCCATGTGCTGTCGAACTCGTTCGCGTTCGGCGGGACCAACGCCGTGCTCATCGCCAGCAAGGTCGCCGCATGATCCATCACATCGTCGGCAGCACGCTGGTGCAGGGCATGGTCATCACGCTGCAGGGCATCGCGCTGGCCAGCGTGGCGGCACGCCAGCTCGGCGCGCACGAGCCACGGCGGCGCCTCGAGACCATCGCCAACATGCTGCTGTTCGCGGCCCTGCATCCACGCGCGGCACTGCGCTGGCTGCGCTACCTCGAACATCCCGCGCTGAAGGCGCTGGTGCTGCAACAACCGCACCTGCTGGACAAGCCACGCCGGCTCTACCTCAACAGCCGCTGGACACCCGACGAGCGCGTCCAGGCGCTGATGACGCACTACCGCTGGATGGCCGAGCACCTGCGGCCGGACATCGCCGAGGCGCTCTACGCAGGCCAGCCACTCAAGCTGTGCGACATCGCCACGCGCGGCGACACGCACTGCGCCAGCCTGTGGCTCGACCATGCGCGCCTGCAGATGCGCGAAGGCGAGCTGGCACTGCAACTGCGTGCCGCCGCCACGGACGACATGCCGGCCGACGGCCTGGCGCCGGTGCTCGCGACGCTGTCCTTCAGCGTGGTGGACGGCAACGGCCGGCCCAACTTCAGCATCGGCTGCGTGCAAGGTCCGCGGCAGGCGGGCCTGCCGGAATTCAAGGCACTGACCAAGGCAATGAACGGGCTGCGACCGAAGGCGCTGCTGGTGCTCGCGGCGCAGGCCTGTGCGACGCGCTGGGCGCTGGACGTGCGCGGCATCGCACCGACCGCCCACCCGCTGACCGACATGCGCTACCGCCGCCGCAACCCGCTGCGCCATGCGGCCGCCGCGAACATCCATGCGGCCTACGGCACGCTGTGGCGCGAGAGCGGCGGCACCGACGCCGACGCCGAAGGCTGGGTCCAGCTGCCGGCAACGCCGAGCGTCAAGTCGCGCGACGAAGTGGAAAGCGCCAAGCGCAGCCTGTACGAGCGGCGCGGTGCGCTGCTTGCGCGGCTCGATGCCGATCTGGCCACTGCATTGCGGGACATTGCACCGGCGCACGCCGCCGATGCACGCGGCATTCAGGCAATCACTCAACACGCGGCGAACGCCGACTGGCGCGCTGAACACGACGCTGCTGCCGCCTGAGCCGGCGCAGCTTCGACCGAGACAGCAACCGAACGCACGCACGCACGCACGCCAAACATCCGCCATGCATCGGCTCGTCGTACTCGCCATCCCGGTGTTCGCACTGCTGATGGCCTGCGAGTTCATCTACGGATGGCTGCGGCAGCGCAACACCTACCGGCTCAACGACAGCATCAGCAGCCTCGGCCAGGGACTGTTGAGCCAGGCCGTCGCGGTCTGCACGCAGCTCTTCCAGATCGGGCTCTACGCGGCGGTCTGGCGTTGGGTTCCGCACCCGGCGGCCGACACGTTCTGGGACGGCGCCGCCGGCTGGATCGTGGCCGTGCTGCTGTTCGATTTCTGCGACTACTGGCTGCACCGCGCCGGCCATGAATGCGCGGTGTTCTGGGCCGCTCACGCGGTGCATCACCAGAGCCAGGACTTCAACTTCTCGACCGCGCTGCGGCAGGAGAGCACCGTCGCCTTTCTCGGCTGGCCCTTCTACCTGCCGATGGCGCTGGTCGGCGTGCCGCCGGACCTGTTCGGCATTGCGGGACTGATCGTTCTGGTCTACCAGTTCTGGATCCACACCGAGCACATCGGCCGGCTCGGCTGGTTCGACCGCGTGTTCTCGTCGCCGTCCAATCACCGCGTGCACCACGCGGTGAACGATGAATACCTCGATCGCAACTACGGCGGCATGCTGGTCGTCTGGGACCGGCTGTTCGGCAGCTTCACCGAAGAGAAAGCGCCTTGCGTCTACGGCACGCGCCAGCCGCTCGACAGCTGGCGGCCACTGCGCGCGGTGCTCGGTCCGTATGCGCCGCTGCTGCGCGACAGCTGGCACACGCGGCGCTGGCGCGACAAGCTGCGCGTGTGGTTCAAGGCACCGGGCTGGCGGCCCGCGGACCTGGCGGCGCAGGATGCGCAAGAAGGGCGTCCGGTGTTTTCACTCGGTGCCGTGCAGCGCTACGACCCGCCCGCCACCGCCGCGCAGCGATGGGCCGGCGGCCTGCAGTTCGTGCTGTGGATCGGCATCGTGCTGAGCTTTCTCTGGCAGGCCGACGACCTCGGTTTCGGGCGCAGCCTGGCGCTGTTGGCGCTGAGCGCGGCGGGGTTGCAGGTGGTGGGCCAGGTCTTCGAGGGACGTTGGCCGGCCATGTGGAGTTCGGTGGCGCAGGCGTTGCTGGCAGCGGCGGCGATCAGCCTGCTGGTGTTGACCCCCTTGCCGCTCTGACCGGCTTCCAGCGCCGCAGCAGCAGCGCGTTCGTCATCACGCTCACGCTCGACAACGCCATCGCCGCACCCGCAACCACCGGGCTCAGCAGCCCGAAGGCCGCGAACGGGATGCCCACCACGTTGTAGGCAAAGGCCCAGAACAGGTTCTGCCGGATCTTCGCCACCGTGCGGGCCGACAGGTCGAGCGCATCGGCCACCAGCGCGAGGTCACCGCGCATCAGCGTGATGCCGGCCGCCTCCATCGCGACGTCGGTGCCGTTGGCCATCGCGATGCCGACATCGGCCGCCGCCAGCGCGGGTGCGTCGTTGGCACCGTCGCCGACCATCGCGACCACGTGGCCGCCCTGCTTCAACGCAGCGACCTGCGCAGCCTTGTCGGCGGGCAACACGTCGGCACGCACGTCGTCCGGCGCGATGCCGACGCGCGCGGCCATCGCCTGCGCGGCGCGCAGGTTGTCGCCGGAGATCATCACGACGCGCAATCCACGGGCACGCAACTGGGCGATCGCTTCCGCCGCCTGCGGCTTGGGTTCGTCGGTGAAGGCGAGCAGCGCACGCACCCGCGGCACGCCGGCATCGAAGGCCAGCAGCGCCGACACGGTGGCGCCGGCCGCTTCCAGCTTGGCGCGCTGCGCGGCGTCGGGCTGCACGCCGAGTTCGTCGCACCAGCGCAGGCTGGCGATCGCCCATTCGGCATTGCCGATCCGTCCACGCACGCCGCGGCCGGGCACGGACTGCATGTCTTGCGCAGCCTCGGCTGCGATGCCCCGCGCCAATGCGGCAACGAGCACGGCATGCGCCAGCGGATGCGTGCTGCCGGATTGCAGGCTGGCTGCGATGCCGAGAAGCGCCGCATCGCCGTCGCCATCGGCCATCGTGGGCAGCGCCGTCAGCGCCGTCAACACCGGACGGCCCAGCGTCAGCGTGCCGGTCTTGTCGAAGGCCACCGTATCGACCCGGTGCGCGCGCTCGAGCGCACTCGCGTCCTTGATCAGGATGCCGCGCTTGGCAGCGACGCCGGTGCCCGCCATCACGGCCACCGGTGTCGCCAGGCCCAGCGCACACGGACACGCGATCACCAGCACGGCGACCGCATGGATCAACGACGTCTCGACGCTCGCGCCGGTCGCCAGCCAGGCGCCGAATGTCAGCACCGCGATGACCAGCACCACCGGCACGAACACCGCCGCGACCTGGTCGACCAGCCGCTGGATCGGTGCCTTGGCGGCCTGCGCGTCCTCGACCAGCCGGATGATCCGCGCGAGCACGCTCTCGGCGCCGACCGCGCGCACTTCGACGACCAGCCGGCCATCGCCGTTCACCGATCCGCCGGTGAGCAGGTCGCCAACAGCCTTCGCCACCGGCAGCGGCTCGCCGGTGAGCATCGACTCGTCGACTTCGGAACGTCCCTCGAGCACGCGCGCGTCGGCCGGCACGCGTTCACCGGGGCGAACGGCCAGCCGGTCGCCGGCCAGCACTTCGGCCAGCGGCACGTCGCTTTCACCGCGGCGTCCGATCAGGTGCGCCAGTTCGGGCCGCAGCTGCTGCAGCGCACGGATCGCCGAGGTCGCCTGTCGCTTGGCGCGCGCCTCCAGCCACTTGCCGAGCAGCACCAGCGCGATGACCACCGCCGAGGCCTCGAAGTACAGATGCGGCATCTCGCCCGGTGCGGCGCGCCACCAGAGCCACAGCGACAGTCCGAAGGCCGCGCTGGTGCCGAGCGCGACCAGCAGGTCCATGTTGCCGGTCAGCGCGCGCGCCGCATGCCAGCCCGCGCGGTAGAAGCGCGCGCCGAGCCAGAACTGGACCGGCGCGGCGAGCAGCAGTTGCCAGGCCGGCGGCAGCATCCAGTGCACGCCCACCAGGTCGAGCAGCATCGGTGCCAGCAGCGGCAACGACAGCAACAACGCCGCCGCCACCGGCGCGAAACCCTGCCAGGCGGTCGCAGACGCCTCTGCTTCAGCAGTTGCAGCACTGCGCGGCTCATAGCCGGCGGTGCGCACGGCGCGCCGTAGCCGCGGTTCGAAATCGTCGCCGGTCCGAGCCTTGTCGGCCACGGCCACGATGCGCGCCGATTCGGTCGCCAGATTGACGGAGACGTCCTGCACGCCCGGCACTTGGCGCAATGCACGTTCGACGCGTGCGACGCACGACGCGCAGGTCATGCCACCCACGGAAATGTCCAAGGTCTGCGGCACGGTCTGGAGGTTGTTCATGCACCGAGGCTAAAGCCTCACACCATGGCAAGGTCAAGACCTGATCGCTTGACCTTGCCATGGCGTCAAGGTTCACACTCTTCGCAACACCCCAATCCACGTCCCTACATCCAGAAGGAGCCTGAAATGAGTCAGACATTCGAAGTCACCGGCATGAGCTGCGGCCACTGCGTCAACGCCGTCACCGAGGCCGTGCTCACGGTCGATCCGCATGCCCAGGTCACGGTCGATCTGCCGACCGGCCACGTCGACGTGCTGAGCGAGCAGCCACGCCAGGACCTGGTCGCAGCGATAGAGAACGCGGGCTACAAGGCGCGATGACCGCCGCGGCCGGCCCGGCGGCATCGCCGGCCGTCTTCAACATCGGCGAAGTCGCGCGCCGCGCCGGCGTGTCGGCGCGCATGGTGCGGCATTACGAAGGGCTCGGTCTGCTGCCGAAGGTCGCCCGCACCGACAGCGGCTACCGCCAGTACGTCGAAGCCGACGTCCACACCCTTCGGTTCATCAAGCGCTCACGCGACCTCGGCTTCTCGATGGACGAGATCGCCGAGTTGGTCGGCCTGTGGCACGACCGCCAGCGCGCGAGTGCCGCCGTCAAGCACATCGCCCAGCGCCACCTCGGCGAACTGGCGCAACGCATCGCCGATCTGCAGGCGATGGAACGCACGCTGTCTCACCTCGTCCACTGCTGCCATGGCGACGCGCGACCCGATTGCCCGATCCTGGACGACCTGTCGGGCAACACGCCCCACTGACGCCAACTCCAAGTCCCGTCAATCGGCAGGCTTGTCCTCCAAAACCTTGGACAACTCTGTGAGTAACTCAAGCACTTCCTTGTAAGGATGCGCTAAGTCCTTGTTTTTCAATGCGAATCTATAGTCTGCTCAATTTTTCAGCAGTGGAATACTTTCGCCATTTTTTCGCTTTCTCAGATTTTTAGAGGCCTGTCAAAGGACAACTCTGGGGAGCATTCCGGCACAACTACCCAGTTATCCACAGCGCCGGAACGTCAACCAAAGTTGTACCCGTTCTCGTGCCAGCAGAAAACACGGCTGCGCACATCCCTGTGACAACGGCAAGTCGTTGCTGTGAAAGGGAAAAGACGGCCTGTCCACAGAAACGGCCAAACACCTATTACTACTACTAATTTAAATAAGAGAA
>JAZKDL010000331.1:0-3221 GCA_040387575.1 Pseudomonadota bacterium
GCAATACCAGCGTCACGCACACCATCACGCGCGGCGTGATTCAGGGCACCGGCACAGGCGTCTCGGTCGCGAACGTGGGCGCCAACTCGTGCGGCACGACCGCCGCGACGATTGCTGGCAACCAGAATAGCGGCGTGATCACGGTCGGCGCGACCGCGGGCACACAGTGCCGCGTGACGTTTTCGACGGCTGCGCCCGTCGCCCGCGACTGCGTCGTGACGGATTCGACCACGACGATCGCTACGCGTGCGACATACGTCGATACCACACACTCGGACTTTCTCGGCGCCTTCGTGGCTGGCGATCTCGTGACCTACGTGTGTCTGGTGCGCTGATGCCGCCCTATCCCGGCCTCGTCGGTCCGTCGTATCGCGGCGCAGGCCACATGGCGGCGCGCGAACGGCTGATCAACCTGTATATCGAGAAGAACGAGACGCCGAACGCGCCGACGTCGTATTGTTTACTGCCGACGCCGGGCTTTACCGCCGTCGTGACCGTCGCGGAGGGTCCGATTCGCGGGACCGGCACGGCAGGCACGCGCACGTTCTTCGTGGCGGGCTTCGCGCTCTACGAGTTAAACAGCGACGATACGGCGACGTTGCGCGGCACCCTCGCGGCCGATGCGAACCCGGCCACGCTCTGTTGGAACGGGCCGGCCGGCGACCAGTTGTTCATCACGAGCGGCGATCTCGGCTACATCCTTGACATCGCATCAAACGTGCTGTCGACGGTGCTGCTGTCAGGCGCCGCGATGGGCTCGTTTCTCGACGGGTTCTTTCTCGCGCTGGATGCGGCCACTGGAACGCTGCAAATCAGTGACCTGCTCGACGGCCTCGTGTGGGACCCCTCACAGATCGCCCAGCGCACGCAGGGCGCAGACCCGTGGGTGTGCCTGACGGTCATCCATACGGAAATCTGGCTGATGGGATCGCTCACAAGTGAAGTCTGGCAGAACGTCGGCGCGTTTCCATTCCCATTCGCGCCGATCCAAGGCGCGTTTCTCGAGCAGGGCATCGCCGCGCCATTCAGCGCCACACGCGACGTCGCGCCGCTGCTCTGGGTGAATCAGAACGTCCAGGGCGCACGCATGATTCTCATAGCGGAGGGCTACGACGGGCGGCGCATCAGCACGCACGGCGTCGAAGCGCCGATTGGCACGTATGACGAGGCGGACGTCGCCGCTGCGCAGTCGATGGGCTTCCAGATCGGCGGCCACACGTTCTACGCGGTGACGTTCCCCGACGCCGGAACATGGCTCTACGACGTGACCGAGGGCGCGTGGTCGGAATGGCTGTTCTGGAATCACGCGACGAGCACATGGGAGCCGGCGCGCGTGATGCACCACCTCTACGTCGGCGGTCGGCATCTCGTCGGGGATACCGCGACGGGCACGATCCACGAAATGTCGCTGACGGTCTACACGGACGTCGATGGCGAGATTTTGCTGCGCGAACGGATGCCGCCGCGGGTCAGCGATGACCAAAAGTGGATCTCCATTCCAGAGATTCAACTCGTGTGCGACGTCGGCGTGGGACTGAGCGGGAGCGGTCCGAATGCGGACCCGCAGGCGATGCTCCAGACGTCGCGCGATGCTGGGCGGACATGGGGCACCGAACGCTGGGCCTCGCTCGGGCCGATCGGCGCCTACAACACGCGCGTGCGGTGGCTGCGCTGCGGGCAGGCGCGGAATCGTCAGGATCGGTTCCGGTTTTCGGCCGCTGTGCCGTTTCGCGTGTCTGATGCCGTGGTCGTGAATCCGCAGGTCGGCACGTCATGATCGATCAGGTCCCGCGACGGTCGGTGTTCGTGGAGAAGGGCGGGAAGATCAGCCACGAGGCCGACATGTGGCTTGATACCGTCAGGCGCACGGCGAACGCCGCCGAGATTCGCGGCACGTTCGCGAACAACGTCGCGGCGCTCGCGGGCGGGCTGGTCGCGGGTCAGGTGTATCAGACGGCGACGGGTGAAGTGCGGGTGGTGGTATGACCCGCCGAGTCCTTCCACGCGACGAATACGCCCGGCTCGTCGGCACGTATCTCGAGCCGCTGATCGAATGGTTTCCTGCCGATGCCGACGTGATCGTGGTCGAAGATGACGCGGGCGCCATCATCGGCTGCTCGTCGCTGTTCACGCGCTGCCACGTCGAAGGCACATGGATCGCTGAAGCGCACCGAGGCCGTACGGGCGTGGCGCGCTCGCTGCTGGAAGGCATCCGGGCGACGGCGCAGCGTCGACACGCCGACCGCGTGCTGACGGCGTCAATGGATGACGCGATGACGCGTTTACTCGGGAAGCTCGGCGCCACGGCGCTGCCGGGGATTCACTTCGTGTGGCCGATGGAGAGGGAGTCGTAATGCCTATCGGAATCGGCGCCGCCATGCTCATCGGGTCGGCCGCGTCTGCCGGCGCCGGCCTCGCGTCGGCCAAGGCCCAGAGCAACGCCGCGAAGAAAGCCCAGCAGCAGCAGCAGGCCGCTACGGACAAGGCGCTGGCCGTCCAGCAGCAGACCAACCAGCCCTATATGCAACTCGGACAGCAGGCCGCCGCGCGCCTCGGGCAGATGGCCGCGAACCAGCAGCCCTACACGCAGGTGTTCGGCTCGGGGGCCGGCGCGCAGGGTCAGCCGGGCCAGCCGATGCGCGGGCCGGGCGCGATGGGCGGCAACCAGTTCCAGATGTCCCCGCAAAGGCCACCGCAAGGCCCGCCGCAGGGCATGGGGCTGGGGCAGATCGGGCAGGGCGGCATGGGCCAGCCGCAGCCGATGCGTCCGCCACAGGGCCAGCAGGGGCCGGGGATGGGCATGCCGCCACAGCAGGCACCGATGGGCCGATGGCTCATGCCGGGCGGGCAGACGGCGCAGGGGCCGCTCAATCAGGCGCAGATGTATGAGTCCAAGGGCGGACGGAGGATCGGCTGATGGCGATGTTCCAAGACGACCAGCGCCGGAAGCAACCGTTCGGCGGACCGGCAACCGGCGGCGCGATGGGCCAGTCGATGGGCCTCGGTTCGCTCGGGAAGATCCCCGGCATGGACGGCGGCGGGCTGCAAGCGGGCGGCGGCGCGATGGGGCAGGGCGCGAGCCTGCCCGGTCTGGGCGACGGCATGCCGACGATGCCGCAGGCCACGACGAATACCGGCCTGTCGAACGGCATGGGGCTCGGGCAGATCGGCAACCCCGGTGCGATGACGAACAGCTTCGCGCCGACCGAGGGCGACTTCCA
>JAZKDL010000332.1:0-6750 GCA_040387575.1 Pseudomonadota bacterium
GCCGGAGGCGCTGGTGGAGATCGCCTCCATCGCCCACGTCGGCAAGCCCTGATGCCGCTCCATCACGAGGTCCACGGCCAGGCGAAGGCCGGCGCGCCGACGCTGCTGCTGTCGTCCGGCCTGGGCGGCTCGGCGAACTTCTGGAAGCCGCAGATCCCGGCGCTGGTGGCCGCGGGCTGGCGCGTGGTCGCGTACGACCAGCGCGGCACCGGCCGCAGCCCCGAGGCGCTGAAGGCCGGCTACACGATCGCCGACATGGCGCGCGACGTGGTCGAGGTGCTGGATGCGACCGCCACCGCGCAATGCGTGCTGATCGGCCATGCGCTGGGCGGCCTGGTCGGCCTGCAGCTGGCGCTCGACGCGCCGGCACGCGTGGCCGGGCTGGTGCTGGTCAACGCCTGGTCGAAGCCCAATGCGCATTCGGCGCGCTGCTTCGACGCGCGGCTCGCGCTGCTGGGCGCGGTCGGCCCGCGCGCGTACGTCGAGGCGCAGCCGATCTTCCTGTACCCAGCGGACTGGTGCGCCGCGCATGCCGACGAGGTCCAGGCCGAGGTCGACCACGCGTTCGCGCATTTCCCGGGCGAAGCCAACATGCGGGCGCGCATCGGCGCCCTGCGTGCATTCGACGTCGACGCACAGCTCGGCCGCATCGCCGTGCCGACGCTGGTTGCCGCGGCCGAGGACGACGTGCTGGTGCCGTGGACGATGTCCCGCCGCCTCGCCGAGGCATTGCCAGCCGCGATACTCGACCGAGTCGCGCATGGCGGTCATGCGCACAGCGTCACGGATGCGGACACTTTCAATGCCACCCTGCTCGCCTTCCTCGCCGGTATGGGCAACCACTGAGGACCGCATGAGCATGACGCAAGCCCTCGACGCCGTCGACGCCGCTGCCGGCGCCCCGGTCGCGGCACCGCCCAAGGCCGACTACCGAAACGCGATGTCGCGGCTCGGCGCGGCCGTCAACATCATCACGACCGACGGCCCGTCGGGCCGCGCGGGCTTCACGGCCTCGGCCGTGTGCAGCGTGACGGACGAGCCGCCGACGCTGCTGGTCTGCCTGAACCGCAGCGCATCGGTCTACCCGGCGTTCCAGGCGAACAACGTGCTCTGCGTCAACGTGCTGGCCGCGGGCCAGCAGGCGCTGTCGGGCGTGTTCGGCGGCAAGACGCCGATGGACGAGCGCTTTGCCAACGGCGGCTGGGACACCGGCCCGACCGGCTCGCCGATGCTGGTCGGCGCCGCCGCTTCGTTCGACTGCCGCGTGGTGCGCAGCGTGAGCGTCGGCACGCACGACGTGCTGTTCTGCGAAGTGGTGGCCGTGGAGGTCGCGCAGGAAGCGCACGGGCTGATCTACTTTGACCGGCGTTATCACGACATCGTGGCAGCGGTCAGCTGAGGACAGGGATGCCGGTGTCCAATACCCCCATGCACACCCCGCAAGACATCGACCGCCGCCTGAACGACCTGGAGATCAAGGCCAGCTACACGGAAGACCTGCTCGACCAGCTGAACATGACGATCTACCGCCAGCAGCAGCAGATCGACAGCCTGGTCCAGCAGGTGCTGCAACTGCGCCAGCAAGTGCCCGACGGCGGTCCGGGCGGGCCGCGCAGCCTGCGCGACGAGCTGCCGCCGCACTATTGATTCAACGGCCGCACGACACACCGCATGACACGCCGGCCAATCGCCCATGCGCATGCAGGACTGTGTCTTTTGCCGTTTTTAGCGGTGCGATGCTGCCCTATGATCCCGCCCTTCATTCCCTTCTGAATTCAGCCATCCGGATGGTGTCGCCTGCAGCCGTTCCCTTGAAAGCGTCCATGGACCCCCTCGACGCCCGCGCGGCGCTGCGCGAAGCGACTGCGCCACTGCACGCCGAGGTCGACACCGGCCTGCCGCTCGCGCGCCCTTCCCCCACGCTTGCCGACTACCGGGCTCACCTGCAACTGCTGAGCGACTGGACCGCCCGGCTGCGTTCGCTGCCCGTCGATGCACGCCGGCTCGACACCCAGGCAGCGGCGCTGGCCGTGGATCTCGCCGAATGCGACCGCTTGCTGGGCACGCCGCCAGAGCGGGCATCGACGGCCACCCACGTCGACATCGCGGCGCAGACACCCGCCGATGCAGAAGCCTTCGGCTGGGGCATCGCCTATGTGATCGAAGGCTCCCAGCTGGGCGGCCAGGTGCTCTATCGCCGGCTGGCCGAATCGCTGGCGCCACATCCGCTCGCCTACCTGCGCGGCACGGGCCGCGACACCGGCGCGCACTGGAAAGGCTTCCTCGCCGAACTGCAGCGGCAGTTGGCCACGCCGGCCCGCATCCGAGCCGCATGCGATGGCGCGGTTCACGCCTTCGGCCTGCTGCTCGCATGCCATCGCGCTTCGGAGCTTCGCGCCTGATGCCGCAGCAGCCGCGCCCCGAAGTCACGCTGGAGAACTGCGCGAGCGAACCGATCCATATTCCCGGCCTGGTGCAGGCGCATGGCGCGCTGCTGGCGTTCGACATGCAGGGCATGGCCACGCATGTCAGCGCCAGTGCACGCGCGCTGCTGGGCGACACCACACCAGCGGCCGGCGAAACGCTGGTCCCCGCGCACTTCGAGGCGCTGGCCGACGTGCACGAACTGCTGCAGGAAGCCATGGACGCCGATCCGTTGAGCGACAACGGCCAGGCCGGCAGCACGGAAGTGCGACTGAACGGCTGGCTGTTCGACCTGATCGTGCACCGCTCGGGTGGCATGGCGATCGCCGAGTTCGAGCTGCGCCCGGCCACCCGCGACGAGGTGGCGGGCTTCGCGCTGAAGGCGCACCGCGCCATGGACAAGCTCAAGCGCCAGACCTCGATCGACGCGTTGCTCGGACTGGCGGTGAATTCGGTGCGTCAGCTGACCGGCTTCGACCGGGTGATGGCCTATCGCTTCCGGCACGACGACAGCGGCGACGTCGCGGCCGAAGACAAGGTGGCCGAGCTCGAACCCTTCGCAGGCCGGCGCTATCCCGCCAGCGACATACCTGCCCAGGCGCGAAGGCTGTACGTGATCAACACGCTGCGGCTGATCGCCGACGTCCAGGCCGACCCGGTCGCAGTGACGGCCGCCAGCGCGGCGCTGCCGCCGCTCGACATGAGCCACTGCGTGCTGCGCAGCGTGTCGCCGATCCACATCGAGTACCTGCGCAACATGGGCGTGGGCGCGTCGATGAGCATCTCGATCGTCATCAACGGCCGGCTCTGGGGCATGCTGGCCTGCCACCACCGCACGCCGCACCAGGTGCCGTACTCCGTGCGCATGGCCTGCGACGTGCTTGCCCAGGTGCTGGCCGCCAACGTCCAGAGCCTGCAGGCACGCGCACGGGTGCAGCACGCCGCGACCGCCGCCGCACTGCGCAGCCGGCTGATCGAAGCCGCCTTGCATGCCGACGACCCGGTGCCCGCACTCGATGCCATGGCCGGCGAGTTGGCCGAGGCCTTCGACGCGCAGGCGGTGCTCATCGCGCAGGAGGCCAAGCTGCACGTGCACGGCGACCTGTCGCGCGACACCGGCGCGGCCATCGCGCAATGGCTGGTGCGCCGCGGCACCGCGGGCGACGCCAGCGAAACCCTGCTCGCCACCCACACGCTGGCCGAGCTGCCGGTCGACCTGGCTGCGGTCTGCGCGCCCTGGTGCGGCATGCTGGCGCTGCGCTTCGACGACCACGCCGCTGGCTGGCTGGTGCTGCTGCGCAAGGAACAGATCGAAACCATCCACTGGGGCGGCAAGCCCGACAAGGAATACACCAGCGGCCCGCTTGGCCCACGCCTCACGCCGCGCGGCTCGTTCGACGTATGGAAGGAGATCGTGCGCGGCACCAGCGAACCCTGGACCGCCGACCAGCGCGAACTTGCGCAGCAGTTGCGCGACGAACTGGTGCGCGCCGGCGCGGCGCGCGTGGCCGAAATGACGCGCGCCCGCACCCAGCTGCTGGCCATCCTGGGCCACGACCTGCGCGACCCGCTGCAGTCGATCGCGATGGCCGCCAAGGTACTGGAGCGCAGCGCCGGCGACGCGAGCACGCGCATCGGCCAGCGCATCCAGTCCAGCAGCAGCCGCATGGCGCGGCTGATCGGCCAGGTGCTGGACGCCTCGCGGCTGCAGAACGGCGACGGCCTGCAGCTGCAGCCGGTGCCGATCGACCTGGCGCGCGTGCTCGAGGACGTGATCGACGAGGCGCGTACCGCCTATCCGGGCGTTGCGGTGGCGCACCTGCAACCGCCGGCACTGCCGATGCAGGCCGATCCCGATCGCATGGCCCAGCTCTTCTCCAACCTGATCAGCAATGCGCGACACCACGGCACGCCCGGCGAACCGGTGTCGGTCACGCTGTCGCAGGACGGTGACGAGGTCCAACTCGAGGTGCGCAACAGTGCGCCGCCGATCGCGGCCGACCTGGTGCCCAACCTCTACAGCGCCTTCAAGCGGCAGGCCGAGCCGAACCTGCGCAACAAGGGCGGACTCGGGCTGGGCCTGCACATCGCGCAAGCCATCGTGCGCGGCCACGGCGGAACGATCGCCTACCACTACGAAGCCGGCCAGGTGGTGTTCACGGCGCGCTTTCCGGCGCAGCCGCAGCCGGCCGCAGCGGCCTGATCAAGCTGCCAGGCCCTGGGCTGCTACGGCGCCGAAATCCCCTGCAGCACGATGCGCTGCACGTTGTCCACCGTCTCCTCGAAGAACGCCGGCTCGGCCAGCGTGCGGCCGGTGATGGCCTGCACCTGCACCGCGAAATCGGCGTAGTGCTGCGTGATCGCCCAGAGCGCGAAGATCAGGTGATGCGGGTCGACCGGCGCGAGCTTGCCGGCCGCCACCCAGGCGCGCACCACCTCCGACTTGCGGTCGACCAGGTCGCGCAGTTCGCGGCCGAGTTCGTCACGCAGCAGCGGCGCGCCCTGGATCATCTCGAGGCAGAACAGGCGTGACGCGTCTGGCTGGTCTCGCGAGACGACGAGCTTGCGGCGGATGTACGCGGCGATCGCTTCGCGCGGGTCCTGCTCGGCGCTGAAGCCGCGCAACGGCTCCAGCCAGACGGCCAGCAGATCGCGCAGCACGCTCACGTAGAGCTCTTCCTTGTTCGCGAAGTAATAGAGCAAATTGCTCTTCGAGACGTCGGCGCGCGCGGCCACCTGGTCGACGCTGGTGCCGTGCAGGCCAAAGCGCGAGAACAGGCCGAGCGCGGCCGCCAGGATCACGCTGCGCTTGTCTTCGATCTGACGCATCCGGCGGTTCACCGCGGCCGGGCTGCGCGGGCCGGACGGCCGCTTGGCGAGCGCGCGCAACGAAGGCTTGGCGGCCGTCTTGAGCGCCGCGCCGGCGCCTCCTGCTGTCTTGGGCATGGGGGGAAATGGCTTCCTGTGTCTTCGATGTTTCAAGGGCGTCGGCGCCACTGGACGCTTGCACGGGCCGTACCCGCAAGGCGGTGCGCCGGCCTTTGGCGATGCACCATGGCGAGGCATGCGCGGCTTTCGCGCCGCCATCTGCCGGTCGCCAACGGTGCACGGCGGGGCCGGAGGCTATCGCATTTGTCCATTTGGTCCAACTGGCACAGACGTTGCATGTCCCGTGCCATGGCGCTCACGAGCGCGTTGTTTCGAGGATTTCCGGCATGACCTTGCTGTCCGTTCCCATCATCGACCTTGCGCCCTACTTCTCGGGCACGCCGGAGGCGCGCGCCGCGCTCGCGCACCAGGTGGACGACGCCTGCCGCAGCATCGGCTTCCTGGTGATCACGAACCACGGCATCGACCCGGCGCTCATCGCGCGCGTGTCGTCGCTGTCGCGCGCGTTCTTCGACCTGCCGCTGGCCGACAAGCGCAAGGTCGACCGGCCGCGGGAAGACGCGGTGCGCGGCTACAGCGCAGTCGGCGAGGAAGGCCTGTCGTACAGCCTCGAGGAAGCCGCGCCGGGCGACCTGAAGGAGTCGTTCTCGATCGGCCCATCGGGTGTGCCCGACGACGACTACCACCGCGGCCCGGCCGCCGGCCCGCACTTCGAGCCCAACAGCTGGCCGCCGATCGAAGGTTTCCGCGAAGCCTACGAAAGCTACTTCGAGGCGATGAGCGACCTGTCGCGCTCGCTGATGCGCATCTTCGCGCTCGGCCTGAAGCTGCCCGAGACCTTCTTCGACGACAAGATCGACAAGCACATCAGCATGTTCCGCGTGCTGAGCTATCCGCCGCAACGCGAGCAGCCGTTGCCCGGCCAGTTGCGCGCCGGCGCCCACAGCGACTACGGCAGCCTGACCGTCGTGCTGCCCGACGACAAGGGCCTGCAGGTGTTCAACAAGGCCGGCCAGTGGGTCGACGTGCCGCAGGTCGACGGTGGCCTGGTGGTGAACATCGCCGACCTCATGATGCAGTGGACCAACGACCAGTGGGTGTCGACGCTGCACCGCGTCGTGAACCCGCCTTTCGAGGTCGCGAGCACCAACCGCCGGCAGTCGCTGGTGTTCTTCCACCAGCCCAACTACGACGCGATGGTCGAGTGCCTGCCGAGCTGCCTGGCGCCGGGCGAAGCGCCGAAGTACGCGCCGATTTCTTCGGGCGACCATCTCACGTCGAAGTTCGTCAAGCAGACGACCTTCGGTGGTACCAAGGCGACGGCTTGAGCATGAGGGCTTGCTTCTTCGTTCGCTGCGTACTGCGTGTGCCTGGTTCGGGGTGGGCTCACGCCGACGGCGTACTCCCCTCCGCGAATGTCCCCCGGCCTGCGGCCTC
>JAZKDL010000333.1:0-8183 GCA_040387575.1 Pseudomonadota bacterium
TACAACGCGTCGGCGGCACCCGAAGCGATGGCCCGGCTGGGCCGTGCGCTCGGTGGCGGCAACGCGCCATGGACGGATGTGCACGGTATGCTCGGACGGCTCGGTCTTCCGGCTTCGCTGCGCGACATCGGAATGCTGAAGAAGGGTTGCAACATGCGCTGGATCTGGTCCTCGGCGACAGCTACTGGAACCCAAGGCCGATGGAGCAAGCGCCACTCCGCAACCTGCTTCGCCGCGCCTTCGATGGCACGGCGCCCACACTGGATTGAGACACCATGCGCAACTTCGACGAAAAGAACATCACCGACGCGGTGATCGCGCGTCTTGCGGACAGCCCGTCGCCGCGCGTGCAACAGATCAGCGCTTCGCTGGTGCGCCATCTGCATGACTTCGTGCGAGACATCGAGCCCACGCAGGCCGAATGGGCGCAGGCCATCGATTTCCTCACACGTACCGGCCAGATGTGCAGCGCCACGCGGCAGGAGTTCATCCTGCTGTCCGACGCGCTGGGTGTCTCGATGCTCGTCGACGCGATCAACCATCGGCTTCCGGGTACCGCGACCGAAACGACGGTGCTGGGCCCGTTCTACGTGCAGCATGCGCCCGAGGTGCCCCAAGGCACACGCATCGCGGAGCCCGGTGAAGGGCCGGCGCTGCTGATCGAAGGGTCCGTGCGCAGCGTCGACGGTCAACCCTTGGCCGACGCCAGCGTGGACATCTGGCACGCGGACGATGCCGGTTTCTACGACGTGCAGAAAGACGGCGCGAAGATGAGCGGCCGCGCAAGGGTCCGCACCGACGCCGACGGAAACTTCTGGGTGATCGGCGCGGTGCCGGCCGCGTACCCGATCCCCGATGACGGGCCGGTCGGGCAGATGCTCGACGCGCAAGGCCGCCACCCATTCCGCCCGGCGCACGTGCACTTCATGGTGGCCGCACCCGGGCACGAAACGCTGGTCACCCATCTGTTCCTGGCGGACAGCGACTACCTCGATTCGGACGTGGTTTTCGGCGTCAAGGATTCGCTGATCGAAGTGCTCGGCACTGCGGCGCCGGGGACGACGCCGTATGGCGCTGTGGTCGAGACGCCGATGCCCGTATTGCGACGCGACTTCGTGCTCGGCCGTGGACTTTCCGGGGCAGCTGCGTGACCAGGCGCAGTCTTGGTGCGCAGCTTCGGGACTGCCATCGAATGGCCAGTTGACGGTGTTTGATAATGGCCGGTTGTCACACCCCAAGGAAACCGGTTCATGTTCCATCCGCTTCGTTCCATCGCCTGTGCCGCACTCATTTCCGCCTGCATCCTGCCGGCCGCCTTCGCGCAGAAGCCGCCCGTCACCACCTCGAGCGGCCTGGTCTACCAGTCGCTGAAAGACGGCACGGGCACGTCGCCGACGGCGTCGGACACCGTCAAGGTCCACTACCGCGGCACGCTGCTCGACGGCAAGGAATTCGACAGCTCCTACAAGCGCGGCGAGCCGATCGAGTTCCCGCTGAACGGCGTGATCCCGTGCTGGACCGAAGGCGTGCAGATGATGAAGCCGGGCGGCAAGGCCAAGCTGACCTGCCCGCCGGCCATCGCTTATGGTTCGCGTGGCGCGGGCGGCGTGATCCCGCCGAACGCGACGCTGAACTTCGAAGTCGAACTGATCTCGGTCAGGGGGCGTTGAGCGCCGGCGTGCGCCGCGCACGCCCGAACACGATCGCCACGGTCGCCGCGCCGAGCACCAGCGCGCTGCCGAGCAGCATCGCACTCGCGATGCCGCTGCCGTCCACGGCCAGGCCGCCGAGCAGTGCGCCGGACGCGATCGCTACCTGAAACGCCATCACCAGCATTGCCTGGCCGGCCTCGGGCGCGTCAGGCAAGGCCTGCAGCATCCAGCCGGTGGCCGATGGCGGCACCATGCCGAAGGCGATGCCCCAGGCGATCACGACTGCCATTCCGGCCATCAGGCCCGTTCCCACCATCGTCGACAGCAGCAGCGACGCGGCCAGCAGCAGCGCGGTCGCCAGCAAGGCCGACAGCGTGCTGCGCGCCACCAGGTTGCCGCCGATGAAATTGCCGGCAAAACCGGCCGCCCCATAGACCAGCAGCAACACCGTGACCATCGTCGGCGACAGCGCGAACACGTCCTGCAGCAGCGGCTTGAGATAGGTATAAGCCGCGAAGTGGCCGGCCACCAGCAACACCACCGCCGCCAGGCCGACGGCTGCCACACGGCGCGTCAGCGGCATCAGCAGGTCGGCGACGCGGATGGCGCGCGCTGCAGGCACCGCCGGCAGCAGCCACAGTTGTACCAGCAGCACGGCCACGGTGAGGATGGCCGACGCCGCGAATGCGGAGCGCCATCCGGCAAGGCTGCCGAGCAGCGCACCGGCCGGCACACCGAGCACGGTGCCGACCGAGATGCCGGCCAGGATCATCGACATGGCGCGGGGCCGGTCGGCCTCCGGCACGAGTTGCGTGCCGACCGCGGGCGCGAAGCTCCAGAAGCCGCCGACGCACAGGCCGAGCAGCATGCGCGCCACCAGCATCGTCGAGAAGCCCGGCGCGAAAGCGGCCAGCAGGTTCGACACGAGTAGCAGCGCGGTGAGCGACAGCACCACCGTGCGGCGGTCGAGGCGGCCGGCCGCGACGGTGAGCGCGGGTGCGGCCAACGCGGCCAGCACGCCGGGCATCGTCACCATCAGCCCGGCCGTGCCGGCAGACACGTTCAAGCCCTGTGCGATGTCGGTGAGAAGGCCGACCGGCAGGAACTCGGTCGTCACCATCACGAAGGTGCCGACGGCGATGGAGGCGACGGCCAGCCAGGCGGAGCGCGGCGTGCTGGCGACGCTCGAGGCGACCGGGGCGGGCGCTGCGATCAGTTCATCGCAGGTGGTGCAGGAAGAGGGCGGGTTCATCGGCGAGGCCATGGGAGCGAAACGGCCTCGCAGTGTGGCGGCTTCACCGCCGGTCACCAAGATGCCTGGCGCCAGCAGTGTGTTTCCTGTGCGCCAACAATGCCCCGACAACGCGCCTCGGCGCCTCAGATCTGCGCCATGCCGCCATCGACGAACAGCTCGATGCCGTTCACGAAGCTGCTGTCGTCCGACGCCAGGAAGACCACGGCCTTGGCGATCTCGTCGGGTGTGCCCACGCGGCCCAGTGGAATGCTCTGCACCTGGAAGTCGACGAAGCCCTGCACCTGTTCCTTGGTCAGCCCCATGAGGTCGTAGCCCGGCGTCGGCACCAGGCCCGGGCTGACCGCGTTGACGCGAATGCCGAGCTCCTTCAGGTCGAGCGTCCAGTTGCGCGCGAAGCTGCGCACCGCGGCCTTGCTGGCGCTGTAGACGCTGAAGGCGGGCGTGCCCTTGATCGACGTGGTCGATGCGTTGAGCACGATCGACGCGCCACGCGGCATCAGCGGCAAGGCCTTCTGCACGGTGAAGAGCAGGCCGCGCACGTTGGTGGCGAAGGTCTTGTCGAAGTGTTCTTCGGTGATCTGGCCCAGCGGCGCGAGCCCGCCGCCGCCAGCATTGGCGAAGAGGATGTCGAGGCGTCCCTTCAGCTGTCCGATCGCCGCGTAGATGCGGTCGAGATCGGCCAGGTTCGACACATCGCCCTGCAGTCCGGCGGCGTTGGTACCGATGGCCTGCACCGCGGCGTCGAGTTCGGCCTGCCGCCGGCCGGTGATGAAGACATAAGCGCCTTCGCTGGCGAGCCGCTTGGCCGTTGCCAGCCCGAGGCCGCTGCTGCCGCCGGTGACGAGTGCGATCTTGTCGGTGAGCTTGGATGCCATGATTTTTCCTTCGGGTGAAACAAATGAAGTGCAGAAGTTGCGCCTGGAATGAAGTTTCCAACTTCGATGCCCTAGAACCAAGTCTCTGGGATGCACATCTTTATTTCTTTAGAGCTAATAATTGGCGCTCTATCCTTGATGCAGGAAGTCCATGGACCAGATGCTCGCAATGCGCGTGTTCGCCCGCGTGGTCGAAGCCAATTCATTCACCGGCGCCGCCGATTCGCTGCAGATGCCCAAGCCCAGCGTGACCAAACTTGTGCAGCAGCTCGAGTCGCATTTGCGGGTGAAGCTGCTGCAGCGCACGACGCGCCGCCTCACGGTGACGGCGGAGGGCGCGGCCTACTACGAACGAACGGCCCGCGTGCTCGCCGAGATCGAGGACATCGAGGCCGAGGTGACGCAGGCGCGCATCAGTCCGACGGGCCGGCTGCGCGTCGATGTCGGATCGTCGATCGCCAACCTCATCCTGATCCCCGCGCTGCCGGACTTCCACGCGCGCTATCCGGACATCCGCATCGAACTCGGCGTGAGCGACAGGTCGGTCGACCTGATCGGGGAGGGCGTCGACTGCGTGATCCGCGGTACTGCGCTGGACGACAGCACGCTGGTGGCGCGGCGCATCGCGGAACTGCCCTTCGTCACCTGTGCCACGCCTGGCTATGTGGAACGGCACGGCATACCGACGTCGCCGGCGCAACTGAGGGAAGGCCATGAGGCCGTGGGCTATGTATCGCCGCGCACCGGCCGGACGCTGCCACTGCGTTACGGCATCGGCGACACCCTGGAGAACATCGACTTGCCCTGCATCGTGTCCGTCAACGAAAGCACGGCGCATCTGTCCGCGACCTTGACCGGCATCGGGCTGGCGCAGACTTTCCGCTTCATGGCGCAGCCGCACTTCCACAGTGGTTTGCTGGTTCCCGTGCTGGCGGAATGGCCGCAGGGTGAACAGTCGATCTGGCTCGTGTATCCGCCCGAGCGCCACCTGCGCACCAGACTGCGGGCCTTCGTCGACTGGACCGTTGCGCTCTTTGCGCCGTACGGCGCGCCTTTTCCCTGAGGGCGAACGCGATCTGCTGGCTCAGCCGACCGGCTGGTACTGGTACAACCAGGTCTCCGTGAGCGCCTGGCCGCCGGTCTTCAGGTACAGCCGCAGGTCGACCGGTTCGGTGCCGTCGACGCTGAAGTCGAACTGCGCGCGCCAGTGGCCCGGAACGCCGTTCGGCACCGGCTCCGAGAACGTGTACGAGAAGCTGCCACGCGACGCCGTCAGCACCAGCTCCGGCTTGGTTCCGAAGGGCAGGTTCGCCAGCGTGCCGCCGCGAAACTCGACCATGAACTTGCGCACGCCCGCCGGCCTGGGCTGGCCCGGCTGCCCGCCACGGCCGATGCGTGTCGCCACGCACTCCGCCAGCGCTGGCGCGTAGGGCTCGCGGTCGGTCCAGTGCAGGCGGTAGCGCAGCGCATAAGCCGAGCCCTGCGTGGCAGGCGCCTTCGGCACCCACAAGGCGACGATGTTGTCGTGGATCTCGTCGTCGGTCTGGATCTCGATCAACTGCACCTCGCCTTCGCCCCAGTCGCCGACCGGCTCGACCCACAGGCTCGGGCGCTTGTCGTAGAACACGCCGTCCTGGTAGTGGTCGAAGTTGCGGTCGCGCTGCAGCAGGCCGAAGCCGCGCGGCTTCGCATCGGCGAAGGCGGACGCGCGTGGCTGGGTCGGATTGTTCAATGGCCGCCAGATGCGTTCACCGCCGCCGGTCCACATCGCCAGGCCGTCGGAGTCGTGCACCTCGGGTCGCCAGTCGATGCCGTTCGGCTTGGTGGTTTCGCCGTACCAGAACATCGACGTCAGCGGCGCGATGCCCAGCCGCGCCACGTCGCGCCGCAGGAACAGTCGGCAGTCGATGTCCATCACCACGGCCTGCGTGCGCTGCATGACGAAGCGGTAGGCGCCGGTGATGCTCGGCCCTTCGAGGAGCGCATACACCGTGACCGTGTCGCTGCCATCGGCCGGTGGCTCGAAGTAGAAACGGGTGAAGGCCGGGAATTCTTCCGGCCGGTCCGCCACGGCCACGTTCACCGCGATGCCGCGCGCCGACAGGCCGTACTGGAAGAGTCCGCCGATCGCTCGGAAGTACGAGGCGCCGAGAAAGGCGACCCAGTCGTTCTTCTGCCAGTCGAGCTTCTGCTGGTCGCCGAGCCGGCTTTCCTGGAAGCGGAAGCCCGCGAAGCCGGCGCCTTGCGGCAACTGCCTCGCCGGGCTGTCGGGCGGCATCGTGAAGTAGGCCGGGTCGTAGAGGATCTCTCGCGCCTGAGCAGACTCGGCACCGGCGCCGGCTGCGTCCAGCACATGCATGTGCACCGGCGTCGGGAAGAAGCGGCCCAGATGGAAGAAGGTGACCGGGAAGGCGCCCGGTCCGTTGCGGAACAGCGCGCTCTCGGTGTCGAAGCGGATCTTGCCGTGCGCCTCGTAGTCGATGCGCTCGACCACCTCGGGCGCTGGCGGCTTGTCGGCGACATAGGGCTTGGTCGCCAGCGACTTCGCGAGTGCCGTCAGGCGGTCGAGAGAGAAGGGGCTTGGCGTGCCCAGCTTGAGGCCGGTGGCAGCGAGTGCTTCGGCGGACAGTCCGAGAGAGGCGAGGGCCAGCGAGGCGGTGCCCGCGGCGAGGAAGGAACGTCGGTCGAGCATGCAGAGGCGCAGGGAGCGTCGGTGGTGATCGGCTTGTGATGTTGCCCCAGCCCCGCGGACCCAGGGTGTAGGCGCAGGCCGCACACGCCTGCGGCGTGATTCAGTTCAGCCCGCCATGAGCTTCTGCACCAGCTCGGCCGTGGTCGCGGCGCCGTACTTGCGCATCAGCCGCGCGCGGTGCAGTTCGACCGTGCGATGGCTGATGCCGAGCACACGCCCGATCTCCTTCGATGTCAGTCCCTGCATCACCTGCGCGGCGACTTCTCGTTCGCGCGGCGTGAGCTGTGCCTTGCCCGCGCGGCGCGAGCCGAGGTCTTCGAAAGTCCAGATGCCGGCTTCATGTGGCAGTGCGCGGTTCAGCGCATGGCCGGTCACGTGGCACCAGAAGGTCTCGCCGCGCAAGGGGCCGTCGAGCCGCCGCATCATGCGGTTGTCGGCATAGCGGCCGCTCGCGTTCAGGATCGGTTCCATGCGCTTGCCGATCCGCTCGAATTCGGCGACGCTCGGGTAGAGCACACGAAACGACTGGCCGACCAGCGCCTGCCGCGTGGCGCCGAACATCTCGCACAGCTGCGCGTTGCAGTCGACCATGGTCCGATTGCGCGACAGCACCATGCCGACCGGCGCGTGCTCGAAGGCACGCCGGTAGTCGAGGTCGTCGGGGCTGCGAAGCGGGACCGATGCGGGTGTCTCAGGTGTCGCCATTACGAAATACTACGTATACGGCTACGTAGTATCGTCGCTGCAGTTTCCGTTCTCTTCCATCAACCATCACCGAGCGAGGATCACAAGCCATGGTGAACAAGATTTATCCCGACGCCAATGCGGCGCTCAAGGGCGTCGTGGCCGATGGCCAGATGCTGGCTGTCGGCGGCTTCGGCCTGTGCGGCATCCCCGAGGCGCTGATCGAGGCGCTGAAGGACAGCGGCGTCAAGGACCTGACCTGCGTGTCGAACAACGCGGGTGTCGACGGCTTCGGTCTCGGCAAGCTGCTCGAGACGCGGCAGATCAAGAAGATGATCGCCAGCTACGTCGGCGAGAACAAGGAGTTCGAGCGCCAGTACCTGGCCGGCGAACTCGAACTCGAATTCACGCCGCAGGGCACGCTGGCCGAGAAGCTGCGCGCCGGTGGCGCCGGCATTCCGGCCTTCTTCACCAAGACCGGCGTCGGCACGCAAGTGGCCGAAGGCAAGGAGCTGCGCGAGTTCGATGGTGAAACCTACGTGATGGAACGTTCGCTGGTGCCCGACGTGGCGCTGGTCAAGGCCGATGTGGCCGACACCTCCGGCAACCTGCGCTTCCGCCTGACGGCGCGCAACTTCAACCCGGCCGCCGCGATGGCCGGCAAGGTCTGCATCGTGGAAGTCGAGAAGATCGTCGAACTGGGCGAACTCGCCCCCGACGACATCCATCTGCCGGGCATCTACGTGCACCGCATCGTGCTCAACGCGACGCCCGAGAAACGCATCGAGAAGCGCACCGTGAGCGCGGCGAAGCCGGTCGACGTGGCCGCTGCCAAGGTCGAGGCCCAGGCCGTGATCGCGCAGGCCGCCGTCATCGACGAATTGCCCGTTCCCACCGTCCCCGCCAACAAGAAAGAGGGAGCCTGACATGCCCTGGACCCAAGACCAGATGGCCGCACGCGCGGCGCAGGAACTCGAAGACGGCTTCTACGTGAACCTCGGCATCGGCATCCCGACGCTGGTGGC
>JAZKDL010000334.1:0-9278 GCA_040387575.1 Pseudomonadota bacterium
TGACCGTGCTGTCCGACACCGCGATCCGCGGCAAGGACCTCGACGACGAGAAGGCGAACCAGGCCAAGGCCGCTGCCGAGGAAGCGCTGAAGAACGCCAAGAGCGACATCGACATCGCGATGGCGCAGTCAGAACTCGCCGTGATGGCCGCACAGATCGCTGCGCTGCGCAAGTACCGCCAAAAGAAGTGAGCCATAGCGACCACGTGTCGCTATGGACTTTCTGAACCAGCCGCCTTCGGGCGGTTTTTTCGTTTTGGCGGCACTCTATGGGTTGCTGCTCGATTCGCTGCAATTCGTTCCTCCAAACGCCTTGCTCGGTAGTGGCATCGCTCGCGATGGATGTTCGCGGGCCTAATCCGCGGCCCGCCAAGTCCTGGTCAGGACATGGCTTCCACACGTCCAAACCATCCAATGGAAGAGCCGCAATGTCCATCCTCTCGAACAAGCAAAAAGCCGTGGCGGTCTTGAACGCCATCGAAAACGGCGATGCCGGCGCTTTCGCACACATCAACCCGACGAAGTACATCCAGCACAACCTGTCGCTGGTCGATGGGGTTGCCGGCATCGGTGCAACGGTGCGGAGCGTGCCGGTCGGGACGCTCAAAGCTCGCGTCGTGAGGGCGTTCGAAGATGGAGATTTCGTCTTTACCCATACCGAATACGATTTTTTCGGACCCAAAGTCGGCTTCGATGTTTTCCGTTTCGAAGACGGAAAAATCGTCGAGCATTGGGACAACCTGATCGAAACCCGAACACGCAATCGCAGCGGTCGTACGCAGATCGACGGCCATGTGGATATCGCTGACCTTGACCGAACCGCAGCCAACAAACAGATCGTGCGCGATTTCGTGATGGAGAACTGGTTGCTGGGTGGCGATACCTACGACCGCTACATCCAAGGGGATGTCTACCTGCAGCACAACCCTGATGGCGCGGACGGACTGCTGGCATTCCGTGAGGTCCTTGCGTATTTCGGCCACAACGACATTGCGATGCGTTTCACCAAACTCCACAAGGTACTGGGTGAAGGCAACTTCGTGCTCGTCATGAGCGAAGGTCTCTTCGGCCAGGGGGCCGGTGTCCCCACGTCGTTCTACGACATGTTCAGGCTCGAGAACGGCGCGATCGTCGAGCATTGGGACGTGATCGAGGAGATCGCACCGCGCTCGGCGTGGAAGAACGGAAACGGAAAATTCTGACATCGACCAGCACGCGACGTCCGGCGCTCTGCATCCTCAAATGTCCTTGGGCGCAGTCGTCGTGATGGCTGGAGCCACCCGCACCGTGTTGCGTCCCGCACCCTTGGCTGCGTAGCAGGCAGCATCAGCTTCTTCGACCCAGGCTTCCACACTCTCCATGCGCGGCAGCAGGCCCGCGATGCCCAGGCTGGCACCCACGCGCAGCACGCGTTCTTCCCATGGCAACGCAATCCCGCGGATGGCATCGAGCACGTCATGCCCCAACTGTGTTGCGACGTCCAGCGAGCAGTTTTCGAGCAGCAACGCAAACTCGTCACCGCCAAGCCTGGCGACCATATCGCCGCCTCGCACTTGAGAGGTCACGGCTGCGGCAACAGCGCGGAGCATCACGTCGCCCATGACGTGACCCGCGGTGTCGTTCACCGGCTTGAAGTGATCGAGGTCGATGAACATCATGGCGCACGGCATGGACTGCGGCAGCGCGTCGATCAGTTCGCGTGCACGCAGGTCGAAGGATGTACGGTTAGCCAAACCTGTGAGTGGATCGTGTGCGGCAGCCCATTCGAGCTGCTCTCGTGCAGTTCGCAGATCGTCGATGTTGTTCACCGTCCATATGGCGCCTTGCGCGGGGTCCTCTACGTCCACCGGCTTGCTGCGCAGCCCCGCCCAGAAGACTGCGCCGTCGCGCCGCCGCATTCGCCATTCGCCGGCATACGACCGGCTAGCGCGGAACGACTCGAGTTCTTGTGCGACGAAGGCCGCGTAATCGTCCACCGAGGCGATGACGGTGCTGGCAGGTTGCCCGAGCAATTCATCTTCTCGCAACCCGAAAAGGCGGCAGAACTCCGGGCTCACCAATTCGAAGCGGTACGCGCGCAGAAAGGCGATGCCAACGGGCGCTGCGCTCATCACGGAATTAAGGCGCACCAGGACCTCGTTGTTTGCCACTTCAAGCTGTGCGCGCTCCATGCCGACTTTGCGCAGCACGCGACTGAGACTGCCGATCTCCCCACCCGCCACTGGCCAGCCGTCACGCGGGGGCATCGTGCCGTCGAACAGGTGCTGGGCACGTCGCTCGAGCAGTGTGAGTGGCCGCAACAGCCACCAGAGCAGCGCCAACATGGCGGCGGACAGGAGCAGCGTCAGGCCGAGTGCCCAGCGCATGACGTCGCGACGCGCATCGCGGAGCGGAGCAAGCAACTGATCTTCGGGACGCGCACGCCAAACCATCCAATCCGGGCCTGGTACACCCGCCGCACTGACGAGTTCGCCTGGCTGCGGCAGACCGATTCCCAATGGCTCGACCGGGCTGCCCGCCGCGACCCAGGCAGCAAATGCCTGCGCGAGTCGCGGGTCATCCGACAAGGGACGGGCGAGCAGGGCAGCGTCCGGATGGGCCAGCACGAGTCCACTTGAATCCGTCACCACCACTCGCGCGTCGCCCTCGGCCTCCTGCGTTTCGATCAAACCCTCCAGCATGTCGCGTCGGCTCAGCCGCAGGCCACCGCCGATCACTGCATGAATGCCGGCTGGACCGCGCACAGGCTGGGTGAATACGACCACGGGTTCACCGGACAGGCGACTCGGGATGGGCGGCGAGATGATCGGCCGGCCCTCCGACAGCGTGCGCTTGAAATACGAGCGGTCGCCCAAGTTGAGTTCGGGTGTGTTCACGCCGTTCTCGTTGGCCAGCAGTCGGAGATCGCCGTCCGGCGTCGCGACGAAAACGTCGGTGAACATGCCGCGCAGTACCGGTTGGCCTTCGATGAACCGCGCCAGGGCTGTGTCATCGCGCACCGTGGCCTCGTTCAACTGGAATGCCACGACGAGCAAGGCGCGCTGCAGTGCAACCGCGCGGGTCGCCAGTAACGTTGCAGTGCGTGCTGCATCCGCGAGCTCGCGCTGGCGCTCTGCGCGCAACGTGTCCTGCTGCGCGCGGTTCACCAGCATCAACGTGATCAGTCCGAGCCCCGCGATCAGCGCTGCGACCGTACCGATGGTGATGCGAACCTTGAGCGAGCCGAAAGCGCGCAGCGTCCGGAGAGGCCAGGACGTCATGGCGCGTTGGGGGCGGAGCGTGCAGTCACGTTGCAATTCTCCGGTCGGAAGGTCGGCGGGCGATGCGCTGTTGGTGCGGGTTATCGTGATTCCGCACCTCGATGCGTTGATCCTGTTCATACGCCAGCCGAAGCGCCGTGGATTCGATCCATCTGCCGGACTCTTCGTAGGCTGCTGCCCACAGGGCTTCGCGCCCACGTGTTGTTCGCTTCGAGGTGCATCGCCCTACGATGCGAGGCATGAGTCCTCACGAGGTGCCAAGAGCGATGGCCGACAAGTTGCCAGAACAAGATCCACGGCGCAACGATGACCTGGTTGTCGCGCGGCCCGAAGGCCTGTATTGCCCACCAGGGGACTTTTATATAGACCCGTGGCGACCAGTCGGGCGTGCGGTGATCACGCATGGGCACTCAGACCATGCCCGTGTCGGTCATTCGCATTACTTGGCCCATACGGACAGCGAAGGCATCCTTCGCGCCCGGCTGGGCGCCGAGCTGACGCTGCAGACACTGCCTTATGGCGAGAGCATCACGCACCATGGCGTGCGTGTGTCGCTGCATCCAGCCGGCCACGTGCTGGGATCGGCGCAGGTTCGTCTCGAGCATGGCGGTCGGGTGTGGGTGGCCTCTGGCGACTACAAGACTGAACCGGATGGCACCTGCGCTCCTTTCGAGCCAGTCCCATGCGACACCTTCATCACCGAATCGACTTTCGGCTTGCCGATCTACCGCTGGCCCACGCAGGCAGCGTTGTTTGCGGAAATCGATGCTTGGTGGCGCCGCAATGCCGATGACGGCCGCGCCTCGGTATTGTTCTGTTATGCCTTCGGCAAGGCGCAGCGGATCCTGCACGGCGTGGATGCGTCGATAGGGCCGATCGTCGTGCATGGCGCGGTCGAGCCGCTCAACGCCGTTTACCGTGCGGCGGGCGTTGCACTGCCGCCGACGGTGCGTGTGACCGATCCGGGGGTCGATGCGCAAATGCTGAAGCGTGCGCTCGTCCTGGCGCCGCCTTCCGCGCAGGGCACGCCCTGGATGCGTCGCTTCGGCGCTTATGCGGATGCGTTCGCGAGTGGCTGGATGCAGCTGCGTGGTACGCGTCGGCGTCGCGGCGTTGATCGAGGTTTCGTGATGTCCGACCACGCCGACTGGCCGGGATTGCAGAAGGCCATCGCGGGCACGGGTGCCGAGCGTGTCTTCGTCACTCATGGCAGCGTTGCAGTGCTGGTGCGGTGGCTGACCGAGAACGGTCTGGAGGCGCAGGGCTTCAAGACCGAATACGGCGACGAGGACGAACAACCCGTGGCTCCGGACCCGGCCGGCGCGGAGGCGAAAACATGAAGGCCTTCGCCACGCTCTACCGCGAACTCGATGCCACCACATCGAGTCTCGCCAAACAGGCAGCATTGCAGCGCTATCTGCATGCGGCCGCGCCGCAAGACAGTGCCTGGGCCGTTTATTTCCTTGCAGGTGGACGGCCACGTCAACTGGTACCGACACGGTTGCTGCGCCTGCTCGCCCGGGAGGCCGCAGGCCTCCCGGAATGGCTCTTCGATGAAAGCTACGAGGCCGTCGGCGACCTGGCAGAGACCATCTCTCTTCTGCTTCCGGCACCCGGCGAGCCGCTGAATCTCGGGCTGGCGGACTGGATCGAACAACACCTGTTGCCACTGCGCAAGATGCCGCCCGAGGCGCTTGCCGATGTGCTTCGGCTGCAGTGGCGGCGACTCGCGGTCGACGAGCGATTGGTTTACTTCAAGCTGATCACTGGCAGCTTTCGCGTTGGCGTCTCGCGGCTGCAGGTCACGCAGGCGCTGGCGGCTGTCGGCCAGATCGACGCCAAACGCGTCGCGCAACGGTTGATGGGCTACACCCACATCAGCGGCCAGCCCACGGCCGAAGACTACGCCGGCCTGATCGCGCCAGAGAGCAGCGGCGAGCTCGACCGCAAGACCAGCGGCCAGCCCTATCCCTTTTTTCTGGCGCATCCGTTCAACGTACCGGTCGATCAGTTCGATGCGCTGCTGGGGGGGCCTTCCGAGTGGATCGTGGAATGGAAATGGGACGGCATCCGCGCGCAACTCGTGCGGCGCGCAGGTGCCGTGTCGCTCTGGTCGCGCGGTGAAGAACTCGTGACCGATCGCTTTCCTGAACTTGCGGCACTCGGCGAGGCGCTGCCCGACGACTGTGTGCTCGATGGGGAGATCGTGGTATGGCGTGAAGACCGGGTGCAGCCGTTTGCAGAATTGCAGCGGCGTATCGGCCGAAAGACGCTCGGCCCAAAACTACTGCGCGAGATTCCTGTTGTGCTGCTCGCCTACGACCTGCTCGAATGGCAGGGAGCCGATCTGCGTGCCCATCCGCAGCATGAGCGTCGCGCCCTGCTCGACGCACTCATTGCACAGGCACAGCATCCACAGCTCATCGCCAGTCCAATGCTCACCGGCAATACGTGGGCCGATCTCTCCCGCCAGCGTGAGGCCGCGCGATCGATCGGGGTGGAGGGCATGATGCTCAAACAGCGCAATGCGCACTATGGCGTCGGCCGTACCAAGGATGTGGGGGTCTGGTGGAAATGGAAGATCGACCCGCTGAGCATCGATGCGGTGTTGATTTATGCGCAACGCGGCCACGGGCGGCGCGCCAGCCTCTACAGCGACTACACCTTCGCCGTGTGGGACGGCCCATCGAACGAGGCTGCTCGCAAGCTGGTCCCCTTCGCCAAGGCCTACTCCGGCCTTACCGACGCCGAGATGGCACGGGTCGATGCAGTCATCCGCAAAACGACCATCGAAAGCTTCGGTCCCGTGCGCAGTGTGCGCCCCACCTTGGTGTTCGAGCTGGGCTTCGAAGGCATCGCGCGCAGCACGCGGCACAAGAGCGGCATCGCCGTGCGGTTTCCGCGCATGCTGCGCTGGCGCGAAGACAAGTCGGTGGAAGAAGCTGACAGTCTTGCAACGTTGGCTGCATTGCTGCCGCACGCGACGGACCCTTCGCCCCCTCAGGAGTGACGCTGACTACAGCGCCGACGTCGGTCTGTCGCTCTTTGCCGCCGCAACCGTATCGCTGCAGCGGCAGCGAGGGTAGAGTCGCGGCCGGGCGTCTCTTCGGGCGGTTTTGTCCTGGCGGAACAGCTCCGCGTTTTGCGCCCGTCAAGTGCGTCTTCCGGACGTGCCACCAAGGAACCGTTGCGAATGACTTCTGCAGAAGACGCCCCCGTGGGATTCGCTCCCTACCGGCTCGATAGCCATCTCATCCTGAATGCATTGAACAATCTGGGTATGGAGTTGTATACCCAGCTCGGCCGCGAGATTCCGGCCGTTGCGTTGCTGGCCGACTACATCATTGCCGAGCATGGTCTGGGTCATCAGATGCACATGGCCAGAGTTCGGCAGACGGTGGCCGACGAGTGGAATGTCTGCAAGGTGATGCTGTCGCTCAAGGCCTCTCTGGTCGGCGTCCGATTGGATTTTCGAGAGATCGGTGACCTCAGCGGGATCTCCGTTCTCGATCATGGTCTCGCTGTACTGCTGCGCGAGGTGTTCGTCGCCTGGCCCAAGCTGGCAGCACATGATGTGCGGCTGACGATACAGGCCCTAGGCCACCAGTCATTGCGCCTGGTCGCCCACCTCAAGATGACGCCAACGACGGGCGTCCGTCAGCCGTTTCTTCAATCGTTGCTCAGCAGTCGGGCCGAATTGGAGGAAGGCGTCGGCAAATTCGATGTGCGGATCGATGACGGCTATGCCTGGGATCTGAATATTCGGCTGTTACCGCAAGACTGAACGGCGGAAACCACCAGAAGAAGCGGCTCAGGCCGCTTTTTTTACGCGTGTACGGCGGCTGGGGCATCTGCAAAACAGACCACTTTTGCCAACTAATGCGCGTTCCCAAGGCCTGTGCAGATGAAATTTCAAACGACAAAACACACGCTTCATTAACCCAAAAACGTATTTCGTTACATCGCGCACTTCGCGGGGATCGATCGACCAATCATCCCGTCCGTGATTCTGCGCGCTCCTGCAGGCGCTCCTCCTGGAGCCCTGGCTGGTGAATAGCAGCGTCGCGCCCCTATTCCACCAACCAGGTAGCCGCCATGCACTTCTCTCCTCGTCGGTCCCGGCGTTTTCATGCCAGGGCTTCGTTGATTTTCTTTACATCCTCATTGCTGTTCGCCGCCGGCGCATCTGCTCAGACAGCGCCCACCCTGCCAGCGGTGAATGCTGCGCAAGCAGCCTCTTCCAAGCAGGTTCGTGCCGAACTCACTCAGGTTCGCGTCATCACCGATGCGCAAGGCAAGGAGCAGCTGGAAGCCGCGCCGACCGTCAAACCCGGTGATGTCATCGAGTACCGAGTCAAGTACACAAATTCGGGCGCCGCCGCCGTCAAAGACATCAAGGCGGTTCTGCCCATCCCGGAAGAAACCGAATACCTCGCCAAGTCCGGCAAGCCGGGATCCGCTTTGCTCCTCGCAGCAACCAAGGACGGCAAGTACGCCGCAGAGCCGCTCATGCATACACCGAGCGGAAAGGCCAGGCCAGAGCCCGTCCCCTACGCCGACTACCGGACGCTGCAGTGGAGCCTGGGTCAGTTGCCGGCAGGTGGCGTGACCGAAGTCAGTGCCCGCGTGCGGGTACTGAGTGTCGTGCCCCCCGTTGCCTCCGCGGCATCAGCCACGCCGAGTGCCACTCGTTGAGCGCTCGTCCTGAACCCATTTGCAGCAGTTGCTGTTTTCAAAGAGGAGAAATGAATTGACTACCACCACACAGTCCAAGCGCTCGGGCCTCCGGCCGCTTGCGCGCTGGTCTGGCATTGCGGCGGTTGCTGCAGCGGCACTTTTCGGTGCCTCTGTTGCAAGTGCTGTGGCGCCAACTTCCGGCACCGAGATCGGTAACGTCGCTACGGCGAGCTACCTCGACACGACAGGCACCACCCAGGTGTCGACATCCAACAAGGTCAGCACTTTCGTCCAGCAAGTCGGGTCTTTCACCGTGACCGCTGACGGCGCAAAGAGCGCTGGCCCAGGCGCGGTGATCACCGTTCCACACACGCTGACCAACACGGGCAACGGTTCCGACACCTTCACCATCAGCGTTGCCGAAAGCAACGGCGCGACCACGCCGGACTTCACCAAGATCGAGGTCTTCCTCGACAACGGTGCTGGCCAGGCGACCGGCTCCGCGCTTTGCTCGACCACTTCCGCGGCGACCCCCTGCGCAGCCACGGCCCAGGCCGTCGCCGGCAGCAATGGTCAGTTGAAGTTCGTCGTCGTGTACACGGTGCCGCCGACTGCAACGCTCGGCGCATGGCCCAGCAACGCGGCAACTGTGACGGTCACGGCCGCGACGACCGCGCTGTATACCGCGCCCACCGCCACCAATACGGACACCATCACGCTGACCAACCAGGCGGCGTTCTCGGTCAACAAGTCGATCAGCCTGCCCTCTGTGAACGGTTCATCCGCATGGACGGTCACGCCGGCGACCAGTGGACCGCGTGGCACGCAGACGGTTTACACGCTCAACTACATCAACAATGGCCAGACCGGCGCACCGCTGTACATCAAGGACACGCTGCCCTCCGGGCTGACCTATGTGGCAGGCTCCGGCGTGTGGAGTGGTCTGGCAGGCAGCCAACTGACCGATGCTGATAGCGACGTCCAGACCGGCGGCTCTGCGACCATCGAATACCGTGTGGTCGGTCAGACGATCGAGGCCTATATCTCGAACGTCAACAGCAGCTCGTCCGGAACGCTGAGCTTCATCGTTGCAGCGTCCTCCACGGCAGCCATCGGCACGACGCAGACCAGCAACGTCGCAAGCTACAACCCGACCGTCTGCGCGACAACGCCTACCAGCCTTTCGACGGCTGCCACGGCTTGTACCTCGCTGTCGAACACTGGCGGCGCGGCGTTCACGGTCACGGGCACCTACGACGTGATCTTCGGCACGCAAGATACGCCCGTCAACGGCACACCCAATGCGGCGTCCCCTGATACGGTCACGGTGGCCAGCGCGGCA
>JAZKDL010000335.1:0-11572 GCA_040387575.1 Pseudomonadota bacterium
GCCTGCTGCACCACGCGGCCGTTGACGCGCGTGTGCAGCTGCAGCACGCGGTCGGCCGGCAGTTCGTCGGGCGTGTCGAGCGCAGGCCCGAAGGCGCCGGTGAGCGGGAAGTTCTTGCCAGGGCCGAACTGATGCGTGTGGCTCTGCCAGTCGCGCACGCTGCCGTCGTTGAAGCAGCTCACACCCGCGATATGGTCCCAGGCGTCGCGCTCGGCAATGCGCCGGCCGGCCTTGCCGATCACCAGTGCGAGCTCGCCCTCGTAGTCGAACCGGGTCGACTCGCGCGGAATCAGCAGCGGCGCGTCGTGGGCCTGCAGCGATTCTGCGATGCGCAGGAACACGGTCGGATGCGGCGCCACCGGGCGCGCGGTCTCGGCACGATGTTCTTCGTAGTTCAGTCCGATGCAGACGATCGTGCCGGGGTCCGGCAGCACCGGCAGCAGCACGACATCCTCGCGCCGCGTGTCCGCCGGCGTCTGCAGCAGCGCCTGGACGCGGCCGAGTTCGCCGGCGGCGATGAGCCGCTTCAGCGTGGGCCATTCGGCACCGAGCCGCCGGCCGAGATCGAGCAGTCCGCCGGGCACTTCCACGCCATAGGAAGGGCGTCCGTCGAGGGTGTAGCTGAGTAACTTCATGTCGTGCTTTCAATGGGTTCGGGAAGGGTGCGGGGCAGGGCGGCAGGCGCCGGGGCCCAGGTGCCCGCGGGGACGACGCGGCACCAGTAGCGGTCAGGACGCACGACCAATGCATCGGCATGCAGCGCATGCAGGAAGGCGTCGATCGCGCCGCTGTCGTCGCGCGCCCGCTGCACGCCACCGTCCAGCGTGTCGATCTGCGCTGGTTGCGCCTGCCGGGCGGGCAGGAAGTCGTCGTACGCCGGCGTCAGCGCCACCACGCGGACCGGCACGCCGGGCGGAGCGAGCGCGTGCGCCCGAATGCGAAAGGCCGGCGAATCCCAGCCGATCACGGCAAAGCCGGTGCCGAGCAATTCGTCGAGGCGGCAGCGCGAGCGGTCGGGCCGGTCGACCATCGGCTGCGGCAGCATTTCCGGCAGGTGCTCTGCGTTCGACGTGCGCTCGAACCACCCGGCGTGCAGCCGCGCCTTGGGCTTGAAGCGCAACTGCAGCACGTACTCGCGCGCCGGCGGCAGCAGGCAGGCCGTGCGCAACAGCGCCTGCATCACCGCCGCGCTGGCGCGGCTCCTGGGTTGCATGAAGGCGCCGATGCGCAAGGCCATGCGGATCAGTGCCTGCGCGTGCGGGCGGCGCTCGGCCTCGTAGCTGTCCATCAGCGCTGCGTCCGAGCCCAGGCCCCAGCGCGTGATGGCCGCGAGCTTCCAGCCGAGGTTGGCCGCGTCGCGCAGGCCGCTGTTCAGGCCCTGGCCGGCGAAGGGCGGCGCGAGGTGCGCGGCATCGCCCGCGAGCAGCACCCGCCCGTGGCGCCAGCGCTCGGCCACGCGTGCGTGGAACACATAGACGGCCTTGCGCACCAGCGGCAGCACGGCATCTTCGGGATGGCGCTGCGCGATCCACTCGCGCAGCCGCGGCTCGTGCAGTGCGAAAGCGTCGTCCTCGCCCGCATGCAGCATGAACTCGTAGCGCAGCGTGCCATGCGGGCCGGGCAGCCGGATCGCCGGCCGCAGCGGATCGCAGAAGGTCTGCGTGTGGCGCAGCGGCAGCGTGCGCTCCGCCAGGTCGACGATCAGCCAGCGCTCGGCGTAGGTCGCGCCCGCCAGCGCGATGCCGCACAGCGCGCGCACGCTGCTGCGGCCGCCGTCGCAGCCGACGACCCAGCGCGCATCGATGCGCACCCGGCCTTCGGCGGTGCGTACGTCGCAGCGCACACCATCGCCATCGCCATCGCCATTTCCGCCCTGTTCGAAGCCTTCGAGCTCATGGCCGAAGCGCACACGCACCTGCGGGAAGCGCTGCAAGCCGGCGGCCAGCGCGCGTTCGAGCCGTGGCTGGTTGAAGGCGTTGCGCTTCGGGTAGCCGAATTCCTGGCGCGTCGGCTGGATGCTGGCGAAGGGCTTGCCGCGCCACGAGAAGTACTGCACGCCGTAGCCGAGCACCACGTCCTGCAAGACCGCATCCGACAGTCCGGCGGACTGCAGCGTGCGAAGGCTTTCGTCGTCGAGCGTGACGGCGCGCGGCTCGCGCACGGTGCCGTCGTTGCGCTCGATCACCAGCGTGTCCACGCCATGCATGCCCAGCAGGTTCGCCAGCAGCAGCCCGACCGGACCGGCGCCCACGATCAACACATCGGCCGCGAGCGTGGCCGTTTCGTTCGTCCGCACCATGGTTCAGCTCCGCATGATCGCCATGCCCCATTGGTTCAGGGTGCTGGGGTGATGGGCCCAGAGGCCGGCGGGGCGATCGTCCTCGCAGGACTCGAGGTCGCAGGAGATTTCGGCGAGGTTGCCGTCCGGGTCGGCCACCAGGAAGAAGGTGTCGTTGCCGGGCCCGTGGCGGCCGACGCCCCAGACCAGCGATATCGATTGCCGGCCCATGTGGTCGGCCCAGTCGCGCAGCCGATGCCAGTCGCGGGTCTCGCACGAAAAGTGATCGAAGCGCACCTGCGGCGCATGGAAGATCGCGAGCGAATGGTGTTCGTGGTCGGTGCGCAGAAAGGCCGCGCGCAGCACGCCATCGGCATCGCGCACGAAGTCGGAAGCGACGAAGCCGATCTGTTCGACATAGAAGCGCACCAGGCGCTCGGGGTCGGGCGTGCGCACGGCGTAGTGCTGCAGCCGGGCTTCCCAGGTACCAGCGGTCTCTTGCGGCGCGGGTGTGGATGCACTCGCATGGAAGCGGATCAACCGGCCTTCCGGGTCGGTCAGCGTGAGCCGCGGGCCGTCGGCATGTGCCACGTCCCACTGAGCGAAGGCCTGGCCTTCGAAGCGCCGGGCGTAGTCCGACAGACCCCGCGGCGAGGCGAGGCGGAACTGGCTCGCATGCAGCCGGTGCGCGTCACCCTGCCGCAGCCGGAGTTCGCGGCCGGGCGCGCTGCAGTGCACGGTGTCGGGCGACACGAAGCGGGCCTCGCATTGCAGGGCAAGCGCATAGAAGTCGGCCGATTTCGCCAGCCGCGGCGTGCAGAGATCGAGCGCGTCGAGCACGGCATCGAGCGTCATGGCGTGCCTTTCGCGGCGTGCGTTGAACCCTTCGGCGTCGAAGCCGCGATGCGCAGCAGCAGATCGGCCAGCGCGTCGGGCGCGGTGAGAAAGGGCGAATGGCCGGTCGGCAGCGCGTGCACCTGCGTCGGGTTGCGCGGCGCCAGCGCATCGGCGTCGGCGATGAAGCGGCGTGCGAGCGCCGGCGGCACCGCGTTGTCCTGCGCGCAGACGATGTAGTGGCGCGCGATCGCACCCCAGCGCGATGCGCTCGCAGCGACCGGCGTGGTCAGCGGCTTGAGCGGCATGTCCGGCGTGAGCAGGTGCGCGGCGGCTTCGAAGTCGGCGTCGCTGGCATCGTTGTAGAAGGCGGCCCGCAGCGCCGCGCGGTAAGCGGTGCCGGCGCGCCGCGGGTCGATCCGGAAGGCGCCGATCGCGAACGGGTCGCCCAGCAGCGCCGGGTCGACGCGTGCGTGGGCGGCCTCCGGCAATGCGAAATAGGCGCCAGCCGGCATGTTCGGTCCGGGGATGTGCGCGGCCAGGTAGACCAGCGCCTGCACCTTCTCCGGTGCGCGCTCGCCGACCGCGCTGAGCGCGACGCCGCCCATGCTGTGGCCCACCAGCACCACGCGGCGATGGCCGGCGGCTCGCAGGCTATCGATCGTCGCGATCACGCTGTCGGCGTAGTCGTCGAGGCCGATGTCGGCCAGCGGAGAGCGCTCGGCCGCGAAGGCTTCGGGCGAGCCGCCATCGCTGTGCGGCCATCGCGCTGCGAGCCCGTGGCCCGGCAGGTCGCGGGCGATGGCCACGTGGCCGGCCGCGGCCAGGCGCGGCACGACGCGTTCATAGCACCAGGCGCCGTGCCAGCCGCCGTGGACCAGCACGAAGGCCGCGGTGTGGTCGGCTCGGGGCGCTGCGGCATTGGCGAATCCGCCAGCGCCCGTCAGGGCGATCGCGGCTGTCTTGAGCAGATGTCGTTTGTGGAGTTGGTGTGTATGTGGCATGGCGGCAGGGGCGTGTCTTGTCTCTCAGGCCGCCAGTGTTGGTTTGCACGGCGCCAGCGTCAAACCGCGCAGCCGATTGCCGCCATCGGTTTTCGCGATAGAACGGCGCAAATCGTGCATGCTCGGGTGCGGCTCAATCACCGTTCCATCGGCGCCCGGCGCCCAACTCGCATGTCCAAGCTCGATCTCGAATGGCTGGCTGTCTTCGATCTGATGTTCGAGACGCAGAGCGTTTCGCGCACTGCCGATGCGCTCGGCATTGCCCAGGCCACGGCCAGCGGCGCGCTCGGCAAGCTGCGTGCGCACTTCGGCGACAAGCTCTTCACACGCACGCCCGCCGGCATGCTGCCCACGGCCTTCGCATCCGACATCCGGCCGTCGATCCGCCGGGTGCTCGACATCCTGCAGCAGACGCAGATTGCGCGCGTGGCCTTCGACCCCGGCGTGACGCAGCGGACCTTTCGGGTGGGCATGACCGACATCCGCCAGGTCGTGATGCTGCCGACGCTGGTGAACCGGCTGCAGCGCATCGCGCCCGGTGTCCGGATCGAGGCGGAGGCGATTTCCAGCGACAGTCCGCGCTGGATGGAGGAGGGCCGGCTGGAGGTCGCCGTGGGGTACATGCCGCAACTGGAGAATGGCTTCTTCCAGCGGACGCTGGCCGACGAGGGCTTCGTGTGCCTGGTGGCGGCGAAGCATCCACGCATCCGGCAGCGGCTCGGTCTGGCCGCCTTCATGGCGGAAAGCCACGTGCTGGTCACGATGTCGGGCACCGGTTCGTCGATCGTCGAAAAGACGATGGCGGAGCGCAAGCTGAAGCTCAAGGTCGGGCTGCGCGTGCCCAGCTTTCTCGGTGTCGCCCGGATCGTCGCGCAGACCGACCTGGTGGTCGTGGTGCCGCGCAGCCTGGGCGAAGCGTTCGCGGCCAGCGAGGAAGTGAAGCTGCTCGAGTCGCCGATCGAATTCCCGCCCTATGCCGTCAACCTTCACTGGCACGAACGCCAGCATGCGGACCCGGGGAACGTCTGGCTGCGTCAGACCATCGCCGAGCTGTTCCTGAGTCCCGACCGATCCGGCCGGGCGCGGTCGACCCAAGCGTCGTCGCTTCCGCCAGGCGGCGGTTCTTTTTCCGCCGCCGCAACATGACCGAACACGCCACCAGCGCGTCGTCGCATTGGCGCCTGCCACGTCTGGCCCGCATGGCCGGCACCGCGCTGAGCAGCGGCATCGCCATCTGGGTCTTGCTCGGCTATGCGATGGATGTGCCGGGCATGTGGCGCCCGGTAGCCGACCTGCCGGCCACGCATCCCTATACGGCGCTTTGCCTGCTGGTTCTCGGCGTCGCACTGGTGCCCGGAAAAACGACCGGGCTTCCCCGTGTGATCGCGCGGATCGCCGTCGTGGCCGCACTGTGCCTGGTGTCGATCAGGCTGCTGGCTCCTGTGACCGGCGATCAACTCTTCAATGCGCTGACGCCGTTTCGCGGAACGCTCGAGTCGCATCAGCAGGCTGCGTTGGCCGGCATCCCGATGCCGTCCAACGTGGCCTGGACGCTGCTCCTGCTCTGCCTTGGAGAAGTTGCCCGGCGGATGCGGCACTCGCTGGCGTCGCAGCTTCTGGCCACGTGCTCGCTGGCCATGCTCTTCGTGGCCCTCACCGGCTACCTCGGCGGACTCTCGGCTTTCAAGGGCGCCATGGCGCCATGGACGGTGGCCGGCACCGCGGCATTGGCCTTGGCGCTTTTGCTCGCCACGTCACGCCGTTCTTTCATGAGGGCGCTCACCGCCGCATCCGAGCCAGGAAGACTGGCGCGTCGACTGCTCGCCAGCACGACGCTGATACTGGCGCTCGGCGTCTGGCTCGTCTCGCAGCGGCTCGGCACCGCCGGCATTCAGATGCCGCCGGACGGCGTGCTGCTGGTCTATCAAAGCGCATTCATCATCGCGTTGATCTGGGCCGTGGTCACCATCGTCACGGTGCGGGCGGACGGCGTCGATCGATTGCGTGGCATTGCCGAACGCCTGACACAGCGAGCGGCCAACCGCGACACCCTGACAGGCCTGCTCACGCGCAACAAGATGATGCATCTGCGCCGAAGCGGGACGCCAACCTCGGCCGCTGGCGCATCCACGAGCGAACTGCTCATCGACCTGGATGGCTTCCGCGCCGTCAACGAAGCCTTTGGCGCGGAGGAGGGCGACCGCGTTCTGGTCGAAGTCGCGAAAAGGCTGCGTTCCGTCGCAAACGGCCACTCGGTGGGCCGTATCGGCGGCGACGAATTCGCCATCTATTGCGCCGGGCTGACTGCCGGTGAAGCCGAGCAGCTGGGCCGGGCGGTCACGCAGTCGCTCTCGCAGCCATATGCAGTGGGCGGAAGGAGCTTTCGGCTGGCGGCGAGTGTCGGCACCGCGCACACGAAGGAAGCCGAAGGCGCCAACCTGGCGCAAGCCGCCGACCAGGCCATGTACGTGGCCAAGGCCCGCGGGGGCAACCAGGCCGTGGCGTTTGCAAACGCGATGCACGACATCCGAAAGCAGGAGGTCGAGCTCGAGCAGGACCTTCATCTGGCGCTGAACAGCGATGACGAACTCTGGATCGCATTCCAGCCGGTGATCACCGTGGGCGAGCGGCGCATCGTGGCGCTCGAGTCGCTGGCGAGATGGCGACATCCGCGGCTCGGCGTCATTCCTCCCGACCGGTTCATCCCGTTGGCGGAGCGCAAGGGGCTGATCGGTCCGCTCGGCCGGAAGCTGCTTGGACTGGCGGTTGCGCAGGCGGCGGCATGGGAGCGGGTGTCGCCTGGCCAATGGCCGGTGATCAACCTGAACGTGTCACCCGCGCAGTTCGCCGCCGGCGACGTCGTGGCGGACCTCCTCGCGCTGCTGTCACACCACGCACTGCCGATCGACCGCTTCTGCATCGAAGTGACAGAAGGCGTGTTCGCCGATGCGCAGGCGGTCGCCGCACTCGAGCGAGCGCGGCAGCACGGATTCAGGGTGGCGATGGATGATTTCGGCGTGGGTTACTCGACCCTCTCTCAACTCCCACGGCTGCCGCTCACGTCCGTGAAGCTGGACCGGAGCTTCATCGTCAATGCCGTCGATAGCGAGGGTGACGCAGCCGTCCTGCGATCGATCGTCCAGCTTGCCCACGCGCTGAAGCTGCTGGTGGTGGCCGAAGGCGTGGAGACGCAGGCGCAGTTCGATCTCATTGCCGATTGTGGTTGCGATGGGGTGCAGGGCTACTTCATCGCGCGGCCGATGGCGCCGGCCGACTTCGACTTGTGGGCACGGAGCCGGAGTGGCGGCGGCTCGGAACTCACTACCGCGCAACGCTCCGGATAGTCGGCGAGTCGGTCCTTCGCGCAGGTTCGGAGGACTCTCCCCGCATGGCGGTGATCAGCGGTCCAGAACGGCCCAGTCCACGGCTGGAAGTGCGTTGACGGCTGGCTTGGCGAACAGGTACCCCTGGAACAGCTCGATGCCGATCTCTCGCAGCACGCGCAACTCGGCTCCCGTCTCGACGCCTTCGGCGATCACTTGAATGCCCAGTTCGCTGCAGATCGACGAGATGCCTTTGACGATGGCGAGCTTTCGCTTGCTGCTGTCGATGTCCCGCACCAGGCTCATGTCGATCTTGATCACGCCGGGCTGGAACGACGCCAACAGCTCCAGGCCTGCATATCCGGCGCCAAAGTCATCGATGGCGGTGAGAAAGCCGTGCCGCTCGTATTCCTCGAAGATCGCGCGCAAGTGGGGGAGGTCGGCTGCGCGCTCGTCTTCGGTCAGCTCGAACATGATCTGATCGAGCGGAAAGCCGCAGCGCCGTGCGGCCGCGAGTGTTCTTCGAATGCATGCCTCGGGGCGGTAGACCGCATTCGGCATGAAGTTGATGCTCAACTTCGACGTCATGCCCAGGGCTGTCGCAAGTTCGATGGCCCGCACGCGGCAGGCTTGATCGAACGCGTACCGGTTGTTCGCGTCGACCTTCTGGAGGACGAACAGCGCGCCCTCGCCGGCAACGCCGCGAACCAGCGCCTCGTGCGCGAAGGTGCTTCGTCGGCGCACATCCACGATCGGCTGGAACGCCATGGTGAACTCAAAACCGAGGGGATGCGCCTGACCACATCCTTCGCAGTCGCTATCGGGCTGGTCGTTCATCTCGCCTTTCGTACCGTTTGTTCAGTTGTCGATCGGTCCTAGGATAGTCCCGCCCGCGCCTGTCAGTGAAGGAAGAGCGCATCCGAAGGACGGCGCTGGAGGCGGGCCTTCGACTGCCGGATGGCTTCGCTGCGAGGCCAATCGCATCATTCCCTGATGGGCCGCCTGTAGAGGATCAAACAAAAGAGAAGGCACGCCAAGGCGAAGAGACCGAAGAAGGTGAAGCCGATCATCGAGTTCTCCGAGCCGATGTCTTTCAACAGGGTGAGTGCGTCCAGCGCAACGTAGAGGCTGTAGAGAAAAGTCGGCGTGAACAGGACGATCGAGATGACCTTGACGGGCCGGCTCGGCGGCAATATCAGCAGCACGGCGAGAACCACCGACGCAATGAGCACCACGGGCACGCCGACGATCAGCGTGAGCAGGCCATGCGGATCGGCAGCGATGGCCGCGGGGGAGATGAGCAGGAGAGCTGCCGTTGCCGAAAGTCGCGGAGAGGGTCTCATGCGCTCTAGCGTAACGCGGACAGCCGGCCCGATCTGAAAGGTTTCAGAACCGGTAGCGCGCCGTCACGGTCGCGCTGCGCAGGTTTCCGCGGTAGCACTCGGTGTGATAGCAGATCGCCATGAACCCTGCTCGCGATGAAGCGCACCACGTCCGGGGTAGCCTTCCTGGAAGGCCGAGAGCAGCGGGGTCGGAGAGAGTCGGGCTTGATCCGGCTTTCTCAATTCTCTGAAGCCATGTGCAGCAGCAGATGCCCTGCAATAATCGGCCGGACTCGCTCCTTCGCCCGGATAACTATGAAAGCCATAACGATGAGAAACGATGGGGTGCTGCAGTGCTAGGCCGTATCTCGGTGCGCATCAATCCAATTGCAGTTGTCACACTGGGCTGTCTCGTGTGGGCCTTTGCATCGTGCTGGCGGTTGATTGGATCTTTTCAGGTGACGCATGTGGTCGCGATCGCTTTGCTGGTCAGTCCCGTTGCGTTACTGCTGTGGGCACACCTGCGCATTGCGCGCAGTTGGGGTCAGGACGCGTGGCTTGCGGTCTGCGCCATCCTGCTTTCTTATCTGTCGTTCTTTGCGTCGTTCCTGATGGGCTGGTTCAAGCCGGGCTGGGTCGGCATCGCTGTCTTCACGGCCATCCTGTACGCGGTCGCCGCGATCTGCGTTGCACCGTTGCTGCTCCTGAGAAAGCGCAAGGACTTGTCGATTGCCCGCGAGGAGCCATCCCCTTGAGCCTCGTATCCACCACATCGCTGCGCTACTTCGCCGAGGTGGTGCGCGCCGGCTCCATCAGGGCCGCGGCCGAAAGCCTGTACATGGCGGCTTCGGCCATCAGCAGGCAACTCGCGATGCTCGAAGACGCACTGGGTGCGCCGGTGCTGGAGCGCAGCCAGGGCCGGGGCAAGGTCAAGCTCACGGCGGCCGGCGAGCTTCTGATGCGCTATTACAACGACATCAGCAACGAGTCGCGGCGATTGCATTCCGACATCGAAGCGCTCCAGGGTCTCCGACGCGGGCACGTCAATTTCGGCATGCCGGAGTCGCTGGTCCGGGACTTGATGCCGAGCTTCTTCGCCAAATTCTCGCGGCGTTATCCCGGCATTTCCTTCAGCGTCCAGGTCGCAGGCAGTCCGAAGCTGTGCGAGATGTTGCTCGCCGACGAACTGGACGCATGCTTCACCTTCGGTGACGTGGCGTTTCAGGACCTGTCGGTGTTGCACTCGCGCCTTCTGCCGCTCTATGTGCTCGTCCCCAAAGGCCATCCGCTGGAGGGCTTCGAGAGTCTCCGGCTGTCCGATTGCGCGGAGTACGGACTGTCGCTGCTGGACTCCTCGCTATGGGCCAAGCAGCAATTCGACGAGATGCTGTCGAAGGCGAAGATCCGGCCACGCGTCACGCTCGAGACCAACTCATATGAACTGATGCGCAACGTCGCGGCCGAAGGCATGTGCCTGACCTTCACGACCACGCCGCTCGAAGACCCGTTCGGCAGTCCGCGCGCCGGCTCCTACGTGCCATTGAAGGATCCGCGCGCGCGGCCGCAGCGCTTTGCACTCAGCGTGCACAAGGGGCGCAACCTGCCGCTCGCGGCGGAAACCTTTCTGAGCGAATTGCGATCGACGCTGGAAGAGATCCAGCATCGCACCGACTGACTGCCACTGACTCCCACTCGCCGCCGATCAGCCGGCGGCCAGCTCCGCAGGCGTCTTGTACTTCTGCACCGCCGCGAACCGGCTGACGAGGTATTCGCCGGACTGAATCGGTGCATGCATGGGCACGCCGTCGGCCGGTGCGAACTCCGGCAGGCAGGCCACCGGCGTCTCGTAGTCGAGGTTGAAGAAGGTCGGGATCGAGTAGCGCTCCTTGCCGGTCCGGTTGGCTACCCGGTGCGGGTTCGACACGTACACGCCGTTGGTCCATATCTTGACGAGATCGCCCAGGTTGATGACCAGCGTGCCTTCGATATAGGGCGCGGCGACCCACTCGCCGCTGCGCGTGCACAGCTCGAGTCCGCCGATCGGGTCTTGCGCCAGCAAGGTCAGCATGCCGTAGTCCGTGTGCGCGGCGGCACCGAGTTCCAGGTTGGTGAACGACTCCTGCGGCGGATAGTGGAAGAGGCGCGACTGGACCATCGGCTTCTTCGCGTATTGCAGGAAGAAGCCTTCGTCCTTGCCCACCGCCACGGCAAATATCTTCAGCAGGCTGCGACCGAGTCCGATCGTCGCGTCGAAGTATTCCATCGCGGCCGTCTCGAGCCAGGGCTTGTCCGCAGGCCAGCGATTCGGGCCGTGCAGCGGCCGACCCGACGCGACGTCCACGTCCGTCAGCGGCAGGTCGATGCCGAGTTCGTAGCTTTCCTTCAGGTCCGGCTTGTGTCCCGGATGCTGCGTGATGCCCATCGGCATGAAGCCGCGACGGAAGCGCTCGTCGATCTTGTCCTTCAGGCGCTCTTCCATCGGCAGCGACATGTAGCGGCGGGTCGCATCGAACACGCGGTCGATGACGGGTTGCGGCACGCCGTGATTCTTCACGTAGAAGAAGCCGGTGTTCGTGCAGGCGGCCTTGAACTGGGTCACGAGGTCGTCGATGGAACCGCCGGCCAGCCACGGGCCGAGGTCGAGGATCGGCATTTCTTCGGCCGACGCGCGGCGGGGCGCATCGATGGTGTGTTCGGTCGCAAGCATTTGAATCTCCTTGTAGGTTGAGGCGGCGGCGTCAGGCGCCGCGGGAAAGGTCGCTGAAGGCATCGGCCCAGAAGATCACGCGGCGGGCGATGGCCTTCACGATG
>JAZKDL010000336.1:0-2116 GCA_040387575.1 Pseudomonadota bacterium
CGCGCGGACGGCTGCCGTTCATGCGCAGGATCGCGTCGGTGTCGATGTCGCCGGTCACGTAGATGCCGTCGAAGCAGGAAGAATCGAAACCATCCAGCTTCGGCGAACCCGGCGTGGTCGGCATCGCCTTCATGACCGCGCGCTTCATGCCCTCGACGTCCTGGTAGATCAGAGCGTCGCAACCGATCAGTTCGCGGATCTCCTCGATGGTGCGGTTGTGCGCCACGAGTTCGTCCTTGGTCGGCATGTCGATGCCATAGACGTTCGGATAGCGCACTGGCGGCGCCGCGCTCGCCAGGTAAACCTTGCGGGCGCCGGCGTCGCGCGCCATCTGCACGATTTCCTTGCTGGTCGTGCCGCGCACGATCGAGTCGTCGACCAGCAGAACGTTGCGGCCCTTGAACTCGCTCGCGATGACGTTGAGCTTCTGGCGAACCGACTTCTTGCGCACGCCCTGCCCCGGCATGATGAAGGTGCGGCCCACGTAGCGATTCTTCACGAACCCTTCGCGGTACGGTACCCCCAGCAGGTGCGCGAGTTGCGTGGCGCTCGGGCGGCTCGACTCGGGGATCGGGATGATCACGTCGATGTCGCTCGGCGGCACGGTCGACACCACACGCGTGGCCAGCGTTTCGCCGAGGTTCAGGCGCGCCTGGTACACCGAAATGCCGTCGAGCACCGAGTCGGGCCGTGCGAGATAGACGAACTCGAACATGCATGGGTTCAGCGTCGGCGACTCGGCGCACTGCTCGGCGTTCACATTGCCCTGGAGGTCGATGAAGACCGCTTCGCCCGGTGCAATGTTGCGCTCGAACAGAAGGCCTGAGCCTTCCAGCGCAACGGATTCGCTGGCCACCATCACGCTGCCATCGGCGCTGCGGCCCATGGCGAGCGGGCGGATGCCGTACGGATCGCGGAACGCCAGGAGACCATGGCCGGCGATCAGCGCAACGACGGCATACGAACCACGAACGCGACGGTGCACATTCCGCACAGCGGCGAACACGCTCGCCGAATTCAGCGTTCCGCCGCGGGTGGCGCGCTCGATCTCGTGGGCGAGCACGTTGAGCAGCACTTCCGAATCGCTCTCGGTGTTGGTATGGCGATGGTCGGTCGAGAACAACTCGGCGCGCAGCGCGTGCGCGTTGGTCAGGTTGCCGTTGTGCACAAGCACGATGCCGTAGGGCGCGTTCACATAGAAGGGCTGTGCCTCTTCTTCGCTGTAAGCGTTGCCCGCGGTCGGATAGCGGACCTGGCCCAGCCCGACATCGCCCGGCAGCGCTCGCATGTTGCGGGTGCGGAACACGTCGCGCACCATGCCCTTGGCCTTGTGCATGAAGAACTTGCGTTCCTGCAGCGTGACGATACCCGCCGCATCCTGACCGCGATGCTGCAGCAGCAGCAGCGCGTCATAAAGCAACTGATTGACGGGAGCGTTACTGACGACGCCGACGATTCCACACATGAAAAGATCCTCTCAGGGCAGGTAGCTTGCCAACTTCTCAGGCAGTGCAGGCTTGAGGGCCTGCAGCGCCGCATCCAGAAAAACCACGCTTTGCGACGTCTGCCACCAGGCAGCGTCGGTCCACGACATCAAATGCATCACGACGGCCAACACCAGCAGCGCCACCGCGCCCCGGATTGCGCCAAAACCGGCACCGAGCAAACGGTCCACAGGGCGCAAGCCGACCACCGTGATCAGCTTGCGCAGCAGCGACGCGATCAGTCCCACGCCGAAAGCCACCGCGATGAACACCATCACGAAGGCCAGTGGATACCGCCACGCGGCCTCCACCGCGCCGAACGGCAGCCACACAGCCACGTCGGTTGCCAGCCATTGCGCCACGATGAATGCAGCAATCCAACCGGCCAACGACATCACCTCGAACACCAGGCCGCGCATCAGCCCCAACAGCGTCGAAACCACCAGCACGATAACGACGATCCAGTCGAACAGGACCACGTGATACGACGCTGGTTACAAGGTGAGGACGGCAGCAGGCAATGACAAGCCCTTGACGCGGCTCGCCGCACGGTCGGCTTCGGCACGCGAGCTGAAGGGACCGACGCGCACACGCGTGCGCTCGCCCTCGGCCGTCTTCGCCACGTTCGTGTA
>JAZKDL010000337.1:0-5153 GCA_040387575.1 Pseudomonadota bacterium
CGAAGCCCGCATCCACCGATCTCCCGAGGCTTCCATGAACGCCGTCTTCCTCCCCTTCCCCCTTCGTCGCCTGTTCGAGATGCCAAGTGCATCGTCCGCAATGGCCATCCTGGCCGCAGCCGTGCTGTCAATCGGGCTGGTTGGTGTTGCACGTGCTGACGACTATGCCGACGTCAATCAGCTGCTGCGCAGCGGCAAGTCGACCGAAGCGCTGAGCAAGGCAGATGCCTACATCGCCGGCAAGCCGCGCGACCCGCAAATGCGTTTTCTGCGTGGCGTCATTCTGACCGAGCAAGGCAAGCAGGCCGATGCCATTGCCGCGTTCACGCAACTCACGCAGGACTTCCCCGAGCTGCCGGAGCCTTACAACAATCTGGCGGCGCTGTATGCGCAACAAAGCGAATTCGACAAGGCCCGGGCGGCCCTCGAAACCTCGCTCAAGCTCAACCCTAAATACACGACTGCGCAGGAAAACCTGGGCGATGTCTACGCGCGCCTCGCCGCGCAGGCGTATGGGAAGGTTCAGCAACTCGAACCGGGCAGCGCCAGTGTTCCGCCCAAGCTCGCGCTGATCCGCCAGATCTTCAACGCACCAACGGCCGGCGCGCTGCCGCCGTCGCCGCCCGAGACGCGCAAGGCCGTCCGACGCTGACCTGCAGGGCGCGTCCTATGTCGGTCGACAGACGGACACGTGCCTCTGCGAATCTCATGAAACGGAGTCTTTCTTGAACAATCCATTCATCTCGCGTCGCGCGAGCTTGCTGCTCGCAGCAGCCTTCGTGGTGTCGTCGCCGGTGCTCGCGCAAACGGCGCCACGCGTCAAGCTCGCGACATCGGCCGGCGATATCGTCGTCGAACTGGCACCCGACAAGGCGCCGAAGACGGTCGCAAACTTCCTCGAGTACGTGAAGGCCAAACACTACGACGGCACGGTGTTCCATCGCGTCATCGACGGCTTCATGATCCAGGGCGGCGGCTACACGGCCGACCTCAAGGAAAAGTCAACGCGCCCGCCAGTACCGCTGGAGGCAAGCAACGGCCTGAAAAACGACCGCTACACGATCGCAATGGCACGCACGAGCAACCCGAATTCCGCGACCTCGCAGTTCTTCATCAACGTGAAGGACAACGCGATGCTGAACGCGCCCAATCCCGACGGCTACGGCTACACCGTGTTCGGCAAGGTCGTGGCCGGCGCTGACGTGGTCGACAAAATCCGCGCAACCCGTACGGGCAACAAGGGACCGATGCAGGACGTGCCGGTCGAACCCATCACCATCCAATCCGCCACCGTCGTGGCGAAGTAACCAAGGAGCATTCAATGAGCAATCCCCAAGTCGAACTCAGCATCAAAGGCCAAGGCACGATCACCCTGGAACTGAATCGCGACAAGGCGCCGAAGTCGGTCGACAACTTCATCGCCTATGTGAAGAAGGGCCACTACGACAACACCGTGTTCCACCGCGTGATTCCCGGCTTCATGGTCCAGGGTGGCGGCTTCGAACCCGGCATGACCCAGAAGCCGACGGCCGCAGAGATCGAGAACGAGGCCAACAACGGCCTGAAGAACGACAAGTACACGGTCGCCATGGCCCGCACCAGCGCGCCGCACTCCGCTACCGCTCAGTTCTTCATCAACATCGCGGACAACGGTTTCCTGAACCACACGGCACCGTCCGCGCAGGGCTGGGGCTATGCCGTGTTCGGCAAGGTCATCGCCGGCACCGATGTCGTCGACAAGATCAAGGCCGTGAAGACCGGTCGCAAGGGTTTCCACGACGATGTGCCCGTTGAAGACGTCGTGATCGAGAAGGCCACCGTCACCGTCGAGTAAGCCGGTTCTGCCGATTCACCGAGCTGCGGCATGACCGACCAGGCATTCGCCGAAATCGTCGCGCCGCCAGCCTGGCGGACGGTCGACCTGATCTCCGACCTGCACCTGCAGGAAGGCGATCCAGCAACGTTCGAGGCTTGGCGCGGCTATCTGCAAACTACGCCGGCGGATGCGATCTTCATCCTCGGCGATCTGTTCGAGGTGTGGATCGGCGACGACGCATCCGCCCTGCCCGGCTTCGAGGCGCAGTGCGCCGCGTTGCTCCGCGAAGCGGCGACGCGCAAGCCGGTGTTCTTCATGCACGGCAACCGCGATTTCCTGATTGGCAACGCTGCTGCAATGTCCTGCGGATTCACGCTACTGGACGATCCAACCGTGTTGGTACTGCACGGCACACGCTGGCTGCTGAGCCACGGCGATGCGCTATGCCTCGACGACACGGATTACTTGCGCTTCCGTGCGCAAGTACGCACGCCCGAATGGCAGCGTGCCTTTCTCTCGCGCCCACTCGAGGAACGCCGCGCCCTCGCGCGCGCGATGCGCACCCAGAGCGAAGACCGAAAGCGCAGTCCCGACATGGTGTGGGCCGATGTCGACGGCGCTGCCGCTCGCGATTGGCTGCACAGCGCGGGCGCGACCGTGCTCGTCCACGGTCACACCCACAAGCCTGGCAATCACGACCTTGGTGATGGCCTGCGGCGCGTCGTTTTGAGCGACTGGGACGCCGCCGCGCACCCGCCGCGCGCACAGGCACTGTGCCTCACGCCTGCAGGCGTGCAACGCGTCGACGTCCGCTGATGTTCAAGTGGCTTCGCGCTCTGCGTGCTGCGCCCGACATCCCCGAAGCCGACTGGTCTGCAGTGCTGGCGCGCTATCCCTTCCTGATCGAACGAGCAGCCGCGGATTTGCCGCGCCTGCGCATGCTGGCCGCTGAATTCCTGCGCGACAAACAGTTCCATGGCGCGCACGGGTTCGTCATCACTGACGAGGTGGTGTTGTCCATTGCCACACAAGCCGTGCTGCCTGTACTGCATCTGGCGGGCGGGCTCGACTGGTACGACGATTTCGTGGGCATCGTGGTGCATCCATCCGAAGTGGTCGCTCGACGCACGATGACGGACGAGGCTGGCGTCGTTCACGAATACGACGAAGTCGTGGCCGGTGAGGCGATGGACCGCGGCCCGGTCATGTTGAGCTGGCAGGACGTGCTGGCCAGCAGCATCACGGCAGGTGACGGCTACAACGTCGTCATCCATGAATTCGCCCACAAGATCGACATGCGCAGTGGCGAGGCCGATGGTTGCCCGAACCTGCCCAGCGGTTTTGCGGGTCAGCTCAGTGCGCGTGCCGCACGTGCCGCCTGGATGGCGGTACTGCAGCCCGCATTCGATGCATTCCGCGAGAAGACCATCGTGGCCGAACGATTCGGTGGCGAAGCGCCCTGGCTCGACCCGTACGGCGCGGAATCGCCAAGTGAATTCTTCGCGGTGGCGTGCGAGGCCTATTTCGTCAATCGCTCCGCGTTCGGCGCCGAGTTTCCAGCGCTGCTCGCGTTGTTCGACGAATTTTTTCTGGCCGGCGATCGCGTCGGCTAAGGCCGGTCTGAATCGGGCTCAGATGTCCGGGATCAGCCGCTTGCCCAGTACCGACACCTTGTCTTCGGCATATCCAAGTTCGCGATAAAACGTGAGCACACCGCTGTTTTCGCTGCGGACCATCAGGCTGATCTTCGGGCAGCCACGTGCGATGAGGAGTTGCTCGGCGCGCTCCATCATCGCGCGACCGAGCGAGCGGCGTTGCATGCCAGGCGCCACGGCAAGGTAGTAGACCCAGCCACGGTGGCCGTCGAAGCCGACCATCGCCGTGCTCACGACCTCCGCGCCGATGCAACCGACCAGAAACAGCTCGGGCTGCTCGCTCAACTTCCGGGCAATGTCCTTGTGCGGATCGTTCCAGGGACGCACCAGCCCGCAGAGCCGCCACAGCGCGACGACGGCTTCCGCGTCGTCTTGCTGGAATGCACGAAGCGTGAAAGCCCGTTCGATGCTCACTTGCGCAGCAAAGCCTTCAGCGCATTCTGCAAACGGCGGGCAGCTGCGGCGTCGTGCGACGACGCCAGCACCTTGCCGGCGTCCTGGCCCCATGTTTCGGCCGGGGTCGGATCGCCACGCTTGGTGAGCAGCTTGAGCTGCAGCGCGCGGCGCGCGTCAAGCTGATCTGCCGGCGTTGGCACTTCGGCAGCCATTTCCAGGCGCAGCAACGCCTCGCCTGCATCGCCCGAAGGCGCTGCACCGATCGCCTGCGACCAGTTGCCGCGCACTGCCGGGCTCACGGCACGGCCGAGTTCCTGCACACCCGGCAATTGCGCCGTGTCCCGCTTCTCCCAGGCACCGAGCAATTGCGTCAGCGCTTCCCCGTGGGCCTGCGATGCCAATTTGCGCAGAGACATTTCGGCGCGCTCGAGAGCTTCGCGTTGTGCACGGAAAGCCGCGTCACCCAGGCGCGGGCCACGATCTTCGCGCGGCGCGCGGTCGCCGAAGCGGCCGGCACCCGGGCCGCCGCGGTCGTTGCCGCGTCCATCCGGGCGCGGACCACGGTCGTTGGGACGGCCGCCAGGGCCACTGCGGCCATCGCGGCGGTCGCCACCGAAGCGGCCATCACGGCCTGCGGGCTCGGCCTGGCGGCTGCCTGGCCGGTCATCGCCACGGCGTGCGGCGACGACGGGTTTGGGCGGTGCCTTCGGCGCCACCGGCGCAGCGCCCGCATCGCGATCGCCTGCATCGGCGAGCGCCGAAGCGTCTGCGCTTCCTTCGGGTGCGACCAGATCGCCAGCCGGTGCGGCTGCGGCCGGCACCAGGCCTTCGGCATCATCCGACGTCACCGGTGCAGGCGCTTGCGCCTCGCCAGCGCCGGGCTCGACCTGTGCGCTTTCGCCGAATTCGGCGGCAGCCTGACCGGGTGCGACGATTTCGGTCGCACCCACGGCCGGACCGTCAGCACCTTCCCTGGCGGTCGAACGCGGGGCCGGCGGCGGCGCCTCGCCGCGCAGTGCGCCTTCGAGACGCGCGACGGCAGCACGGATCTTCTGGACATCACCGCTGTTGTTGGCAGCATCCAGCGCCTTGGAGGCGTCGAGCACATAGCGATCGTGATCGCTCATCTGCGCAGACACCTTCTCGCGCTCGGCCGTCTTGCGGTTGAACGCCTCGTCGATCGGCGCGCGGAACGCGTCCCACATTTTCTGTTCATGGCGACGGTCCAGCGGCACGCTCTGTGCCTCGGCCTGCCAGCGTTGCTGCAGCGCCTTGACCGCGTCGAT
>JAZKDL010000338.1:0-1725 GCA_040387575.1 Pseudomonadota bacterium
TGTGCCGCGGCAACTTCAAGAGCACGCACGCGGCGGCCGGCAACTACGAGCCGGTGGCGGAGGCGCTGCTGAAGGAGATGGACCTCGACGCCTACTTCATGGAGTACGACGACGCGCGTTCGGGCGACTTCAAGCCGCTGCGCTTCCTGCCGAAGGGCAAGACCGTGGTACTCGGCCTGGTGACCACCAAGTTCGGCCAGATGGAAGACAAGGACGAACTCAAGCGCCGCATCGAGGCCGCCGCCAAGTACGCGCCGCTCGAGCAGCTCGCGCTGTCGCCGCAATGCGGCTTCTCGAGCACGGTGCACGGCAACAACATCGCGGTCGAGGCGCAGCGCGCCAAGCTGCGGCTGGTCATCGAGACGGCACAGGAAGTCTGGGGCAACTGAGCCACGGCCCAGGCCGTGCGGGTTAACCTCCGCGCATGGCGCATCCCTTCCTGGCCTGGCTGCCTTCCCTCTCCCAACACTTCCTGGTCGTCACCGGTGCGCTGCTGGCGTACGTGCTGACCACGCGCGCGCGGCGCGAGCAACGGGCGCCGGCCACGGCGATCGCCTGGGTCATGGGGCTGCTGCTGCTGCCCTATTTCACGCTGCCCATGTACCTGCTGTTCGGCCAGCGCAAGCTGCGGCCGTCGGGCTCGCCCCGGCCACCGCGCTCGGGGCCCGCCGGGCATTGGGCGGCCGACCTGATCGAGAGCTTCGGCCTCGCGCCGCCGGGGCGCTGCGACATCCGGCTGCATGCCGACGGCGCCGCGGCACGCGACGCGCTGTGGCGCGTGATCGACGGCGCACAGGAACGCATCGACGTCTGCACCTTCATCATCGGCGACGACGCGCTCGGGCATGAGGTGATCGCGCGGCTCGCGCAGCGCGCGCGCGACGGCATCCACGTGCGGGTGCTGCTCGATGGCTTCGGCGCGCTCACGCTGCCGCGCCGCCATTTCGATGCATTGCGTGCCGCGGGCGGCGAGGTGTCGGTGTTCCGCCCCTTCTTCGGCCTGCGCCGCAGCGGCCCGCGCAACCTGCGCAACCACCGCAAGCTCACCATCGCCGACGACGCCTGGCTCTGGGCCGGCGGACGCAACCTGGCGGGCGAGTACTTCACCGGCAACGACGCGCATCCGGTGCCGTGGCACGACCTGTCCTTCGACCTGCACGGCGACGTCGCCAGCGCCGCGGCGCGCCAGTTCAACCACGACTGGGGTTCGGTGCTCGGCCGCCACAAGCGCCCGGTCGCGCCGCCGCCGGGCGACATCGCCGGCGACTTCGCGCAGTTCCTGCCGAGCGGCCCCGACCAGACCGAAGACACCGCGCACGCGTTGCTGATCGACGCGTGCTTCCGCGCCGAACACCGGCTGCTCGCCGTCACGCCCTACTTCGTGCCCGACGACGGACTGCGCAACGCGCTGCGGCTGGCCGCGCGCCGCGGTGTACAGGTGACCATCGCCATCCCCGAGCGCTCGAACCACCAGTTGACCGACTTCGTGCGGGCCCGCGCCATGCGCGATCTGGCCCATGCCGGCGTGAACTTCCGCATGCTGCCCTTCATGGCGCATGCCAAGGCCGTGGTGGTCGACGAGGAGCTGGCGATGTGCGGCTCGATCAACCTCGACCTGCGCAGCCTGCTGCTGAACCACGAGTCCGCGGTCGTGTTCTATGGGCGGAAAGAGATCGACTGGCTCGCGCAGTGGATCGACAAGGTCGCGGCCAGCGGCACGCCGTA
>JAZKDL010000339.1:0-1504 GCA_040387575.1 Pseudomonadota bacterium
CTGTTGGCTGTGGGTCGGCAGTCCGCGAGAATTGCGGCGGACCGCGCCGTCGCCTCGATCTAGGAGCATTCGAAGCCGACATGCGCAACGACGACAATCCGTGCCTTCCGAGACCACGTCACCTGCCGCACATCCGGATGATGTACCGCTTTCTCACTCGCGCAGCCGGCCATGCCGCAGCGCAAGGCGCCACGTCGCGCCTGCCCTCATCTCGCCGTACGCCGGCCAGCGCGTCATGGCGGCTGTTGCTGGCCGTCGTGCTGGGCCTGCTGCTGCCGTTGATCGCCGCCGCCCAGCAGGCCGGCACGCGCAACGAGCCCCTGCGCGTATCGCGCCAGCCCCAGGGCCTGGCCGCCGTCCAGCACCTGCAGTTCTTCGAGGACACCACGCGCCGGCTCACCATCGAACAGGTACGCACACCCGAGAACGAGGCCCGGTTCGGCTTTCCTGACGATCCGCTGGTCGGCAAGGAGTCTGACCGCGTGCTGTGGTTCAAGCTGCAGCTCCAGCTCGCGGATCCGGCCGACGCGCCGCACGAATGGCTGATGCTCGTGCCGACGGTGTCGACGCACGACATCCAGTTCTACGGCCCGTTCGATGCCAACGGCCGCGCGGTCGCGCCGCCGGTGGTCACCGGCATGCGCCACCCGTGGGCCACGCGGCCCGCCGCGTCCGAGCAGATGGCCTGGCTCCTGCGGCTGCCGGATGCCGGCACCTATACCGCGTACTTCCGCGTCGAATCGACCTTCGCGCGAATCTACGACGTGTCGATCTGGAATCCGGCCGACTACCTGGAGTCGACGCAGGACAAGCGCATGTTCGACGGCCTGAGCTACGGGCTGCTGCTCGGCCTGATGGTCTACGGACTGGTGCTGCTGCTGGTGTTCGGAGAGGCGCTCTACGCCTACTACATGCTGTCCTGCCTGTGCGGCCTGCTCGCGCTGGCCAGCATCAACGGCCACGCACTGCGCTACCCCTTCGCCCATTGGCCCGAAGCCGCAGGCGTGGCCTACACGGCCGGGCCGGCGCTGTGGGCGATCTGCAAGCTGCAGTTCGGGCGCCGGCTGCTCCGGTTGCGCCATTTCGCGCCGCGCCTCGACCGGCTGGTGCAGATCTTCACGCTCACCCTCGCATTGGCCATTCCGTATGCCAACTGGGGCGCGTACCCGCTGTGGACCTTCCGCCTGGTGCAGATTTCGGTGGTCGCGTCGACCGTCGTGCTGGTGATCGGGGCGCTGGTCGCCGTGCGACGGCGCTACTGGCCGGCGGTGCTCTATTTCTTCGGCGTCGCGATGCTGTTGGCTGGCGTCGGCGCGATCGTGGTGGCGAGTTGGGGCTGGATCGCCTGGGCGCCGAACCAGATGAACGTGTCGCAGGCTGCGCTGGTGGCGGAGCTGATCGTGTTCGCGGTGGCGATGGCGTCGCGGCTGCGGCTGGTGCTGCGCTCGGAGCAGGCGCTGACCGCGCGCACGCAGCAGCTGGTCGAGGCGCTCGGCACCGACGC
>JAZKDL010000340.1:0-15765 GCA_040387575.1 Pseudomonadota bacterium
AGGCGCAGCACGCCCTGCGACGCCGGCGGCAGCGTGGTGATGACCACCGACTGCAGCGTGTTCGGCGGCGTATCGCTCGGGTCGGTGATCGGGAAGTCGGCCGTCGAGAAGGTGTAGACGGTGTCCTCGTTCACCGCCGCCGTACGGTCGGCACCGGCGGGCGCATCGTTGACCGCGGTGATCGTGATGACGGCGCTGTCGACATCCGTCAGTGCGCCGCCCGATCCGGTGTTGCCCAGGTCGCTCGTCGTCATCGTCAGCGTCACGCTGCCGTTGGCGTCGGCCACCGGCACGTAGCTCGGCCGTGCGGTGCTGGCCAGGTAGGCGTTGATGCTGGCCAGCGACCCGTCCAATGTCAGCGTGCCGGTGCCGCTGCCGCCGATGGTCACGCCGTTGCCCGAAACCGCCGTCAGCACGCCGCTGGGCACGCTCAAGGTAACGCGCAGGTTGCCGGTGCCGGCGTCCACGTCGCTCACCTGCAGGCCGGTCAGCGACAACGCCGTGTCTTCGTTGATCGTCCAGCCGGCCGGAATCGTGTTGACCGGCGCATCGTTGACCGACGCCACGGTGACGGTCGAGGTCACCGTGTTGGAGTTCGCGGCTGCGTCGTTGACCGTGAAGCTCACGGTGCGCGCCAGCGTCGACGGGTTCTCCGAGCCGTTCGCGTACTGCACCGCGCGCAGCGCAGCCTGCCACTGCGCCACTGTCGCGGTGTTGCCGGCCGAGGTCAGTGTGAGCACGCCGGTCGTCGCGTTGTAGCTGCCCGCGATGTTGCCCATGCTCGCCGGCACGTTCGTATAGCTCAGCACGTCCTGGCCCGGCACGAAGTTGCCCGTGATCGCCACGGTGCCGCTCGCCAGCGTGGTGTTGTCGAGGTCGGCGACGGTGATCGCGCCGTTGATCGCCGCGGGGTTGCCGTTCTCGGTGTAGCTCAGCGTCGAGCCGGTGGCCAGCGTGGGCGCGTCGTTGACGGCGGTCACGTTGACGGTCGAGGCCAGGGTGTTCGAATTGGCCGCGCTGTCGTTGACGGTGAAGCTCACCGTGCGCGCCACGGTCGACGGGTTGTCGCTGCTGTTGGAATACTGCACGGCGCGCAGTGCCGCTTGCCATTGCGCCACGGTCGCGGTGTTGCCGGCCGACGTCAGCGTCAGCACGCCGGTTGCGGCGTTGTAGCTGGCCGCGATGTTGCCCATGGTCGCGGGCACGTTCGTGAAGGCCAGCACGTCCTGCCCCGCTGCGAAGCCGCCGGTGATCGCCACCGACGCGCTGGCCAGCGTCGTGTTGTCGACGTCCGACACCACGATCGCGCCGTTCACCGCGGTGCCCGCGCCGTTCTCGGTGTAAGTGACGGTCGACCCGGTCGCGAGCACCGGCGCGTCGTTCACCGGCACCACCGTGATGTAGGTGTGCGCGGTGTTCGAGCTGAAGCCGCCGTCGCTGACCGTGACCGTGATGTCCCGCAGCGGCGAGGCGCTCGGGTTCTGGCTCGTGCTCTCGAAGGTGATCGACTGGATCAGGCTGGTGTAGACCGCCTTGGTGGCCGAGCCGCTCAGGTTGATGGTCGTGACGCCGCTGGCCACGCTCACGCTGTAGGTCACGCCGTTGACCGTGCCGGTCGATCCGTTCGACAGCGCGGTGCCGCCCAGGCGCATCAGGTCGCCGGACTGGCCGTTGGTCAGCACCACCTGCGCCGACACCATGTTGGCCGAATCGCTGTCGACGATCGACGCGTCGGTGTCCGCGATCGACACCGCCGCGCCGTCTTCCGTGAAGGTCGCCGTCCAGTCGCGGCCCGCGCTCGGGTCGACGTAGGTCAGCACCCGCACGTTGTCGATGGCCACGTCGTCGGCCGCGGTGAGCAGCGCGCCGCCCGGTGCATAGCTGAAGCTCAGCGCGCCGTTGTTGGCCACTGAACTGGGCAGGTTGATCGTGACGTCGGTGAAGCTGAAGGTGCCCTGCGTGCTGACCGTGATGGTGCTGTTCGGCCCCGACGCGCCGTTGAAGTACGCCACCGTGGCGATGGTCGCGCCCGAGCGGCCGGTCGTGATGGTCGCGTAGACCACGCCGCCGACGCTCACTGTGAACACGCCGGCGACGTTGGAGTCCGGCACCACCAGGATGTTGTTGTTGTTCCAGCCGAAGCCGAACACCACCTGCGCCGCGCCGTTGATGCCCGGCCCGGACTGCAGGCCGTTGTAGCCCGACTGCGTCAGCGTGCCGTTGGTGGTGTCCGAGGTCCACTGCGCGCGGTCGTTCGAGAAGGTGGTGGAGCCGGTCGACGTCCAGCCGGTGCCGCCGCCGGTGAAGCCGCCGTTGGTCACGACATCGGTGGTCGTGATGTCCGAGTTCAGGTCGACGATCGGCGGGTTCTTGGCATAGGCGAAGTCCAGCGTCAGGTCGGACGCGCCGATGGTCGCCAGCGACACACCGCGCACCGCCGTGCCGTTGGTCGGCGCGCTGCCGCCGAGCACGTTGCCGGTGTCGGTCACGCGCACCACGTAAGCGCCGGGCAGCACGCCGGTGAAGCGGTAGTTGCCGCCCGCGTCCGTGGTGTCGGTGGCCAGCACGGCTTCACCGGTGTCGGCCACGCCGTTGCCGTTGACGTCGTCGACCAGTTGCACGGTGACGTTGCCGATGCCGGTGTCGCCGGTGCCGAACACGCCGTCGCCGTTGTTGTCGTCGAAGATCCGGTCGCCGATCACGCCGGTGGCGGGCACCGCGCCCGCGCCGTCGGTCACGGTGCCGGTGATCGCGGTGGAGCCGTCGGTCGTCACGCTGGCGGTCGAGATCACCGCGCCGGTGGTCGGGTTGATGTTCTGGATCGTCGTGCCGCCGAGCGCATAGAGATTGCCGTTGGACGCGGTCGCCAGCTGGATCGAGGTGGCCGTGTAGCTGACGTTGGTGAGCTGGTTGCCGGTCGTCAGGTCGTAGCGCACGAACGAACGGCCGTTGTTGTCGTTCGAGCCGACGCTGATCAGCGCGTTGTTGGCCGTGTCGACCGCGAGGTCGCCCCAGTCCATGCCGCCCGACACCGCACTCACCATGACCGACGTGCTGGCGATGGTGCGGCCGTCGGACGAAAAGTTCAGCCGGTAGATGCGGTCGGCGCTCGATGTGCCGGTGATGTTCTCCACGCCCAGGTACATGGTGCCGTTGGCGAAGGCCGCGCCGCCGCCGCTGACGCCCTGCGAGCCCGCCACCACCACGCTGCCGGCGTCCGTGATGTCGGAGTCGATCAGGATGTGCGTGTTGTTGACGTAGTCGTACGCAAAGAGCGCACGCGAGGTGGTCGACGACCCGTCGAAGTAATAGACGAGGCCGGCCGCCGCATTGAGCGACAGCGCATTGAGCGTGCTGCCGACCTGCACGCCGCCCACGGTGGCCGGCACGCTGGTGATGACGGTCGCGCGGCCGGTGCCGACGTCGATGCTCACGATGTCGCGGCCATAGACGCCGAGCACCGCACCCGTGCCGTTGTTGACCGTGGCGTCGAGCGTGCTGTCGAACAGCGCCTGCGTGCGCTCGTCGACCACCACCGCCGTGTCGACCTGGCCGACGCGGTATTCGAGCTGCCAGTCGCCGCCCAGGCGGGCCGCGCCGGTCACGTCGTCGGAGGCGGCGACGTCGGCACCGGTCAGGCGTGCCAGGCTGTGGGTGAACTGCTGGCCGAGCACGCCTTCGGCGGTATCGCAGCCATACAGCAGGATGTCGCCATCGGCGCTCAACGCAGCGCCGATGGCCGCGAGATCGGCCGCCCGTTCGGACAGCGCCGCGTTGTCGTAGACCGCATCGCCCAGCCGGATCTGGCCCGGATCGCCGTGCGACAGGATGTGGATCGCGCCGACGTCGGTGCGTCCCTGCAGCGCCTGCTCGATCTGCGTCAGGCCGTCGCTGCTGCGGTCGAGGAACACCACCTCGGCCGATGGATCGATGCCCTGCAGCAGGGTCTGCGCGTTCTCGACGCTGCCGTCGATGAAGACGATCTGCGTGCCGCTGCGCTCCTGGGGCGCGTCCATTCCGGCCAGTGCATCGGCCAAGTCCTGCGTGCGGGCCGCATCGCCGGCGGGTGCATCGGCCTGCGCGGTGGCGTCCGTTGCAGCGGCGTCGTGCGACGCGGCCTTGTCGTCGGTCGCCGCGGCTGCGGGTGCGGGTGCCGCCGCATGCTCGGCCTGTTGATGCGCCGCATTGGCGAGCGCGGCCTCGGCCTGCTGGTCGGCAGTCTGCTGCGCCAGCACCTCGGCGCCGGTGGCCACGGCGGCCGCATCGAACATGTAGCGCGCTTCGAGCGCTATCGCCCGCAAGCCGAAACGCGGATCGGGCGTGCCTGCGGCCGCGGGACGGTCGGCGCGCTTGCCGGAACGAGGTGTCTTTCTGGCCATGGTTCAGATCCCGCGGGAAAGGTTGGGGGGGCGCACGCGCGCACGGCCGAAGACCGGAATGCATCGAGCCACCGGACCGGAATTGAAATCGGAATTGGAATTGCGAGGACGCGACTGCCGCCTGGTCGTCATTGCATCAATGCGATGCGATGGGCGTAACGGTCCATGGGTAACACGGGCTGCACATGTCACACGAATTACCTACTCATTGGATAGAGAGCAGCCACCCGGAGGAGGAAAGCCCCTCAGTCGCCGAAAGAGAGGTCTTTATCGTCTGTCAGCCGATGCTTGAAAAGGTGTGAATCAGCAAACAAGTTGTTAGTTTTGAAACCGATATTTCTTGCCGTAGACAGCGCATTGCGTCTGAATTAGAGATTGCGCTCCGGGAGACCAGAAATTGAATGAATCATTAGTATTTTTTTATACATTCATCCTGCGAACCGCATCCAACGCTTTCGGCGAGGTCCCGATGCTCGGCGAATACCCTTACAAGCTTTTGGAACTGACGGGCTCGTCGCCGAACAGCATCGAAGACGCAGTCCAGACTGCGATCTAAGGCCAACGAGACCGAGCACAACATCCATTGGTTCAACACCACCGAAACGCGAGGCCATGTCGTCGACGGCAACGTTGCGCATTGGCAAGTCACCCTCAAAGTCGGCTTCACGCTGGACTGACGCGCCTGAACCCCTTCAGGGCTTCGCCGAGACGACGGCATCGCTGACCCTGAAGGCTTTCGGAATCAGCTAGAGATCGAAGCCACCTGGGCGTGCCTGCGCGCCCGGATGGCTGTCCGGCAAGCGTGATCGCCCTTCACCGTAGAGCTTCTCGCGCAGGGTGCCTTCGCGGTATTCCTTCTTGTAGACACCGCGCCGCTGCAGTTCCGGCACGACGAGATCCACGAAGTCCTCGTAACTCTCATGCGCCAGTGCATAGCCGAGATTGAAGCCATCGATGCCGGTTTCTTCGACCCATGACTGCATCTCGTCAGCCACCTGCGCGGGCGATCCGATGGCCAGCCCGCCGCCACCGCCCACGGCGACGCGCCGGATGATTTCTCCGAAGGTCCAGACCCTGCCAGGGTCCGCCGTGGTGTAGCGCTCGACGGCGGACTGCATGTGGCGACTCTCGATGTGCGTCACCGGATCGTCCGGCTTGAACTTCGAGAAGTCGATGCCGGTCCAGCCCGATACCAGCGTGGCCGCCGCCTCCGGGTCCGCATAGGCCAGGTAGTCTTCGTACTTGTCCTGCGCCTCTTCCTGGGTGCGTCCCGTCACGACGCAGAAGGACGTGAAGAAGAGCACGTCCTTCGGGTCGCGCCCGTTGTCTGCGGCGCGCCGGCGTACGTCGCTCACGATGTCGCGCACCACCTTCCTGGTCGGCCCGCTGACGAACACGCATTCCGCATGCCTGGCCGCAAACTCGCGCCCGCGCGTCGATGCGCCTGCCTGGTACAGCACCGGTGTGCGTTGCGCCGAAGGCTCCGAGATGAAAATTCCATCACTCTTGAAATAGTCGCCGTGGTGGTGGATCTCGTGGATCTTCGACGGGTCCGCAAAGACGCCCGAGGCCTTGTCGCGAACCACGGCGTCGTCTTCCCAGCTGCCCTCCCAATATTTGTAGACCAGGTCCAGGTATTCATCGGCCAGTGCATAGCGGTCGTCGTGCGGCTTCGCCACTTCGCCCTTCAACGCCTTGGTGCCGCTGTCGCCGAAGCTGGTGACGATGTTCCATCCGGCGCGACCGTTGGTGATGTGGTCGAGCGTGGTCATGCGCCGCGCGAACATGTACGGCGGCTCGTAGCTCACGCTGCTGGTGATGCCGAAGCCGATGTGCTGCGTCACATGCGCCATGGCCGACACCAGCAGCAATGGATCGAGCCGCGGGAACTGGATGCCCAGCCGCAATGCCGGCTCGCGCGAGCCCTTGTAGACGTCGTAGTGGCCGAGGCCGTCCGCCAGAAAGATCCCATCGAACTTGCCACGCTCGATGGTCTGTGCAAGCTCCGTCCAATAGGACAGCTTGTTGTAGTCCAGCGAGCGGTTGCGCGGATGGCGCCACAGACTCGGCGACAGGTGCGAAGGCGCCATCATGTTGAAGGCGTTGATGCGGATTTCTTTGGTCATGCGGACAGGCTCCGACAGAGGCTTCGATGTTTCACCGGATGTCCCGGGCCTGGACGCGCGACTGCGCACCCGGGTGTGTCGACGGCAGGCGCACGCGCCCGGCGCCGTACAGCTTTTCGCGCAGCGTGCCGTCGCGATAGTCCTTCTTGTAGACACCGCGCCGCTGCAGTTCGGGCACCACCAGATCGGCGAAGTCGGAGAAGCTTTCGTGCGCCACCGCATAGCCGAGGTTGAAGCCGTCCACACCCGTGTCGTCGACCCAGGACTGCAATTCGTCCGCGATCTTCTGCGGCGTGCCGACCAGCAGGCCGCCACCGCCGCCACCGATCGAGATGCGCTCGAGGATCTCGCGAACCGTCCAGACCCGACCCGGATCGGCCGTCGTGTATGCCTCGACGGCGGACTGCTGGTGATTCGTCTTGACGTATTCGATCGGGTCGTCCAGCCCGTATCTGGAAAGATCGATGCCCGACCAGCGCGAGTACAGCGCTGCGGTGCCTTCGAGGCTGGTGTACTGCCGATAGTCCCGGTGCTTGGCCTCTGCTTCTTCCTGCGTGCGTCCCGGGATTGCCGTCATCGACGCGAAGAAGAGCAAGTCCTTCGGATTGCGTCCGTTCTCGGCGGCGCGCCGGCGTACGTCGCTCACGATGTCGCGCACCACCTTCTTGCTCGGCCCACCCACGAACACGCATTCCGCATGCCTGGCCGCAAACTCGCGCCCGCGCGTCGATGCACCGGCCTGGTACAGCACCGGTGTGCGTTGCGGCGAAGGCTCCGAGATGAAAATTCCCTCGCTTTTGAAATAGTCGCCGTGGTGGTGGATCTCGTGGATCTTCGACGGGTCCGCAAAGACGCCCGAGGCCTTGTCGCGAACCACGGCGTCGTCTTCCCAGCTGCCCTCCCAATATTTGTAGACCAGGTCCAGGTATTCATCGGCCAGTGCATAGCGGTCGTCGTGCGGCTTCGCCACTTCGCCCTTCAACGCCTTGGTGCCGCTGTCGCCGAAGCTGGTGACGATGTTCCATCCGGCGCGACCGTTGGTGATGTGGTCGAGCGTGGTCATGCGCCGCGCGAACATGTACGGCGGCTCGTAGCTCACGCTGCTGGTGATGCCGAAGCCGATGTGCTGCGTCACATGCGCCATGGCCGACACCAGCAGCAATGGATCGAGCCGCGGGAACTGGATGCCCAGCCGCAATGCCGGCTCGCTGGTTCCCTTGTAGATGTCGTACAGGCTGATGCCGTCGGCCAGGAAGATGCCGTCGAACTTGCCGCGTTCGGCAATGCGCGCCAGATCAGTCCAGTACGACAGCTTGTTGTAGTCCAGCGAGCGGTCGCGCGGATGGCGCCACAAGCCCATGGACAGATGTGACGGTGCCGCCAGGGCGAATGCGTTGAGTCGGATTTCTTGGGTCATGGATTGGGGCGAATCGACGAAGTCGGCTGTCATGTCGAATGGCATGCGACTTGAAGCGTCTCGAATGGGAAAAATCATAGAGAGACTTCGAGGCCAATTCGCTCTTCTCGATAGATCGATAACAAGCTTGGATATCCGTTCTCCCGTCTTCCCGTCTTCCGACAGACCGGCCGGTGGCTTTCTTTCTGCGCAATGCAAGCGACGGACTGCAGGCGTTCTGCACGCAAGAGCGCAGACCGCATATCGAAGATCACTATTGTTTCTTCCTGCCGCGGCATGCATCGCGAACAATCTTTTGCGCACGCCGGGTTCGGCAACGACTTCAAGGCCGAGCCGCGGACGTGCCGCCATTCCCCTTACTCGAGCACGCATGACCGACACCCTTTCCTCGCCCTCCGTTCTGGCCCATCCATGGGGTGCGCCCGCCACTGCCCGCTATGAATCATTGGCCGCGCCACTGCGTCCGCTCTTTGCGCGAATCCGCGAAAGTGCGGTCGAGCGCGACCTGACGCGCCGCTTGCCGCACCAGGAGATCGACTGGCTGCGTGAGGCCGGCTTCTCGCGCATCCGCCTGCCGCAAGCGCTCGGCGGGCAAGGCGCGACGCTGACCGAACTCTTCGGTCTGTTGACTGAATTGGGCTCGGCCGATACCAATGTGGTCAATGCATTGCGCGCGCATCTCGGTTTCGTCGAAGACGTACTCAATTCGCCAGAGTCCCCCTGGCGAGCGCGCTGGCTCGACAAGGTCGCACAGGGCGACCTGATCGGCTCCGGTGCGTCCGAAGTGGGCGAAGCCAAGGTCGGCAGTTTCTCGACCCGGCTGCAGCGCAGTCCGCGCGGGCTGCGGCTGGACGGGCAGAAGTTCTATACGACGGGCTCGCTCTACGCCGACTGGATCAACGTCGTCGCCGATGACGACGAAGGCGAAGTCGTCTACCTCCAGGTGCCGCGCACGGCGGCCGGCGTCGAGGTGATCGACGACTGGAACGGCTTCGGCCAGTCGCTTACCGCCAGCGGCACCGCCCGCTTCGTCGATGTCGCGGTCGAGCCCGAATGGCTCAACCCGGTGAACAAGCGCTTCCCCTACGCCACGCCGTTCTTTCAACTGGTGCACCTGGCGTCGCTGGTCGGCATCGGCCGGGCGCTCGCCGATGACGTGGCCAAGCGCGTCCATGAGCGCGAACGCTCATACAGCCACGGCAATGCGGCGCGCGTCTCGGAAGATCCGCAGATCCTTCAGGTGGTCGGTCGCGTGCGCTCCGCCGCCTTTGGCGCGGGAGCGATCTCGCAGCTGACCGCCGCCTCGCTGCAGCGCAGCCTGGACGCGCACACGCGCGCGGACGCCAGCCCCGAAGCGCGTGAACGCGCGACCCTGGAAGCCCACATCGAAGTCGACCAGGCCGTGAGCGTCATCACGCAACTGGTGCTCGACGCGAGCACCGAGCTGTTCGACGCACTGGGCGCTTCCGCCACACTGAAGCCGGCCGGACTCGACCGCTACTGGCGCAATGCACGCACGATCTCCTCGCACAACCCGCGCGTGTACCGCGAGCGCCAGGTCGGCGCCTTCGCCGTCAGCGGCACGCCGCCGCCCACCTACTACCGCATCGGCAAGGCCTGAGAGGCCTGAGACAGCTTGAAAAAGAAGCGTTTCAAACGGCTTCGCAGTTCAACGAGTGCTTACAGAGGAGCCGCACAGGGCTTGCACAATCACTGAATGACAACGATCAGTGATTTAAGTGATGAGGATCTCGCGCTGTGCGCGAAGGATTGGCGCCATCGGGCGCTGCGCGGCGACAAGTCCGCGCGTGGTGTCGCTCACGACCTGGAAGCCGAATTGCGCCTGCGCGGCAACCCCTCTTTCGTCCATCAGCAGGCAGCCCCGGATGAACTCGACACCCGTCCGGCGCGGCTGAGAAGCGATCGTCCGTGGTGGCGGAGGTTGTGGGAGAGGTAGCGGAAGAAACCGCATCGAACCTGGCCGTCACCGTGCCGCGCGGCACCCGCACCAATTCGGCGTCTTCACACCATTGCGGCGCAATCGACGCCCGAAAACACCCCAATACAGCGCAGCGCCCATCCGGCTGGAGCTGCCGCGCCAACGAAACAGCCTGAGACCTTCGGCATGGATGTTGCTTGGAATGACCATTGTCCTTCCGGCACCGTCGCCGCAGGGACAGTGCCTCCGCTAATGACGGCGGGATCCGAGCGAACCGACAGCGATGACGCTGAACGTTCGTCTGTTCCAACCCGATTCATATCCGTTCCGCGCGGGGGCTCACTGCAACAGGCTGTCTGACTGCCTGTGCCGTGGATCAGCACCGCCGCGCCAAGACCGGCTGTGTGCAGGATCCGAAATGAAAATCGCAGTCGTTGGCCACGGTATGGTGGGCCACAAGTTTCTCGAACAACTCCACGAACTCGGCATCGCCGATGCAGAGATCACGGTTCTCTGCGAGGAGCCCCGCCCCGCCTACGACCGGGTGCATCTCTCCGAATTCTTCGCGGGCAAGACGGCGGAAGACCTGTCTCTCGTGCCGCCGGACTTCTTCGAACGCACCGGCTTCACGCTGCGCCTGGCCGCCAAGGCGATCGCCATCGAGCGGCGCAACAACACCGTCACGACGGCCGACGGCGAGGTGCTTGCCTATGACAAGCTGGTGCTCGCCGCGGGCTCGTCGCCCTTCGTTCCGCCGGTGCCCGGCCGCGACCGGCCGAACTGCTTCGTCTACCGCACCATCGAGGATCTGGAGGCGATGAAGGAATGCGGTGCCCGCTCCCGGACCGGCGTGGTCGTGGGCGGCGGCCTGCTGGGGCTGGAATGCGCCAAGGCGCTGCGCGACATGGGCCTGGAAACGCATGTGGTGGAGTTCGCGCCACGCCTGATGGCCGTGCAGGTCGACGAAGGCGGCGGCCGCGCGCTGCGCAACAGCATCGAGGCACTCGGGCTGCACGTCCATACCGGCCGCAACACGGTGGAGATCACCGATGGCGCGACGGCGCGGCACCGCATGGTTTTCGCGGACGGCACCCACCTCGAGACCGACATGATCGTGTTCTCCGCAGGCATTCGCCCGCGCGACGAACTGGCGCGCCAGAGCGTTCTGGCGCTCGGTTCGCGCGGCGGTGTGGCAGTGGACAGCCACTGCCGCACCAGCGACCGCGACATCTACGCGATCGGCGAATGCGCGTCGTGGAACGACCAGACCTTCGGCCTGGTTGCCCCCGGCTATGACATGGCGCGGGTGGCGGCCCGCCACATCGCCGGACAGGCCGACGCCGCCTTCGCCGGTGCCGACATGAGCACCAAGCTGAAGCTCATGGGCGTGGACGTCGCGAGCATCGGCGACGCGCACGGCAAGACGCCGAAGGCACGCTCCTACCAGTACATCAACGAACACAAGCAGATCTACAAGAAGATCGTGGTGAGTGAAGACGGCAAGCAACTGCTGGGCGCCGTGCTGGTCGGCGACGCGGCGGAGTACGGCACGCTGCTGCAGATCGCACTCAATGGCATCGCACTGCCGGCCGAGCCGGAGTTCCTGATCCTGCCGTCGAGCGACGGCAAGGCCAAGCCGGGACTCGGTGTCGAGGCGTTGCCAGACAGCGCGCAGATCTGCTCCTGCAACAACGTCAGCAAGGGCCAGATCTGCGCGGCCGTTGGCGAAGGCGTCTGCACCGTGGCGGACATGAAGGCCTGCAACAAGGCCGGTGCCTCCTGCGGCGGTTGCGTTCCGCTGGTCACGCAGGTCATGAAGATGGAGATGTCCAGGCGCGGCATGGCCGTCAACAACCATCTGTGCGAGCACTTCCCCTATTCGCGCCAGGAGCTGTTCCACCTGATCCGCGTGGGCGAGATCCGCAGCTTCGACGACCTGTTGGCACGGCACGGCAAGGGCCTGGGCTGCGACATCTGCAAGCCCACGGCGGCCAGCATCTTCGCGTCGTGCTGGAACGAATTCGTGCTGAAGAAGAACCTGGCCAGCCTGCAGGACAGCAACGACTATTTCCTTGGCAACATCCAGAAGGACGGCACCTATTCGGTGGTGCCGCGCATGCCCGGCGGCGAAGTCACGCCGGAGGGGTTGATCGCCGTCGGCCAGGTGGCGAAGAAGTACGGGCTGTACACCAAGATCACCGGCGGCGCGCGCGTCGACCTGTTCGGTGCGCGCGTCGAACAGCTGCCACCCATCTGGGAGGAACTGATCGCCGCGGGCTTCGAGTCGGGCCACGCGTACGGCAAGTCGCTGCGCACGGTGAAGAGCTGTGTCGGCTCGACCTGGTGCCGCTACGGCGTGGACGACAGCGTGGGCCTGGCCGTCGAACTCGAGCACCGCTACAAGGGCCTGCGCGCACCGCACAAGATCAAGTTCGGCGTGTCGGGCTGCACGCGGGAATGCGCCGAAGCGCAGGGCAAGGACGTCGGCATCATCGCGACCGAGAAGGGATGGAACCTGTACGTCTGCGGCAACGGCGGCATGAAGCCACGCCATGCGGAACTCATCGCGTCCGACCTGAGCAAGGCCCGCCTGATCCAGTTGATCGACCGCTTCCTGATGTTCTACGTGCGCACGGCCGACCGGCTGCAGCGCACCAGCACCTGGCGCGAAAACCTTGAAGGCGGACTCGAGTACCTGAAGCAGGTGTTGATCGACGACAGCCTGGGACTCGGCGCCGAGCTCGAAGCCCAGATGCAGACCGTCGTCGACACCTACCAATGCGAGTGGAAGACCGCGGTCAACGACCCGGCGACGCGCCAGCGCTTCCGGTCCTTCGTGAACAGCGAGAAGCCCGACGAGCACATCGTGTTCGTGAAGGAACGCGGCCAGAACCGGCCCGCCCGCGCGGAGGAACGCAGCGGTGCCGCACAGGACGTCGCCACCGCCTGAACGCCACGACGCCAAGCCAGCAGAGCACACCCACATGACCCACATGACCCCCACGAACCCTGAAACCCCGCACTGGACCGCCGTGTGCGCCACCAGCGACATCCTGCCCGACACGGGCGTCTGCGCCCTGGTCTCTGGCGTGCACGTGGCGATCTTCCGCGTCGGCCAGGCCGAGCAGTTCTTCGCCATCGACAACGTCGACCCGAAGTCGCGGGCGAGCGTGCTGTCGCGCGGACTCGTCGGCAGCCTGGGCGACCGCATCGTCGTGGCGTCGCCGCTCTACAAGAACCATTTCGACCTGCGCAGCGGCGAGTGCCTCGAAGCGCCGGAGCACTCGGTGCGGGCGCATTCGGTCCGCGTCCAGGACGACCGCGTGCACGTCGCGCTGGCCTGAGTACGCACACCCTTTTTTCTTCCCCCTTTCGATATTTCCAGGAATCCACATGGCCTATCTAGCCCCCGCCGAATTCGTGACCAAGATGGTCGACGCAGGCGAATCCAAGCTCCTCATGTCGACCCGCGACACGCTGATCCGCTCCTACATGGCGGGCGCCATCCTCGCGCTGGCGGCCGCCTTCGCCGTCAGCATCACCGTGAACACCGGCAACGCGCTGGTCGGCGCGATGCTTTTCCCGGTCGGTTTCATCATGCTGTACCTGATGGGCTTCGACCTGTTGACGGGCGTCTTCACGCTCGCGCCGCTCGCCGTGTTCGACAAGCGCCCCGGCGCCACCTGGGCCGGCGTGCTGCGCAACTGGGGGCTGGTGTTCTGCGGCAACTTTGCCGGTGCGCTGACGGTGGCGGTGTTCATGGCCATCATCTTCACCTTCGGTTTCAGCGAGGCGCCGAACGCCATCGGCGAACGGCTCGGCCACATCGGCGAAGGCCGCACGGTGGGCTACGCCGCGCACGGTGCCGCCGGCATGCTGACGCTGTTCATCCGCGGCGTGATGTGCAACTGGATGGTCTCCACCGGCGTGGTCGCCGCGATGATGTCGACCACCGTGTCGGGCAAGGCGATCGGCATGTGGATGCCCGTCATGGTCTTCTTCTACATGGGCTTCGAGCACTCGATCGTGAACATGTTCCTGTTCCCCACCGGCTTGCTGCTCGGCGGCAAGTTCACGCTGATGGACTACCTGATCTGGAACGAGATCCCGACCGTGTTGGGCAACCTGGTCGGTGGCCTGACCTTCGTCGGCCTGACGCTGTACTCGACCCACTACAAGACGGCGCCAAAGCGCGCGGCGAACTGAACCGGTCGGCACGCACACCGCCCATGCACGAGACCTTGCATGAAACCTTGCGCGTGACGCTCGGCCAGCATTCGCTGGCCGGCCCCGGAAAGATCAACCAGGACTTCCACGGTGCGATGCTGCCGCCGGGAACGTTGCGTCTGTCCAAGGGCATCGCGCTGGCGATCGCCGACGGCATCGGCTCGAGCCGCGTCAGCCAGGTGGCCAGCGAGGCCGCCGTGCGCAGCTTTCTCGATGACTACTACGCGACGTCCGACGCCTGGTCGGTGCGCCGCGCAGCGCAGCGGGTGCTGGGCGCGACGAACGCCTGGCTGCATGCGCAGACGATGCGCAGCGACGCACGCTTCGACAAGGACAGCGGCTACGTCTGCACTTTCAGTGCGCTGATCCTGAAGGGTCGCGACCTGCACCTGCTGCATGTGGGCGACGCCCGCATCTACCGACTGCATGCCCACGCGCTGGAACAGCTCACCGACGACCACCGCGTTCATCTTTCTTCGGCCGAGTCGTACCTGGGGCGTGCGCTGGGTGCCGGTCCCAATGTCGAGATCGACTATCGCTGTTGGGAAGCCGACATTGGCGACGTCTACCTGCTGGCCACCGACGGCGCCCATGCGCACCTCGACGCTGCGGCGGTGCACGATGCAATCGCTCGCAGCAACGGCGACTTCGACCAGGCTGCCCGCCTGCTCGCCGCAGCCGCGCATGCCCGCGGCGGGGACGACGACAGTACCGTCCAGCTGCTGCGCATCGACGCGCTTCCGGCGGTGGACGCGCCGCCGCTGCAGCGAGAAGGCCTCGCGATCGCGCCGCCGCTGGCGCCACGCGCACGCTTCGAAGGCTTCACGCTGATACGCGAACTGCACGTCAGTTCACGCAGCCACGTGCACCTGGCCGTGGACGACGCGAGCGGTCGGCAAGTGGTGCTGAAGCTCCCCTCGGTCGACCTGCGTGACGACACGGAATACCTCGACCGCTTCGTTCTCGAGGAATGGGTGGCGCGGCGCGTCGACAGTCCGCATGTGCTCAAGGCCAGTGCGATCGATCGGCCGCGCCGCCACCTGTACGTCGCCATGGAGCACGTCGACGGCCAGACGCTGGCGCAGTGGATGGTCGACCATCCGCGGCCGAGTCTGGACCGTGTCCGCGGCATCGTCGCGCAGTTGGCCGCAGGGCTGCAGGCGCTTCACGGCAAGGAGATGCTGCACCAGGACCTGCGCCCGGAAAACGTCATGATCGACGGCACCGGCACGGTCAGGATCATCGATCTGGCGTCGGCACACGTGGCGGGTCTTGCGGACGGCGCGCGCGAGCGGCGGCCGCTCGCGATCGTCGGCACCTTGCAGTACACGGCACCGGAGTACTTCCTGGGCGACGGCGGAAGCGCGCGTTCCGATCTGTTCTCGCTTGCCGTCATCACCTACCAGATGCTCGCGCATCGATTGCCTTACGGCCTCGACGCCTCGCGGGTGCGTTCATCAGGCGATGCGCATCGGCTGCGCTACCTGCCGGTCCGCCATTTCCGGCCCGACCTCCCGAACTGGGTGGATGCCGTGCTGCAGAAGGCCTTGCGGCACAACCCTGCGAAGCGGCAACAGGCCGTGTCCGAGTTCGCGCATGACCTGCACGCACCAGGCGGGGAATTCCTCAGCCTGCGACCGACGCCATTGCTCGAGCGGCACCCCGTGCGCTTCTGGC
>JAZKDL010000341.1:0-1765 GCA_040387575.1 Pseudomonadota bacterium
AGAAGAAAGAAGAGAAGCTGCGTGACAAGGCCATGCGCAAGCTCAGCCCGAGCGCAGATGGGCTGGCGCCTGGCGATCCGGAAACAGATGTGGCGTCGTTGGAGCGCGACCCGCCAACCGTTCCAGATTTGCCGACCAAGAACGGTTGAACGAAACGTTCCCTGAAAGAGCCGCTGCCTGCATCCGCAGGGGGCGGCTTTTCTTTTTCAGCGGCCAAGCCAACGCGCAGGTTGTCAGTTGCCGAGCAGTTTGCGCAATGCAGGCCAGACGTTGTCCAGCATGCGCGGCTGCGCCGCCGCGACGGGATGAATGCGGTCGGCCTGGAACAGCGTTGCGGCATCGGGCCCATCGGCCACGCCGCGCAGCAGGAACGGCACCACGGCCGCCTTGGTTGCTGCTGCCACCTGCAGAAACATCGCTTCGAAACGCCGCAAGTAGTCGCTGCCATAGTTCGGTGGAACCTGGATGCCGATGATCAGAACCTGCGCGCCGGCGGCCTGCGCGGCGCGGGTCATCTGCGTGAGGTTGTCCTCGGTGTTCTTGATCGGCAGGCCACGCAGCGCGTCGTTGGCGCCGAGCTCGATCAGCACGTGTGTCGGCTTGTGTTGCGCGAGCAGGCCGGCCAGCCGTGCGCGACCGCCGGAACTCGTGTCGCCGCTGATGCTCGCATTCACGACCTGCGCATCGATCTTCTGTTCGGCAATCCGTTTCTGCAGCAGCGGAACCCAGCCCTCGCCGCGCTTCAGGCCGTACTCCGCCGACAGCGAGTCGCCGACCACCAGGATCACCGCAGGCACGCCGGCCCGCTTCTGTGCCAATGCTGGCGCGGCCAGTGCCGATAAACCTGATAACCCCGCGACGCCGAGCCATCCGGCCGCCAAGATAAAGTGACGCCGATTCACCATGCAAAACCTTTCAATGTCCCAATCTCCATCCGATGCCATCGTTGCCGTTGATCATGTCTTCAAATCGGTCACCGATTCCACCGGCACGCTGGACATTCTGAGGGACATCGATTTCACCCTGGGCGCACGGGAGACTGCGGCCATCGTGGGCGCCTCGGGTTCGGGCAAAAGCACGTTGCTGTCGATCATCGCGGGACTGGACACGCCGACGCGAGGCACCGTGAAGCTTGCCGGGAACGACCTCTTTGCGATCGATGAGGATGATCGCGCCGCCTTGCGGGCGCAGAAGGTCGGTTTCGTGTTCCAGAGCTTCCAGCTGCTCGCCAACCTGAGCGCGCTCGAAAACGTGATGCTGCCGCTCGAACTCGCCGACCGCAAGGACGCCCGCAAGGCTGCCACCGAGATGCTCGGCCGCGTCGGGCTCGGCCAGCGGCTCGCCCACTATCCGAAGGTGCTGTCGGGCGGCGAGCAGCAGCGCGTGGCGCTCGCACGAGCCTTCGTCGTGCAGCCGGCTTTGCTGCTCGCGGACGAGCCTACCGGCAGCCTCGATTTCGCGACGGGCGAGCAGGTCATGAAGCTGATGTTCGATCTCAACCGCGAACTCGGCACGACGCTCGTTCTGGTCACGCACGATCGCGGCATCGCAGCGCAATGCGAGCGCCGGATCACGATAGAGGCAGGCCGCATCGCGCGGGACGAACGAAGCGTCTGACGCCGCGGCGCGCTGGCGCTGGCCGCGGGGATAATCCACGGATGTCTTCCCCTAAAGTGATATTCGGCTTTCATGCCGTCGGCGTGCGCATCAAGACCGCGCCGGCATCGGTGATCGAGGTGCTGTTCGATGTGAGTCGGCGCGATGC
>JAZKDL010000342.1:0-2883 GCA_040387575.1 Pseudomonadota bacterium
AAGTCGCGGTAGCGATGATCCTGTTCGACGTTGACGATGTCGTAGTCCAGCTCTTCCTTCAAGCGAAGCCCGAACTTCTCGATGCGCGCGGCAATGATCGCCGGCCGGCCGATGAGCGTCGGACGTGCCAAGCCTTCGTCGACAACGATCTGCGCCGCGCGCAACACGCGTTCTTCTTCGCCTTCGCAATAAGCCACACGCTTCTTGGTCGCGCGCTTGGCGGCGTCGAAGATCGGCTTCATCGTCGTCCCTGACGCATAGACGAAGCTCTGCAGCTTGTCTCGGTAGGCGTCCATGTCGGTGATGGGGCGCATCGCCACACCGCTTTCGGCTGCGGCCTTCGCTACGGCGGGCGCGATCTTCATCATCAGCCTGGGGTCGAAAGGCTTCGGAATCAGATATTCGGGCCCGAAGGTGAGCTTTTCACCGACGTAAGCTGCGGCGACTCGTTCGCTTTGCTCTGCCTGGGCCAACTCCGCGATCGCGTGAACAGCAGCAACTTCCATCTCGTCGGTGATCGTGGTCGCGCCGCAATCCAGCGCGCCACGGAAGATGTATGGGAAGCACAGGACGTTATTGACCTGATTTGGATAATCGGTGCGACCTGTCGCCATCACGACGTCATCGCGCACTGCGTGCGCATCTTCTGGCGATATCTCGGGATTGGGATTGGCCAGTGCGAAGATGACCGGTTTGGCGGCCATCTTGGCGACCATCGCGGGCTTGAGCACGCCTCCAGCCGACAAGCCGAGGAACACGTCGGCTCCTTCGATGACTTCGGATAGCGAACGCGCCTCGGTTTTCTGCATGTACTGACGTTTGTCGTCGTCCATGAGTTCTGTGCGGCCTTCATAGACCACGCCAGCAAGGTCGGTCACGAACACGTTCTCGCGTTTCAGGCCGACTTTGAGGAGCAGGTTCAGGCAAGCCAGCGCAGCGGCACCGGCGCCAGACGTCACGAGCTTCACTTCGCCGATGTTCTTGCCGACCACTTTCAGGCCATTGAGCATGGCGGCGGCAACCGTGATCGCGGTGCCGTGCTGGTCGTCGTGGAAAACCGGAATCTTCATGCGCTTGCGCAGTTCGCGCTCCACATAGAAGCAGTCCGGTGCCTTGATGTCTTCGAGATTGATGGCACCAAAGGTCGGCTCCAGCGCTGCGATCACCTCGACCAGGCGGGCTGGGTCCTTCTCGGCGATCTCGATGTCGAACACGTCGACGCCCGCGAATTTCTTGAACAGGACGCCCTTGCCTTCCATCACCGGCTTGGAGGCCAGCGGTCCGATGTCGCCCAGGCCGAGCACCGCCGTGCCGTTGGTGATCACCGCTACCAGATTGCCGCGTGCCGTGTACTTGAAGGCGTTCGCCGGGTCCTTGACGATCTCCTCGCAGGGCGCTGCCACACCAGGCGAATAGGCCAGCGCAAGGTCGCGCTGGTTGACCATCTGCTTGGTCGCGGCGATGGCGATCTTTCCAGGCACCGGGAACTCGTGATATTCGAGCGCTGCGCGGCGCAGTTCGGCACGCTTTTCCTCCATGCTGGGGCTGGCGATGGCCGGGGTGCTGGGGCGGGACGAATCAGACATGGAAAGCGAACTCCTGCTGTCCCGGCGCGTGCGAAAGACGCGTCGGCGACATCGTTATAGGGCGCGCGATTGTAGACCTCGTCCTCGTCGACATAGAGCGCATGGCTGGCAGCGGGGCCGTATCGGCATGTGGCAATATCCGCCCGCTCAATCCAACATCCCAGAGGAGACGCCATGGCACTGATGGACTTCATTCGCAAGCAGTTCATAGACATCATCCAGTGGACCGAGACCGGCGACGGCACGCTGGCCTGGCGTTTCCCGATGGCGGAGATGGAAATCCAGAACGGTGCTTCGCTTACCGTGCGCGAGTCGCAGGTCGCGGTGTTCGTGAACGAAGGCCAGGTGGCCGACGTGTTCGGACCTGGCATGTACAAGCTCACGACGCAGACGCTGCCGGTGCTCACGTACCTGAAGAACTGGGACAAACTGTTCGAGTCGCCGTTCAAAAGCGATGTGTACTTCTTCAGCACGCGCCAGCAGATCGACCAGAAGTGGGGCACGCCGCAGCCGATCACGATCCGCGACAAGGATTTCGGCGCTGTGCGCCTGCGCGCCTTTGGCAACTACAGCTTTCGCATCGGCGATGCCAAGCAGTTCCATACCGAGATCTCGGGCACGCGCGACATCTACACGGTGGCCGACCTCGACGGCCAACTGCGCGGCCTGGTGCTGCAGAACATCAGCAACGCCATTGCGTCCAGCGGCGTGCCTTTCCTGGACCTCGCCGCCAACCAGGTCCAGTTTGCCGAGGCGCTGGCCGCGCAGCTGCAGCCCGAGTTCGCGAAGATCGGCATCAAGCTCGAGAACATCACGGTGCAGAACGTGTCGCTGCCCGAGGAACTGCAGAAGGTTCTCGACCAGAAGATCGGCATGGGCATGGTCGGCAACGACATGGGCAAGTTCATGCAATACCAGACCGGGCAGGCCATTCCGAAGTTTGCCGAGGGCGCAAGCCAGGGCGGTGGCGTGGTCGGCGATGCGATGGGGCTAGGCGCCGGTGTGGCGCTGGGCCAGGTGCTGGCGCAGAACCTCGCGCAGGGCCTGAACCCGAATGCCGCGGCCACCGCCGCCGTGGCTGCTGCAGCACCCGTGACCGAGATCAGCGCCAACGACGTCATGGCCACGCTCGAGAAGCTGGGTGATCTGAAGACGAAGGGCATCCTGACCCAGGAAGAGTTCGACGCCAAGAAGGCCGAGCTGCTCAAGAAGCTGGTCTGACGCGCAGGCATGGTCGAGTCTGCCCAGCGCGCCTACCGCGCGCCGTGCCCTGGTTGCGGCGCGCCGGTCGAATTCA
>JAZKDL010000343.1:0-9657 GCA_040387575.1 Pseudomonadota bacterium
TCTGGGACGGCTCGCTGCCGATCGAAGCCTGGATCAACCAGGGTCTCGGCTGGGTCGTCGCGCATTTCCGCCCCTTCTTCCAGACCGTGCGGCTGCCGATCGATGGCGTCCTCAACCAGGTGCAGGCGCTGCTCACCGGCTTGCCGACGCTCGCGATGATCGCGCTGATCGGTCTGCTGGCCTGGCAGTTCGCAGGCCGCGCATTGGCGATCGGCACGGCGGTCGCGCTGCTGCTCGTTGCGATGCTCGGTATCTGGCCCGAGGCGATGGTGACGCTGTCGCTCGTGCTCACGTCGTTGGTGTTCTGCATGGTCATCGGCCTGCCGCTCGGTGTGCTGCTGGCGAGCAGCGACCGCGCCCAGCGCGTGATGCGGCCGGTGCTCGACGCGATGCAGACGACGCCGGCCTTCGTCTACCTGGTGCCGGTGGTGATGCTGTTCGGCATCGGCAACGTGCCGGGCGTGATCGTGACCATCGTGTTCGCGCTGGCGCCGCTGGTGCGCCTGACCAATCTCGGCCTGCGCCAGGTGCGCCCCGACCTGATCGAGGCCGCGCGTGCCTACGGCGCATCGCCCTGGCAGATGCTCGTGAAGGTGCAGTTGCCGCTGGCGATGCCGTCGATCATGGCCGGCATCAACCAGGCGCTGATGTTGTCGCTGTCGATGGTGGTGATCGCCTCGATGATCGCCGTCGGCGGCCTGGGCCAGATGGTGCTGCGCGGCATCGGCCGGCTCGACATGGGCCTGGCCACCGTGGGCGGCCTGGGCATCGTGCTGCTCGCCATCACGTTGGACCGGCTGACGCAGGCGATGGGCCAGTCGCGTCGCGCCGCGGGTCGCCGCTGGTGGCACACCGGGCCTGTCGGCTTTGCGCTGCGGTTGCTGCATCGGGCTGTAGCGCCCACGCGGCCGGCTGACGAACCCACGCCCGCGCTGTCCACCACGCAAGCCCGATGAACGCGCAGATTGGAGAACCCCGCCGAATGAAGAAGAAGACCCGACTCATCGCACGCGGCCTGTTGGCCATCGCTTTCACGACTTCGGCCATGGTGGCCCAGGCGAGCAGCGATCTGCCCGGCACCGGCGTGACCGTGCAGCCGCTGAAAAGCTCGCTGGCCGAAGAAGCCTTCCAGACGCTGCTGGTGATGCGCGCACTCGAACAGCTCGGCTACACCGTTGAGCCGATGAAGGACCTCGAGCCCGCCACCGAGCACCTCGCGATCGCCAACGGAGACGCCACTTTCATGGCCAACCACTGGAGCCTGCTGCACGCGGACTTCTACAAGAACAGCGGCGGCGACGCCAAGTTGTGGCGCAAAGGCGTGTACTCGGACGGTGCGGTGCAGGGCTACCTGATCGACCGCAAGACCGCGGAGCAATACGGCATCAGCAACATCGCGCAGCTCAAGAATCCCGACATCGCGAAGCTGTTCGACACCGACGGCGACGGCAAGGCCGACCTCACCGGCTGCAACCCGGGCTGGGGCTGCGAGCTGGCGATCGAGAGCCACCTGACCGCCTACCAACTGCGCGACACCGTCTCCCACAAGCAAGGCAGCTATGCCGCGCTGATGGCCGACACCATCGCGCGATTCAAGCAGGACAAGCCGGTGCTGTACTACACCTGGACGCCCTACTGGGTCAGCGCCGTGCTGCGGCCGGGCACCGACGTGGTGTGGCTGCAGGTGCCGTTCTCGTCGTCACAAGGCGGCGACGCCGTCGATACGCAATTGCCGAACGGACGGAACTACGGCTTCCGGGCCAACCAGGAGCAGATCGTCGCGAACCGTGCATTCATCGAGAAGAACCCGGCTGCGGGCCGGCTGTTCGAGGTGATGACGCTGCCGATCTCTGACATCAATGCGCAGAACCTGCGCATGAGCGAGGGCCAGAACAGCGAGCAGGACGTGGCGCGCCAGACCGACGGCTGGATCCGCGCGCACCAGCCGATCTTCGACGGCTGGATCGCGGAAGCACGCGCCGCCGCAAAGTAGAGCGGCAGCGTCGGCCTGGTGGTGGCTGAGATAATCGCGGGGCTTTTGCGTTTGTATTCCCCACTAAAAACACCCCACCATGACGACCACGATCCAGCAGGCCGACCTGATCGAATCGATCAGCGCCGCGCTGCAGTACATCAGCTACTACCACCCCACCGACTACATCGCGCATCTGGCCAAGGCCTACGAGCGCGAACAGAGCCCCGCGGCCAAGGACGCGATCGCGCAGATCCTGACCAACAGCAAGATGAGCGCGACCGGCCAGCGCCCGATCTGCCAGGACACCGGCATCGTCAACGTGTTCCTCAAGGTGGGCATGGACGTGCGCTGGGGCGGCTTCACCGGCTCGCTCGACGACGCCATCAACGAAGGTGTGCGCCGCGGCTACAACCACCCGGACAACACGCTGCGCGCATCGGTCGTGGCCGACCCGCAATTCGATCGCAAGAACACCAAGGACAACACGCCCGCGGTGATCTTCACCGAGATCGTGCCCGGCGATAAGCTGGAAGTGACGGTCGCGGCCAAGGGCGGCGGCAGCGAGAACAAGAGCAAGCTGGTCATGCTGAACCCCGGCGACAGCGTGGTCGACTGGGTGCTGAAGACCGTGCCGACGATGGGCGCGGGCTGGTGCCCGCCAGGCATGCTGGGCATCGGCATCGGCGGCACCGCCGAAAAGGCCGCGCTGATGGCCAAGGAAAGCCTGATGGACGACCTCGACATGCACGAGCTGCAGGCCAAGAAGGCCTCCGGTGCCGAGCTGACGAAGGTCGAGGCGCTGCGCATCGAGCTGTACGAGAAGGTCAACGCACTGGGCATCGGCGCGCAGGGCCTCGGCGGCCTGGCGACCGTGCTCGACATCAAGATCAAGATGTACCCGACGCACGCTGCGAGCAAGCCGGTCGCGATGATCCCGAACTGCGCCGCCACCCGCCACGCGCACTTCGTGATGGACGGCAGCGGCGCGGTCTACCTCACGCCGCCATCGCTCGACCTGTGGCCCGACGTCGACTGGACGCCCGACTACAACAAGAGCAAGAAGGTCGACCTCGACGCGCTCACGCCCGAAGAGGTGGCGAGCTGGAAGCCGGGCGACACGCTGCTGCTCAACGGCAAGATGCTGACCGGCCGCGACGCCGCGCACAAGCGCATCGCCGACATGCTGGCCAAGGGCGAACAGCTGCCCGTCGACTTCAAGAACCGCGTCATCTACTACGTCGGCCCGGTCGACCCGATGAAGGGCGAAGCAGTCGGCCCCGCCGGCCCGACCACGGCGACGCGCATGGACGGCTTCACCGAGATGATGCTGGCCCAGACCGGCCTGATCGCGATGATCGGCAAGGCCGAGCGCGGCCCGGTCGCGATCGAGGCGATCAAGAAGCACAAGAGCGCCTACCTCATGGCGGTGGGCGGCGCCGCCTACCTGGTGAGCAAGGCGATCAAAACCGCCAAGGTGGTCGGCTTCGCAGACCTCGGCATGGAAGCCATCTACGAATTCGACGTGGTCGACATGCCGGTGACGGTGGCGGTCGACGCCGGCGGCACCAGTGCGCACATCACCGGCCCGGCCGAGTGGAAGAAGCGCATTGCCAGCGGGGAATTCAAGACCATCGCGCTGGAAGCCGTTTGAACCCTTCGAGCCCTTCGCACGTCGATGCATCGAACAGCCGCCGAAGCGAGCCGGCCGGTTGCGCCGACGCCAGCGCTCCGATCGGTGTGTTCGACAGCGGCATCGGCGGGCTGAGCGTGCTCAACGCGCTGCGTGCGGCCTTGCCGCGCGAGCGCTTCGTTTATTTCGCGGACACCGGTCATGCACCTTACGGTGAACGCACCGATGCCTACGTGGTCGAGCGGACCCGCTTCGTGGCCGACCACCTGCTGACCACACACGGGGTCAAGGCGCTGGTGGTGGCCTGCAACACCGCGACCGCGGCGGCCATCCATCTGCTGCGCGCAGCGTATCCGTCGCTGCCGCTCGTCGGGCTCGAGCCTGCGCTCAAGCCAGCCGTTGCACGCAGTGCCACCCGGCACATCGCGGTACTCGCCACGCGCGGCACGGTGACGAGTCGCAAGTTCGATGCGCTGTGGCAGTCACTGGCCGACCAGGCGCACTTCAGCGTCGTGGCCTGCGACGGTCTGGCAGGCGCCATCGAACGCGCCGACAGCACCGAGATCACGACGCTGTGCGCTCGCTACGTACAAGCAGCAGGCACCTTTGGCACAGCGCAGGGACAAATCGATACGCTGGTGCTGGGGTGTACGCACTACCCGTTCGTGGCCGCCGAGTTGCGCCGCCACACGGGCGGCGATGTCACGTTCATCGACACCGGAGAAGCGGTGGCGCGCCAGACACAGCGCCTTCTCACGGCAGCGGATCTCCTGGCCAATGGCGGCGTGGGAGCCGCGACATTCATCGGGAGCGGTTCCACCCCAGCACTCGACATGGCCGTGGCCCGCTGGACGCGCCAGCAAGCCGCAGCGCCCGCATGATCCGTCAAATGATTGCGTTCATCGCAGCAGGATTCTGCATGGCGAGCCACGCGGCCTGCGACACCGGCCTCGCGGAACGCATGCAGGCCAAGCTCTATCCGGAACGCCAGCTCGATCACGAGCGCGCGCTGTGCGAGCCATGGCGCGGTTTCATGGGACGCTTCATCGTCGTGCTGCCGATGCCGCGGCCACGGCTGCAGTCGGCGCCCGAGCTGTCGACCTTCGATCTGGCCGTGTTGGTGGTGCAGCAGGCCGACAACGGCAACACGGAGCGAGCGCGTGTCGTCAGCCGCTTTTTCCAGGCCTCGGCTTTGACCGAGGACGCGCTCCGAATTGCCGAGATGAAAGTTGACACGGCGCGCTATCCGCTCGCGAGCGATGCGCATGCCTTTGGCGTGCGTGTCGTCTACCGCGCGAGTTCGCGCACCAACCCCTATGAAAGCGATCGGCTGTCGCTGTTCGTGCCAGAGGGGAATCGACTCGTGCGCGTGCTCGACAGTCTCGAGCTCACGCTGGAACGCGGCGAGTGGGATGCCAGCTGCGCCGGCACTTTCGAGACAGTCCGCAGCGGCCTGTCGTTGTTGCGCAGTACAAGCAGCGGCTACGCCGATCTTCAACTGCGCCAGACAAGGTCGGAGAGCGTCTCAGCGCCGCAGGGCGACGAATGCATGACCCGTGAACGGCCGGCGACCTTTCGCACTTCGGTGCTGCATTTCGACGGCAAGAGCTACCGCGCGCCAACAGGCGTCACGGTCAACTGAATCAACCAGCGGGGTTCGGACGCTCGGCGAGCGCTGCAGCGCGACCGCGCGCCATGTCGATCGGCAAGAGCAAAAGCAGTCCGGCGATGAAGAGCCCAGCTGTTGCCAGGATGGCAATGCGCTGGTTGCCGCCAGTCATCCAGGTGATCGCGCCATAACTCAGCGGACCGACGATGCTGGCGAGCTTGGTTGCAAAGGACCACAGACCGAAGAACTCGGCGAGCTGGCGCGGCGGTGCGAGCAGGCCCGTCATCGCACGTCCGGCCGATTGGCTCGATCCCATCGCCAGTCCGGCGATGGTGGCGGCCCACCAGAACTCACCTTTGGTGGTCACCGACGCGGCGATCACACAGGCCGCAACCCACGCCACCAGCGTCCCCGCCAGTGCGCGCTTGTGGCCGATGCGGTCCTGGACATAGCCGAAGCCGAAAGCGCCCAGCGCCGCCGCGACATTCAGCACGAAGATCAGCACCATCGTCTCCTTGGCCACGAAACCGATCACCTGCTCGGCATAGATGGCGGCCAGTGTGATGGCGACGGCGACGCCGCCCTGGTAGCAGACCGTGCACGCCAGCAACCAGATGAAGTCCCGGTACGCCAGCGCCATGCGAAATGTGCTCTTCAACTGCGCCCAGGCGTTGTGGCGGGGCATTGCCGGTTGCGGCTGTGCACGCTCTGGCAGAAGCAGGAAAGTCGCACAGGCGGCCAGACCGTACATGCCGGCAGCAATCAACATCGTGACCGGCACGAAATGCGCGGCCTGCAGCCCGCGCGCCTGCGCCGACAGCACATAGGCGAGGCACAGCCCGAGCGTGAGCATGCCGCCGACGTAGCCAAAGCCCCAGCCCCAACCGCTGACCTTACCCATGCCGTCGGCCGTCGCAAGTTCGGGCAGGAATGCGCCGGTCAGCGATTCGCCGTACGAATAGAAGGTGTTGGACACGATGACCAACAGCATCGCCACGGCTACTGCGGTAGGGCCGCCGAAGTAGGGCGTGAGCGCAAGCGCTGCAGTCGACAGTACGCAAGCAAGCGTCACACCGATCAGCACACGCTTCTTTGCCGCATACCGGTCCGCCCAGGCACCGATTGCAGGCATGGTCGCCATCACGATGGCATACGACACGCTCAACGCAGCGGTCCATGCAAAGGTCGCCCAGGGTGCACCGCCCGCGATGCCACCGACGAAATAGGCAGCGAACACCGCGGTGATGACGACTGTGGTGTAGCCCGAGTTGGCGAAGTCGTACATCGCCCAACCGAACACTTCGCGCTTGCGCACGCCGGGCTGTAGCGCCGAGGCCGGAAACAGGGACATCAAACAGCTCCGGCGGCGTCTACGAACGACTGCGACTCAGTGCAGGTGGCGGGGGCGTCGGCCACCGCCGTGCCCGCCAGCGCCGCCCGGACCGCCACTGCCGCGCGGTCGCTTGCCGATCTCGAGCGAATTGACCAGCGCTTCAAAGCGATCTCCGAAGAGCTTGTCGATTTCGGCGACCACGCCGCCCAACTCGGCGCCATCGAAATGGCGTTCCATCAGGTTGACCACGTCCTCGACGAGCAGGTCGCGCTGCACCTGCATGATCGCGGCCGGATTGGGACCGACGAACATCATCACGAAGTCGTCGCGCGACTCCTCTTCTGGGTCGCCCTCTTCCTCGTCGAAATCGTTGTCGTAGAACGTGACTTCGATCGCAGCGCCCTGCTCAGCCAGCTCGTTGAGCGCCATGCACATCTCATCTAGCGCCTGACGGAAATCCTCTTCACCAGGCACGGTCCAGCACATCTGAAGCATGTGCTCTTTCTGATCGAAACGAATACCTGGCTCTTCCTCGTACGAACTGGTCGCACCATCGGCGAGGGAACGCGCACCGGCATATGTCCAGATGGGCTTGAGCGCTTCCTGGATCTGAGCAAACGTGACGTCGGATCGGAGCGGCACGTCGCCATGCACATGAATCTCAAATGGAGCGTTGTAGCGAGGCATGTCTTTGCTCCGTTGTAGTCTGGTGGTGCCCGGAACGGGAATCGAACCCGTATGCCTTTTTAATGGCGGCGGATTTTAAGTCCGATGTGTCTACCAATTTCACCATCCGGGCAGGATCTTGCGACGAGCGCAGAACCGAAGCAGGCGTGCTGCAAATGGCGGATCGCAAGGGCTGCGGCCCCCTGATAAACGCTGCTGTGTTCGGTGATGAGGACGGATGCGCCATATGAATGCGAGGCATTCGATCCAGCAACGTCCTGCGCATGCCGGCTCAGCTGGATTCCTGCTGCTCGTCAGCTTTTGAGGATACCACCGAGCAGCAGCTCACTCGTTGGACTGAGAGCGCCTACGAGCGCCCGCGGAGACTTCGTTCCGACGCGATACAAGAAGACACAACTCCCGGTTGGATGGAATTGGGGATGAATCACTCTCTCGAGCAGATCTTCGAATCAACACAATCAGAATCTCGACTTCTCCTTATATAAATTTCAGTTCGTCAATGTGTTTTGTGAAACTCCAAGATATGAAAGAAAAATAATCCAGAAAGTTGCTTTTTTACGTCATTACAGTGCCTGGAATGACCGCGTTGTGCCATGGCATCGCATCGCTGCATTCCATCAAAATTGAAACTAAATGTTAGTTTAGTCAGTTTTTTACAGTAACTGTGAAAAATATCACACGAAAGCATCCGCATTTTGTGGGGCTGTGCAACGTGAGTCGTTGGGCCAACCGAGCCCGCAAACCAAGTGAACATGTTTTCTCGTACCTGCGGCTGTGGACTCGAACATCTTGTGCGCATTCCCCGCCGACCATGGATGCGCGTCTTGCCGCGCCTGGCCTTCTACCGGTGCAGCATCTGCGGCAAAGAGCAACTGGCTTCGGAGAAGGAGGTAGACGCAGCTGTTCTTCCGCATGTACGTGAAAAGTTCCAGCAAGCCTGGATTCATTCCGAGAAGGCGCCGATCAGCGACAAGTAGGAGCCACGGCCCCGATCAGCCCCCTCCAACCAGTTCTGATCGGATGCCAAATGCCATCGCCAGCAGACATGTGTTCGTGCACCAAGCTAGACATGGACCGAGTCCCTTGCTCATGGTGGATGCGGCTAGTGCCCTTCATGGGCCTGTATGAGTGCGGAGAGTGTGGCGTGCGCGAGTTTGCGGTGCGTCCCGCGATGAAGCGACGAATCGTTCACGTGGCCATCGTTCCGAGTTCAGCAGCACCATCCGACAGCTCCTCGCATCGAAACTCACCTACCGCAAATGCGGTAATTGAAACCAAAGTGGCAATTAAGTAACATCACGTGTCAGATCGAGGAGACACCATGCACGCTCACGACATCGCCCCCAAGGTCAGATTCACAGCATTACTGGGCGGTACGCTCGTATTTCTTTTTTTGCTTCTGAGGTTTGTGCCAACTGAGGAAGAGCTTGCGTTGACGCTGGGATTTTCATTCCTCGGTCTGTTGCTGCTGACCTTCGCCGTCATTTGCTCGCTGCTCTTTGATTCGCTGGCAGAAGTGGACGGCTGAGTATTACGCGGCTTCGCGTGATCGGCGATCACCAACATCTAGACTGCGGGTTTCAGCAAAAGCCGCAGCCGAGATGCACCAGTCCAAACCCATTTTTCTTCGCGTACTGCGTCTCCTTCTAGGCGCAATCATCCTGTTGGCCGCAGGGGTAGCCTGCACGAAAGCCTGGGGATTGCTATTGCAAGCCTACGACGACCAAAGTTTCTACGGCCTGGTCAGTGGCATCTCCTTCGTTGCATTCGGGCTGTTGACGACCTTCATTGCATGGCTCGTTGCGTTCGGACGGCGAAGCACTGATACCACCGATCTCGGTCAGCCTTGACCATCCGGAACGCACACAACAAGCCGCGCGGGCCTCGCACGGGATGCCGCTCCATTGAGCCAGAACGACATCACCCAGCCCTAAAAGGTCCAGCCATCTTTCAATGAAGATGCTGACTAGGCCAAATGAAATTGCCAGTAGAGAGAGAGGGGGGGGAGAAGAAAGAGTGGAGGCGCGACCCGGAGTCGAACCGGGCTAGACGGATTTGCAATCCGTTGCATAACCGCTTTGCTATCGCGCCACGCTTTTGACTGACCATTCACAAGCAGAGGCTTGCGAAAAAAAGGGAAGCATCAGCTTCCCTTTTTCAAAACTGGAGCGGGAAAAGAGTCTCGAACTCTCGACCTCAACCTTGGCAAGGTTGCGCTCTACCAACTGAGCTATTCCCGCATTTCGAGCCTCGAATTATAGAACATTTTTCGAGACACTGACAAACACTGTCGCATCAATGTTTGATCGAACCTTCGCCTTCGGACGGCTGCGCAGCCCGCTGCTTCGACAGTTCGGCAACCGCAGCAGCCGATGCAGCAACCTCTTCGTCAGAAAGTGGCGTCGGCATCTTCTCGAGCGCAA
>JAZKDL010000344.1:0-6245 GCA_040387575.1 Pseudomonadota bacterium
CTGGCGCGGCAAGAGCATCGGCGACGTGCTGCAGATGGAAGTCGACGAGGCGGTCGACTTCTTCGCGAGCATGCCGAACATCGGCCATCCGCTTCAGTTGCTGAAGGACGTCGGACTGGGCTACCTCACGCTCGGCCAGCCGTCACCGACGCTGAGCGGCGGCGAGGCGCAGCGCATCAAGCTGGTGACCGAACTCAGCAAGGTGCGCGACGACATCACGCGCCGCGGCCAGAAGCCGCCGCACACGCTGTACGTGCTCGACGAGCCGACGGTCGGGCTGCACATGGCCGACGTCGAGAAGCTGATCCACGTGCTGCACCGGCTGGTGAACGGCGGCCACAGCGTGGTGGTGATCGAGCATGACCTCGACGTCATCGCCGAGGCCGACTGGCTGATCGACCTGGGACCGGAGGGTGGCAACGGCGGCGGTCGCATCGTGGCGGCGGCGCCGCCTGAAGAAGTCGTGCGGCTGGGCACGCACACGGGTGTGGCGCTGGCGCCGGTGCTGGCGCGCTGAGCGTGATGCGAGGTTGGATCAGGTCGGGTGCCAGTCGCCTGACCTGCGTCTCGATCGGTATCTGAATCTCTGCCGTTGTAAACGGCTTGACATACGGCGGTGCGCGGTCTTCCTAGACTGGCCGCGTGACCACCGCCTTGCGCACCACTCCACCGACCGATGGTTCAGACATCGGCGGTGCGGGTGCGCAGCGCCGGCAGGTCGCGCACCACGCAATGCGTGCCGGCCTTGCCGATCAGGCCCTGCGCCTGCAATTCGGCCAGCACGTTCGACGTCATCACCCGGCTCAGCCCGGCGATGTTGGCCATCTCCTGGTGGGTGAACGGGATGCCGATGGCGACGCCATCCGCCGTGCGTTCGCCGTAGGTGTCGGCCAGTTGCACCAGGTGATGGATGACGCGTTGCGTTGCAGTGGCCTGGCTCAGCAGCAGGTTCTGGTTGGCGAGCACGCGCAGCTTCACGCCGACCAGCCACATCGCCTGCCGCAGGCTCTGCGGATCGCTCTCGAGACAGTGCTTGTACTGGGCGAGTTCGACCTGCTGCGTGACGACGTCCGACGACGCGATCGCCGTGACCGAGTGCCGGCCGTCCAGAAAGGCGGCGCACTCACCGACCAAGCCGTTCGGCCCGACGATCGCCATGTGCTTCTCGTGTCCGGCAGCCGACAGCAGCACGAGCCGGATGCGGCCCTCGCGCACCACGTGCACATGGTGCACCGGCTGGCCTTGCGAGAACACGGTCTGTCCCTTGTCGAAGCGCACCGTGCGCGTGCCGCTGCGCGTCAGCGCGTCCCAACCCATGTGAGGCATCTCGATCCACGCCGACGGCACGACCGCAGCCGGCGTGCCACCGTTCACAGCCACAGATTCCCGCCGCAGCGCGGGGCGATTTCATGACGCATCCATTCACCTCCTACCGGAAACTGTTCCCCATCCTTGCAGAAACCGCGCAGCTGTCCAGTTGCTCGCAGAGCGCCTTGAGCCTGCCGGTGCGCCAGGCGATCGACGACTACCTGGCCGTCTGGCTGAAGCGCGGCGCCGACTGGGGCTACTGGATGGAGCAGGTCGCGCTGGCCCGCGCCGAGTTCGCTCGCATGATCCATGCCGATGCCGACGACATCGCCGTGCTGGGCAGCGTGTCCGACGCGGCATCGAGCATCGCGTCGGCGCTGCGCTTCGACACGGACCGGCCCGAAGTCGTGACGACCACGCTCGACTTTCCGTCGCTGTGCCACGTGTGGCTCGCGCAGCAGCCGCGCGGCGCGCAGATCCGCTTCGTCGAGGCACAGGCGGGCAACGGCGGACCATCCGGCACCAGCGCGCAGATTGCGCAGGCGGTCGGCGCACGCACGGCGCTGGTGTCGGTGTCGCACGCCTGCTTCTACGACGGCCAGCTGGTCGACATCGCCGCCACCGGCCAGGCGGCGCGCGAGAACGGCGCGCTGCAGTTCGTCGACGCCTACCAGTCGGCCGGCGCGGTGGCGATCGACGTGGGCGCGCAGCAGATCGACATCCTCGCGGCCGGTGCGCAGAAGTACCTGCTGGGCATTCCGGGCATCGCCTTCCTGTACGTGCGGCGCGAGCTCGCGCGGCAGCTCACGCCCGCGGTCACGGGCTGGTTCGGCCGCGTGAACCCGTTCGCGTTCTCGCCCACGCAGCTGGACTTCGCGGACAGCGCCGCGCGCTTCAACACCGGCACGCCGCCGATGATGTGCGCGGCCGTGGCGCGCGCCAGCATGGCGCTGCTCAACGAGATCGGCGTGCCGGCGATCCAGGCCTATCTGGCGGAGCTGTCCGCGGTCGCACTGGAAGAAGCGGCGCGGCTCGGGCTCGAGGTCGCGAGCCCGTCGGACCCGGCCGCCAAGGGCAGCAACACGGCGATCCGTGTGTCCGGCGCGGCGCAGCTGGAAGAGCCGATGCGGGAAGCCGGCTACGTGGTGTCGGCGCGCAACGACGTGATCCGCATCGCGCCGCACTTCTACAACACGGCGGAAGAAGTGGTCGGTGCGCTGCGCGCGCTGCACCGGCTCACGCACTGATCGAACTGATCGAACCGATCGCATGGACGCCATGGCACACGCACTCGACACTTTGCCCGACGGCCCCGGCGTGCACCGCGCATCGGTGCTGTGCGACGTCCCTGCGCTGCAGGCCTTCGCCTTCCTGGCCGACGGCCTGCAGCTCGGCACCTGGGCGCTGGGCGCGTGGGACACGCAGCCGGTCGGCGACGGTGTCGTGCGCGGCCGATCGCTGTTCGACGACCAGCCGGGCTGGGTGCGGCCGGTCGGCGATGCCGCGCGGCTGCGCATCGATTACCACGTCGGCGGTTCGCCCGAAGCGCTCACGCCGCGCATCCTGGCCACCATCGAGCCTGTGTCGATCGATGGCGGCAACGGCGACGTCACTGCCCGTTGCCGCATCACCCTGCACGCCGCGCGCGACCCCGGCATGGACGACGCGCGCTGGCTGCGCCTCGTGCGCTGCCACGAGGTCGAAGTGCTGCTGATCCAGGGCCGTCTGGCCATGGCCGCATCGGCGGCGGCCTGCACCTCATTCGATTCACCCAGGAGTTCTCGACCATGAAGCGACGTCAATTCGGCCAGGTGCTTGCCGCCGGCCTTTCCCTTTCATCGCTGGCGGCCTGGCCGCTGCGCGCGGGCGCCAAGCCCTACACCGGCACCGTGCGCGTGCTGGTCGGCTTTCCGCCGGGCGGCGCCACCGACGTGGTGGCGCGCGCCATCGTCGACAAGCTCGGCAAGGCGTTGGACGGGCAGGTCTTCATCATCGACAACAAGCCCGGCGCGGGCGGGCAGATCGCGGCGCAGCAATTAAAGGCAGCACCGGCCGATGGCTCGACCGTGATGCTGTCGATCGACCATACGCAGGTGATCATTCCGCTGACCATCGCCTCGGCCAACTACAACGGCGTGACCGACTTCACCGCGCTGTCGGGCGTGGCGCGCTACTACAACGTGCTGGCCGTGTCGAACAGCACCGGCGTCACCAGCATGGCCGAACTGGGTGCCTGGGTGAAGGCGCATCCGAACGAGGCGAACTACGGCGTGCCGGCCGCCGGCAGCGTGCCGCAGTTCATCGGCCAGATCCTTGGCAACGCTTACGGTGTGCCGATGAACGCGGTGCCATACAAGGGCGGCGCGCCGCTGGTGCAGGACCTGCTGGGCGGCCAGGTGCCGATCGCGATCGCGTCGATGACCGAGCTCATCGAGCACCAGCGCATGGGCAAGGTCCGCATCCTCGCGACCTCGGGCACGGCGCGCAACAAGATCGCGCCGGAGATACCGACCTTCCAGGAACTCGGCTTCAGCGGCATCGACAACCCGTGGCTCGCCTTCTTCGGCCCGCGCGGCATGCCGCAGGATGTCTGCGATCGCTTCGACCAGGCCGTCGCCAGCGTGCTGATGCAGGCCGATGTGCAGGAGCGTCTCGCGAAGATGGGCAACGAGGTCGCGCCGGTGCCCGGCAAGGAAGTGCAGCAGTGGGTGGCGGACGGCACGCGCCACTGGGGCAAGGTGATTCGCGATTCGGGCTTCAAGCCGCAGTAGGGCGATGCGATGACACGGCAGTTCATCGACAGCGGCTCGCCCTGGGAAGCGCTCGCGGGCTATTCGCGTGCGGTGGTCGACGGTGACTGGGTCTTCGTCTCCGGCACGGTCGGCGCCGACTTCGCGACGGGCCTGTTTGCGCCGACCGCGGAGGCGCAGAGCGACCGCGCGCTCGACATCATCGCCACCGCGCTGGCGCAGGCCGATGCGAGCCTGGCCGACGTGGTGCGCGTGCATGTCTACGTGGCGGATCGGGCCGACGTGCCGGCAGTCAGCCAGGTACTGAAGCGCCGCATGGCGCCCAACCGGCCGGCCAACACGACGGTGTGCTGCGCGCTCGCGGTGGCCGAGGCCAGGGTCGAGATCGAAGTGACGGCCTTGCGCCGGGATCGGCCGGCGGCAGGATGATTCGCCGACGCGCGCAGTCTGGATGGCGGGCGTTCGTGATCGGCGTGGTCCTACGTCGATGATGTAAAGCGGACGCACGCCGATGGCACGCGGGGTTCGTAGGGTACGGGGTCGGTGGAAACGTTCCGCCGCCTGTTTTAAATCTTACGGAGCCATACGCCCATGAACGCCTTTCTGAAGACCTGCGCCCTGACCCTGGCCGCTGCAGCCGTGCTGACCGCCTGCGGTGGCGGCAACGACGACGATCCGACTCCCAGCGATCGCACCGGCGTGCTGACCGTGACCGCATCGACGGTCGACGGCCTGAATGGCGTCTACGGCGACGGCAACGTGAACTTGACGGATGTCGACAAGAAGAACCCGGTCGGCTCGGACCCCGAGGTCTGCACCTTCAAGTTCGATGGCGTCAACAAGGTCGGCGGCAGCGGCAGCGCTTTCGGCGACGTGCGCTATCAACCGAATGCGACTTCGCTCTACCTGCTCTTCATCACCGTGGGCGGCAAGGAGTTCAGCAGTGGGGATGGCGCGGACACGGGCGTGGTGCGCACCAGCGACCGCGTGCAGCTGTCCAACAAGCTCCTCACGGCAACCGATGGCACCGGCGCCACGGTCCGCGTTTCGGGCCTGATCCCGATGCGCCCGAATCGCCCGACCGGCTGCTGATCGCCGCTCCCATCCCGTTCAGGCCGGCGCTGAAGCCCGAGCGGGAACCATCGCATAGAGCTCCTCCACCAGCCGTGTCGCCAGCGCAGGCGGCACGGCTTCCGCACCGAAGACCAGCCGGAAGACGATCGGCGCGATCAGGTGATCGATCGCTTGCTGCGTGGTCGGTGCAGGCTCGCCGCGTGCCGTGGCGCGTTCGACCAGCGACTGTGCTTCGCGCTTGCGATTGCGCAGGCAGTTGGTGTCTTCGCCGTTCACAAGTGCGGCAGCGGCTTTCAGCAGCGACGTGTTGCAAGGTTGCGTGAGGTGGACGATCAACTCGCGCGCCCAGGCGGTCAGATCCTTCTTCAGGTCGCCGGTGTCGGGCAGCGGACGATCGGGATCGAGACGGTGGGTCGCCGTCTCGGCAAGCAGGCCTTGCAGATCGCCCCAGCGCCGGTAGATGCTGGATGCGCTCACGCCGGCACGCTCCGCCACCGCCGGTACCGTGACGCGCTCGCGGCCGTGTTCGGCCACGAGCTCTTCCAGCGCGGTGCGCACCACGGCCTGTACCTGCGCGCTTCGGCCACCCGGCCGCTTGATCTGTACCGTTTTCATGCAGCCACTCTAACGCAAACATATTTGCATTAGAAGAGGTGTGGTCCTATACTCTCAAACGCGAAAATAATTGCGTTAAGGATCGCCATGGCCTCCAAGCTCTCTCCCTGCGTGCAAGCGTCCGACCCGGCGGCCCTCGCCTCGTCGGCGATGTGGCGGCTGCCGTCCCACCTTGCTTTCGGGCTGCTTGCGGCCGTGCTGTTCGCCTTCTTCTTCGCGGCCAGCGCACCGTCGCCGCTGTTCGTGGTGTTTCAGCACGCATGGGGCTTCTCGTCGTCGATGCTCACGGTGGCGTTCGCGATCTATGCCATTGCGCTGATGCTGTCGCTGCTGATCGCGGGCTCGCTGTCCGACCATGTCGGCCGCCGGCCGGTGATCGCCGTCGCGCTGGTGATGCAGGCGCTCGCGATGGGGTTGTTCCTGCATGCGCATGACATCGGTGGGCTGATCGGCGCGCGCGTGCTGCAAGGCATCGCGACCGGCATCGTGAGTGGCGCG
>JAZKDL010000345.1:0-43496 GCA_040387575.1 Pseudomonadota bacterium
GTTCCACGTGGAACGTCGCCTCGGGCGCCTCGCCTTTGCGCGCTCCGCGCCGCGCGATGACCTGGCGCATCTGCGCGACGTCGTCGTCCGATGCGCTCGGGTCGGCGATCGCTCCCTGCGATGCCAGGGCGATGGCCGCATCATCGACCTCGTCGTCATAGCGATTGGTTTCGCCTTCCTCGTAGTCGCCAAGCTGATGTTCCACGTGGAACCGACGGGCCTGCGCCATCTTCTGGAAGGCGATGCGCTGGTTGTCGTTGGTCAGCCGCGATCCGACATCGGTCATGGCTTTGTCGTAGTCGGCCAGCGTCTGATCGGCCGCGGCCGACGCATGCTTGCCCAGCGGCTGCTTCAGGACGCCGGTCTTGGGGTCATACAGCCGCTGCTGGACAAAGGCGTTCAACTGGTTGTCCGCGTCGAGGATCGCCGTCTCGTTCGCCTTCTGCACTTCTTTCTCGTGCAGATCGAAGGCGACGTCCCCGGCATTCTGGATCGCCCGGCCGACGCCGGCGCCCAGCGCCTCGGGCGTGACTGCCAGGGGGACATCGATCGAGGGTTGGACCTCGGGCAGCACGCGTGCGCCGTTGGGCATTACGGCTCTCCGTCATCGGTGAAGCGGATGCGGTCGCTGCTGCCTTGGCGCCACAGCTTGTTGCCGGTGTTGAGCAGCGTTGCTGCCGCGTCCATCCGACCCTCCTGCATGGCGAGCTTGCCCTGGAAGGTGTCGACCGCGGCGCGACTGCGGAAGCCGAACGCCTGGCGCCGGGCGTTGAGCATGATCATGCGCCGATCCTCGGCCGCGGCGAAGCGCTGCGAGGCGGCGACCTGGGCGCGGCCACCGGTTCCGGCGACGACACCGGCGCCAGCGGCGGATGCCTGCAGGCCACCCTCGCCGACCCGCTGCTGCGCGGCGAGCCGGTTGGCTTGGAGATGCCCGGACTGCTCGGCCTGGGTCGCCTGCTCGCGGGCGGCGGCGGCGTTGATGCGCGCGATGCGCTGGTTGGCCCGACCCGCGGAGTACTGCGCGAAGGCCGAGGCGACGCCGCCCACGGCGGTCGCGCCCATGGCGATCGGCTGGTAGGCGCCGGTCGGTGTCGTCGGGCTGTAGGCCGGCGCGGCCTGGGCACTGGCTAAGGTATTTCCTGTATCTCCCATGGCACTAGTTTCCGATTTCGCCGGTGATAACGACCGCTGACATACCCCACGGAACGGGCGCGGAATTGCGCACCCACAACTGCCCCGTCCGCTGCGATGTTCCCCGAATGGGAACGCGCCACGGCCCGGTGACGCTCGATGGCGGATACCCCATCGCCGACGTGGTCGGCTGCTTCCACGCGTCGAGGTGCTGTCGGTCCATGCCGTAGAGCCCACCGCGTGCGTTGTAGAACACCGGGCACACCTCGCGTACCTGCAGCCGCTTGTTGGCGATCGACTCGCCCTGCGCGTTCTCCAGGGGCAGCGTCTGCAGATCCATCTGGAGCGACAGACCAGCGACGACGACCATGGCCGGCTCGGCGAGCGTGAACGCGCCGGCGGTGACCGTTACCACCGGCAGCGCGTCATCCTGCGGATCGGCGACCACGTTGCCGTCGGCCAGGATCGACAGCTCCTCGCCTTCGATATGGTCGAGCCCGCTGAACGAGTCGACGGCCTTGCCCCAGGTCAGCGTGGCCGTGGCGCGGGCCCAGGCCGGCACCTCGCGCTGCGGCTCACCGGTGACCACGGTTGAAGACGTGAAGCCGAGGATCTCGATCGACACCTGGTCGAGCACGCGGCCAACGTCGTAGGGCAGGCCGGTTTCCTCATCGATCTGCGTCCCGTCGGCACGCTGCTGCAGGACGATCACGTTGCCGATGTCGCCGATCGCGAAGTAGGACGCCGAGGCGGTCAGCGTGATCAGGTCCGACGTGGTCCACTCGGCGCCGGTGGTCGCGGTCATGGTCGTGGCCGTGTCGTTGCGGCCATCGAAGATCTCGGCCGAGTCGGCGAAGACGCTGTCGGAGTAGAACACCTGATCGAGGCACGCGCGATCGGCGAGGTGCTCATGGTAGCGCTTGGTGTCGCCGTCGATCTCGCGCCGGATGACGAAGTAGACGACCTGGAGATCACCCTCGGGGATGACGACGACGTTCTCGACCATGCCGTTGGTGGAGTGGTGCGCGTGCCACGCCCACAACTCGTCTTCGCGCACGTAGGTCAGCGCGATCACCACGCCGTTGTCGAGCACGCACCAGACGATCGAGTGCGGCAGCTTCTGCCACGCCATGTCGACGATCGTCCGGCCGGCGAACAGTTCGGGCGCGAACTTGGTCAGGTCCTTGCCGGCGTAGCTGGTCGATTGGATCTCGTAGCGCAGGTCCAGCAGACGTGTGGCGCCGTCCTGGATGAACAGGTCGGTGTTGCCGAGAACGACCGGCCGCACCAACTCCGAGCCAGCCGAGCCGTTCAAGAAGATCGAGTTGTTGAGCGGCGTCACGGTGCCGGACTGGTCGCCCGAGAAGATGTATTCGGCGTTCGACGTGTGGACGATCAGCTTGCCGAGGTCGACCAGGGCGCGGATCTCCTGGACCTGGGAACCGGCGATGGTCACCGAGAAGGCGTCGTTGTCCTGCGGCGGGGTCGAGAAGGTGAAGTCAGCGTCATTGCCGACCCGCGACAGCGTCATGGTCTGTGGCGCGTTGATCGTGTTGGCGAAGATCAGGCGTTGCTGGTAGTAGCCGCAGACCGCCGGGTAGTCGTCGGAGGTGGCGAACAGCTCGATCGTCACCGGCGGCTGGATCGAGGTGTCCGGCAGGAAGTTCGAATCCTCGAACGTGGTGGTCGTGGATTCGCCGATGAAGCCGGGAACGCCGCCGACCACGCGGTAGATGCGATACGACGCCGCGCCGGTGACCGTATCCCAGGTGATCACGTTGGGGTTGGCATCGGTCGGCGTGCCGCCCACGGTCGAATCCGGATCGCTCGCCAGGCTTTCGGCTTCCGTCACCGCATCGATCGCGGTGACGACGTAGGTGAAGGTGGTCGATCCGGGCGTGCCGAGCGGCACGGTGGCGATGCCGCTGGCAGACGGGTCGATCGAGCCGTCGTCGGAGAAGATGGTGATGGTCGACGGCACGATCACGAGCAGGCCATAGGGGCCGGTGCTCCCGCGCTGGCAGTAGATCGCGTAGCCATCGGCGCCGGCCGACGCCAGCCAATCGATGACGATCGGATCGGCGACGGTGGCGACGGCATTGGAGCCAGCATCGTAGGGTCCGTCGGCCGAGCTTTGCTGGGTCGCTGACCACGCCGTGATGTAGTAGCTGTCCTTGACGGCTGGCGGGCCCGAGGTGTCGCCGCCGGTGGTGAACTGCTCGTTCGGCTCATCGAGCGGCGACGAGGGGCCGACGCCAGCGACGACGACCACGTTCACTGGTGCATCGAGACCGGTGGTCTGCACGAAGTCGTCAAAGGTCCAGTGCGTATTGGAGAAGCGGCGAAGCCGCTTGGGGTGGAACAGGTGCGACGTGAGCGTCATCACGTCGTTTTTCTGCACGTACTGGAACAGCGCGAGCGCGGCCTGGGGAATGTCGGTCGGGATCTCCAGGAAGCCGCCGGTCTGCGGATACCAGTCGGTCGGGTTCGACGCCGGCGTGTTGCCGATGTTGGCGTCCGTGATCGAGTAGTAGACGATTCCGACCGACGTCACGAGGTCGCCGATGTCGTAGGTCGTTCCACCAGCGTAGGCCGCTGCGCCGACGACGCTGATGCGCGCTCCATTCTGGATGACGCGGATGTAGTGGTGCCCGAACTCCAGGAGGTAGCTGATGTCGGACGAGAAGATGAACGGCACGGTGCGCACGCGCTCGTCGGAATCCTTGACCTCGAGGTCGTAGAGCGTGCCCGAGCGGTTCTCGACGGTGCCGTACCGCGTCACCCAGGCGTTGGTGCAGACCGATAGGCCGGTCGCATACTTCTGCTGGTCGGATCGTCCGGCCAATTGTGGTGACACCAATCCGCCACCGAACGATGCCTGCTTGAGCGACGCCCCCATCTCAGCCGCCCCATCGACTTCTGATTGTCTCCGATTGGTAACGCACGAGCGGCACGTCCGACTGCATCTCGTTGAAGTGCGTGGCGCGGGTCTTGCGCACGAGGTTGCGGTACATCGTCTCCGCGTACTGGCGCTTGCCGTCTGAGAAGCCCAAGCCCATGGCGAAGTCCGCGGCGAGTCGCCACGCCAGGAGGTCGGCAAAGTCGGCGCTGAACTGGGTCGGATCCTGAACCGCGGCGGTGTAGACCATCGTCACGCCGGCGCCCAGGCCGTTGGAATCCGTCATCACCAAGCGCCCGGTCGCATCGTGCCCGACGCCGTAGGAGATCGGGTAGGGCTGTCCCTCGGGCCGCTTCCACGGGCCGTTGCCGTAGAAGTTCACGGTCGCGCCGGTCGGCGGCGTGCCGCTGACCGGAACCGGCGTTGCGACCATGCGGCGCAGCTTGAGCGCATCCGACGGCCAGCGGTAGGAGCGCGACCACTGCGCGTTGGCGACCTGGCCGTCGATCTCAGGACCGGCGACCTGATCGAGATCGAAGTAGGATTCGGCCCACGGATAGGGGAAGTCGCACAGCAGCGCGTCACGGTCGGACGGATACCAGATGCGCGCCTGGTTCGCCTCGTTTGACGTGTCGTCCACGCCGAGGCTGCTGATGGCCTGGGTCGAGCCCATTCTGGCCAGGGCCATGTTGCAAATCGACGTTTCCGTTATCGCGTTGACGGTCACAGGTTAGAGCACCTTTCCTGTGCCGGCGCGCGGCACGCCTACTGCATCGGGGGGAACGGATCCGCACGACGCCGGATCGGCGCCGTGGTCTGCGGAATGACGCGCGGCGCTTCGACCGGCATGGGATCGCCGGGCTTCTGCCGGATCATCCACTCAGACGAGAAGTGCTCGGCCTTGAAGATGACGAAGACGTCGCCGACCTCGCGCCGCCGGGTGTGGCCGCTGTGGTCGGGGTACGTCCCGATCCGCCGGGCGCGCACCATCTCGGGCGTGTAGACGCCAGGCGCGAGGGTGCTCGGGGCGGTCACAGCGGTGCCACCGCCGCCACCGTCCTCGTTCTTATGCTTGGACACGGGTTGCTCCTGAGACGGTGAGAAGCGCGGCCAGCGTGGTCATCCCGCACCAGCCGCGCGAGTCGGATCAGACGTCGTAGCCGGCCGGGTAGGACAGGTTGTCCTGCGTGCGCGTGTCCTTGAACCAGCCGTTGAACGTGCCGGCCGACAGAACCTCGGTGCCGATCGTGACCAGGATGGTCAGGTAGCGGCAGAACACCGCGCCCGATTCGAGGGTGTCGTAGGCCTGCGACTTGATCGTGCCGCGGATGAGGTATCCGGCGGTCAGGGTCGCCTTGCCGATCGCGCCCGAATCCCACAGCACGATGTTGCCGGAGGCGAACGTCGGGTCCGTGGGGTTGCCGATCGCTTGGAACTGCACGGTGGCAGCGCCGGTCGAAGTCACCGCCGCGGCGACCTGGATGAGAACGTCGATCGGATTGCCCGACCCGTTCTCCATCTTCACGATGCGGTCAATGTAGTCTTCGAAGGCTGCGGCCACCGCGGTCGGAGCGTAGGTGGACATCACCTGATCGAGAACGTCGAGAATCATGGGATATTCCTAGAGGTTGTGTTCAGGTGACCGCTCAGACGACCTGAGCTTCGGTGTTCAGGATCTGGTCAGAGTTGCGCAGCGGCACGCCCATGAAGTGCAAGACCTTGCGGCCATACCAGTCATCCATCGTCAACTGGTTGTTGGTCTTGTTGAGCATCTGCTTGTGCAGCGCGGCCCTGACCGTGCGGTTGCAGTAGAACACCTGCTTGCCCGGGATGGCGATCGAGCTCTGCGGATTGCCGGTGGTCGACGGCGGGGTGGCGATCGACGGCACGCGGTACATGAGGTCGATCATGCCCTCGGTGAGGTCGGCCGAGCCCACGCCAGCGCGCAGGTTGGAGACGTCGATGTTGGCCAGGCGCCCGCACCAGCGCCAATCCCACAGCGCCACACCAGCGTTCCAGCACCACTTCTCGCGGTGCACGGCCAGGCGGGTTCCGCCCATGGCGGTGTTGCCCTGCAGCACGTCGTTGCCGAACACCTGGTGATCGATGCCGCTCGGCGTGCCCTTGGGGAAGATGCCGTGCAGCGCCATCGGCGCATGGGTCACGAGCCACAGCGAGGTGTTGTCGGTCGAGGTGCCACCACCATCGATGACGTTCTGCGCGCAGGCGGCGGTCGCTTCGACCAGGGTCGAGTAGCGCGGCGCCATGCCGAGCATCTGCGTCGGGTTGGTCGAGGGGTCGCCGTACCAGAAGTCGGCGGCGAACTTCTGGGTCAGCGACTCGATGAAGCCGAGGTTCTGCTGGTAGAGGAACTGGCCCTGGTCGGCCCACAGCTTCAGGAGCGCCAGGTCGTACTCCGACCAGTTCTCCATGATCGACATGCCTTCATCGAACTGCGCGGTCTGGCCGCGGCTGACCTGCACCGGGTCGTTCAGTTGGCGGGTCGAGGTGGTCGGCAGCGCGGTGCGCTGCGTGATGCGATGGGCGGTCGGCATGTTGGCTTCGAGCCAGACCATGTCCTGCACCATCTCATTCGACTGGTTGAGCAGTTCAGCGATCAGCGCCGCACTGGAATCCGGGTCACGGGTTTTGGCCCAGGACACGAGATCGTAAACGTTGGTGGCGCCGGTGGCTGCCATGGCTAATTCCCCTGCCCGGGATTATCCGGGAAATTGGGGCCGGCTGAGAGCCGGCGGGTCGGTGATCGAAGAAAGCGGAGCTGTGCGGTCAGCCCTTGGCGTAGAGATGCGGGTACATGATCTGGCCGGGCGTCTTGGCGGGAGCGGTCTGACCGCTCGGACCACCAGCGTGCACGGTATCCTCGGTCAGACGCGCGCCGACGCGCGCCATGATGGCGAGGAAGATCGGGTTGTTGCCGAACGGCGAGTTGCTGATGGCCGCGCGTTCGTCGGCTGAGGCGTGCGCCATCAGGGCGCGCTTGGCGGAAGCGATCGCGGCGGGCAGCTTGTCGCCGCCGATCTCGGGATGCTTCTCGGCTTCCTGACGCCAGGACTCGCCGATCGTGCGCACCTCGGTCTGGCGCGCTTCCTCGCCGGCCTTCCGACCAGCGACGTCACGCGCGAGGATCGCCTCGGCCTGCTTCTGGCTGAGGCCGTTGTCCTTGGCGAAGGAGGTGATCGCGGCCAGGTCGGTCGCGGCCATCTCGACGCCCTCGGGCGCCTTCAGCAGGATCTCGGCCGGCGGCGCATCGGTGACCGGCGTGGCGGTCGACTGCGCTGCGGTTGTTTCGGTTGCGAGCAGCGGTTTGGGAACACCCGCAGCGTCGGCGACGGGAGCCGCAGGAGAGGCGGCTGGACCGTTTCCGGCATTGACCGGTGTGCTCACCACACTCGCCGACGCCACGGGTGCGACTGCCGACGTCACCGCTGCGGGCGAAGCCCCGGCTGCGGGAGCAGCGGACTTCATATCAGCAGGCGTTGCGGTGGTAGCAGTCATAGGTCCGAGCGAATGTACGCAGAGAAACTCTCGGCGTCAAAGGGCTGGACGTGGTGAAAGGATCACCTGCGCATCGCCGCCGCGGCTTCGATACTCGCCAAGTCGCGCTGATGCTTCACATGCGTCATCAGCAGGTTCGGGTACAGCATCGGATCGACGCGCTGGATCTGATCGATGAGCCAGAGCGCGATCGAGCGTCGGCCTTCCGCATAGCCGAACTGCGCCGGCTCGACCGACAGCGTCGACTGGTAGGGGCGGCACTGGTCGAGGATGCGCATGATGAGCGCTTGCCCGGCATCGGACTGCAGCACGCCGGCCAGGTCGTTGCGCTCGCGCTCCAGGCGCCGCGATTGGCCATCGGCTGCAAGCTGGGCGCGCTCGTTCACAGCACGGGCGGATGGAGACGAGGCGTCGGACTGGGGAATCTCGACGTAGACCGTGTCCTCGGGCGGCAGCGGGTTGTGGATCGGGTCGACCACTCAGCGCCCCACGAGCGACGGCAGTGCCTGATCGAGCAGCGAGCCCGTGCCGACGTGCGCTTCCGACAGGTTGCGCGCCGCGCCGGCGAGCTTCTGCGCGTTGTCCGCGGCGATCGATGCCTGCTGCGCTGCCTGCGCCTGCTGCCGCCCCTGGCGGATCGCATCGACGTCCTCGGGCGTGCGCAGGATCTCGGCCTTGAGGCCAGACAGCTCGGCGTACTCGCGCACCGAGGCATCGGTGTCGACGTTGTCGAGGATGTCGGGGACGATGGCGACCTGCGATCCGACGAAGCCCATGAAGCCGCCGAGCGAGTTGATGCCGCCCAGGCGTTGGGCCTGCGCCAGGATCGAGATGAACTCGAGTTTGAAGACCTGGCCCTTCAGGGCATCGGGCATCGTCGGCAGCATGCCCTTGCGCTGCATGATCGACAGCGTGCGCTTGACGGTCGGCGCCAGCACTTCCTCGACGTTGCGCTCGACCACCGGGCCCAGGACCTGCATCTTCTCCTGCAGCTTGGCGTTGATCTCGGCCGCGGTGACGTCCGTGCGATCGGAGTCCGAGAACATCTGGAACAGCGACCGGTACATGGCGTCGTTGATCCGCGCCTCGATGCGCTGGATCTGCGCCAGCGCGCCGTCGATGCGGAAGTCCACCTTGTACGCCTGCTCGACCAGGCCGCGGACGTCCTTGGTATCGGCCCACATGATGTCGCCGGGCAGGGTCGTGAACTTGCGCATGTCGAGATCCGACGATGCGACCAGCGTCGGCTTGAACTGCTTTTCGGTCGCCTCGGCCGTCCGCTCCTCCCAGCACTGCAGCGACATCACGCTGCCGAGGCAATCCATCGCCGGCGATTCGGCATAGATGTTCTCGCCGGTGACCTTCCAGCGCCCGCAGATCAGCGGGTTCTCCAGGAAGCCCGAGCGGCGCAGGATGCCCTTCTTGGGATTGAACGATCCCTCCTCGTACCACACCGACACCCATGGCATGGGCGGCTCGTAGGACTTCGGATCGAAGTAGGAGCCCTTGGTGATGACGTGGACGATGTTGAAATTCGTCTCCTTCACGCCGCCCGACGCCGAGTCGTATTGCACCTGGATCGCCGCCGAGCAGTTCTCGTAGCCGAACCGCTCCACGATCTGCCGGACCGTCATGGAGACGGTCCGGATCGCGCCGTCGATGCGCAGCGTATCGTCCTGCATGAGGTAGAACGAGCCGATGGGGTATGGCTGGCAGCGGATGACCGTGCGGTCGTCTTCCATGATCAGGAATGCGCTGGTCCCATAGAGGCCTTCCTCACCGAACAGCGTGAGCAGCGATTGATAGGTGTTCGACTTGAGGAAGACCTCGCGCAGCTTGTTCTCGACCTCCTGGAACCAGCCGCGCACGTCCTGCAGCTTGTTCAGCTCGGGGTTGTCGCTCTGCAGGCGAAACCACGGGCGCGTCTGCGAGGCCATGCCGGTCAGCATGCCGGCGGCGAGCGTGCGCAGGGCCAAGAGCCCGGTCTCGTTGATGATGTCGTAGTCTTTGCGCTGGCCTTGGTTCACGTCCGACGCCACCCACCGGGTCGAGCGTGGCGCGAAGAAGGCGGCGAGTTGCTTCCAGTGCCCGTCCCAGGTCGAGCGGTCGCCGGACAGCGTGCCCTTCAGCGATTCGAAGTAGGAGCGCAGCGCAACGCCATCGTTGGGATCCAAGAGCGCGCGGCGGTTGACGACGACCATGGGCTCACGTCCCCAGCAATGTTTTGCGCACCGCGTTGGAGCCGTCGGCGACCTGATTCTGGTTCTGCCGCTGGTTCGACAGGATCGAGCCGCCGGCGTTGCGCGCGAGGATGTCGGCCTGTTGGCTCGCACCGGTCAGCGTGCGGGTCTCTGGCAGCTTGGGCAGGACCGGCGCCTTGGGCATCTTCGGGCCAGAACTCTTGCCGGCCTGGCTCGCCGAGTAGACCGTGGCAACGGCACCGATCACGGCAGCGGAAGCAGCCATGTCAGGACTCCTTATCGAGGCGGCAGGCATAGACTTCGTCGACCAGTTCATAGCCCAGCAGTCGCTGCAGCACCGGTCCGATGTTCAGGTCGCGGCGCGCCTTGACGTGCTGGAAGATGACGGTCACGCCCTCGGCGCGCAGCTTGTTGTGCGCGTGGCGGATCAGGCCGATACCGGCGCGCGAGCCGCGGTGCAGGGGGTCGACGTAGAGCACGTCCTGCAGGGCGAAGATGGATGAGCGGTAGTGCAGGCTCGGCACGACAAACAGCGCCAGGTAGCCGATCAGGCGCCCGCGATCCGGGGCCGGCACGGCCAGGCGCGCGGTGAAGACGCGCAGGCCACCGTTGGCATCGATCGTGGCATAGCGATCCCGGTCAGGATCGAGCGGCAGGTCGTCGTAGTGGGCGACCTCGTGCCAATGCGACTCGAGCAGCGGCGCGACCTCGCTCCACAGCGCGTCATCGAGCCGTTCGGTTGCATAGTCGACCGCGAGCGCGGCCAGCACTACTGCCCCAGCGAGCCGTAGGTGCAGTAGCTGTCGACGGTCGGCGCCGATCCACCCGACGAGGCGGTCACGTTGGCGCGCACGTAGGGCTTGGATGACTTGAAGATGAATGCTTTGCGCACCATGACCGCGCCGGTCGGGATAGTCAGCGTCACCGACGTGCGGGTGGTGTACGACGAGTTGTCGTCCGAGTCCTGCATGGCGAATGTCACCGTGCCGCCCGAGGTCGAGTCGCGCAGGTTGACGATCACCTTCATCTGGACGGGGTATTCGTTGCGGTTTACGCCCGCGCCGTTGGCGTAGCGCATGCCTTGGGCGTTGCCGATCGCGCCACCCGCGCCGGTCGACGTCTTCCCGTCGAAAAGAATCAGATCAGGGAGTGTCGTGGGCATGATGAGAGCGCTCCGGTACTGAACCTACGCCGCCAGCGCTTCGGCTGCAACTGGAGCACCACCAGCACCGGCGATTCGTTTGCAGCGTTGGAACTATTCGGACGGATGGGAATCGTGGTTTCAGTACGGCGTACTCGTCGCGATTGGCTTGTCGGGCGAGTGCCGTTGTCGTACTTTCGCTCCATGACCTCCATCAGCACCAATTTCACAGCCGTCGGTGTATCGCTGTCGCTCTACCTCCCGGCCGGGCAGACCGCGACCTACGCCCTCTCGGGAACCTTCGTTGCCACGCTGGCGCTGGAACGCACGCGCAACGGTGGGCAAACCTGGGAGCCGCAGCTCAGCACGACGACCGCAGTGAGTGCGACGATCTATGATCCTGGAACCTACCGTTGGCGTTGCGCGGAATTCACCTCAGGGACCGCTGTCACGTCCATGGCGGACGTCGCCGATCCGATCACGGGCAACGTCACCAACCCGACGCTCAACGGCGGCGGCCAGACGGTCTTCGCGATCACGGACGCCGGCATCCAGTCGATCCTCGCCACGGTCACCACGCTGGCCACCACCGGCGCCGCGACGATTGGCTCCACCTTGGGCGTCACCGGAGCCAGCACCCTGGCCGCGCTGACCTCCACCGCGATCACCAACGCTTTTACCAACACCGCCACCAGCGGCTCGGTGGTCGGCACCTCGATCGCCCCGACCTACAACCAGGCCTCGGGCACCGCGGCCAACACCGACTTCAAGATCAACCGGGTCGAAACCGCGGTCGGATCTGGAACCCAGCGCCTGATCGACGCCCAGGTGGGCGGGGTGAGCAAGTTCTCGGTATCCAGCCTCGGCGCCGTGGCGGGCCTCTCGTTCGCCACCGCCACCATGACCGCCGGCGGCGGCGCGCAGGCGGCATCATTCAATCACGCCAGCGGCGCCTACACGTCCTGGGCGCACAACGCCACGCTGGTCGGCGACGTCGGCGCAGCGAACCAGGCGGTCAGCGGCAGCACGGCGGACATGGCGATCACCTCGCGCGCCGGTGCGCTGGTCCTCGGCACGAACTTCCTTCCCCGCATCACGATCGCGGCCGATGGCACCTCGGCGACCCTGGTCGACGGGCTCAACATCGCCGTCAACGCCACGACCGGTACCAAGCTCGGCACGGCCACCTCGCAGAAGCTGGGTTTCTGGAACGCCACGCCGGTCATCCAGCCGGCCGGAGCCGCACAGGCTGCGCCGGCGGCCTACGGGACGGGCGTCTTCGGGCTCGACTCGGACGCCAATATGCTGGCGCTTTACAACCTCGTGGTCGCCATGCGTACCGCGCTGGTCGACTCCGGCCTGATGAAGGGCGCCGCGTAAATCATCTGGTCAGGCGACGAGCGCTGCCGAGCGGGTCGTACGGCTTGCGGTCTGGCGCGACGTGCTGGAGCGACCGCTGGCCAACGGGATGGGCGAAGGTGAGTGCCAGCGCGTCGGCCATGTCCGGCGACGGCAGTCCGCGCGCCTTGATCTTATCCTTGGCTTCGAGCAGGAGACGTCCCTGGATGTCATGCCCGTAGGTCGGCGCGCACAGGTCCTGCTTGAGGTCCGCGATGTTGGGCAGGATGCCCGTGCCCTTGACCCACGTCGCCATCGTGAACCACATCTCGGCCCGCCTGTTGGCGAATCGCGCGTCATCGGCCTTGCCTCCGAACTGCACCTCGATGGGACGATGGCCGAGCTGGCGCAGGCGATCGATGACGCCGGCCCCGTAGCCACCGGAGCCGTCGATGAACACCGCGTCCGGCTGCCATTCGCTGATCTCGACTGCGACGTGCGCGGCAAGCTGCATGGACTCCACACCCTGCCAGACCTGCGGCGTGAACGAGGCGATGCCTTGGCGCTTGAAGATCACCGAGCGATCGTCGCCCTGGCGCGCCACGTCCACGCCCATGATGCGCGGCGCCATGGCGAAGTCGGCCGGCTTGGCGTCACGCTTGGTCGCGGCCTCGACCTCGCCGACGTTGAGCAGGCAGTTGTCGGCAGCGGCCGAGAAGTCGCACAGGAACTCGCGGGCGAAGGCCGTGACCGTCATGCCATCGCGCAGGCTCTGGACTTCCTCGGGATCCAGTGCGTTGGTCTGGTTCACGTCGTAGACGGCCGAGTACCACTGCGGATCGACACGGGCGCGGAAGTACGTCTCCGACAGCAGGTTGATTCCGTTGGGCGTGCCCATCAGCAGGGCCCAGCCGCGCTTGTCGGCCAGCGCCGGACGAATGACCGAATCCCACAGCTCCTTCGAGACGTTGGCGACCTCATCGATCACCACGCCATCGAGGTAGATCCCGCGCAGCGCATCGGCGTTGTCGGCGCCGTGGATGCGGATCTGCGCGCCGTTGCGCAGCGTGACGTGCAGCTCGCCCTCGCTTACCACGGTGCCAGGGATCTTCGTCGCGTACTGCTTAAGGTATCCCCAGGCGATGGCCTTGGCCTGCTTGAGTTGCGGCGCGATGTAGGCGTAGCGACCGTCCGAGCGCGGCAGCTTGCACGCGCGATCGATCATGTGGACCACGGCCAGCACGGTCTTGCCGCTGCGCCGATGCGAGATCAGCGCCGCCCAACGCTTGAACTCCATGCCGAGATGAGCGGCGCGCTGCCAGTCGCGCGGCACGTAGCCGAGCGACACGGTTTCCATCATCGCGGCTTCGGTCGCGGCTTACGCTTGGGCGGTTTCCCGTAGCTCATTCGTCGGACTCCTGCGTGATGGCGGCGATCGGGACGCCGGTGATGACCTGAATCGGACCGCCGCCTGTGCCAGTATGCTCGATCTGGTGCTTCTCGCGCCAGCCGGCCCGCGCCTTGAGCCAGAAGATCATCGCGCCCAGGTCGCCGCCGATGGCGCGCTGGTAGAGGCGCTGGGCGATCTGCGCGGTGGCCTTGGCTGATCCGAGATCCAGTTCCTCGCGGAAATGCAGTCGCAGGGTCTTGGGGTCGATGCCGATCATGCGCGCGATGTCGTCGTGCGGTACGCCGACCGCCGACAACATCTCGACCTTGCTGCGCGCCTTGTCGTCAGGGACGTACTTGGGGTTGCCCATCAGACACGCTCGGCGGCGATCTCGTCGAAGGTGCGACCGTCGCCGTCCAGGGTGGCGAGCTTGCCGGTGAACGCCTGCCAACGCTTGACGGCCACGTCGATGTACGCCGGATCAAGCTCGATGGCGTAGCCGATGCGGCCGGTCATCTCGCAGGCGATCAGCGTCGTGCCGGAACCGCTGAACGGCTCGTAGATGGCCTGGCCGGGGGATGAGTTGTTCTCGATCGGGCGCTTCATGCATTCGACTGGCTTCTGCGTGCCGTGGCCGTGGCCCGCATCATCGCGCGCCTTGATGTTCCAGATGGTCGACTGCGATCGGTCGCCGTTCCAATGACCGCTTCCACGCACCACGTACCAGCATGGCTCGTGCTGCCAGTGATAGTGCCCGCGGCCGAGCGTGAATCGATCCTTCGACCATATGATATGGGATCGACGCTCGAACCCGCACGACTCCAGAGAGGTGATCACCACGTCGTTGAACATGGACGCGCACCAGACGTAGGCCACGTCGCCCGGGAACAGCGCCCAGGCCGGGCTCCAATCCGCGCGGTCGTCGTTGAGCACCTTCCCCATCTTCTCTTTGCTCTTGTTGATGCCTCGGTCGGCGCGCCACGACGGATCGTACTCCACGCCATACGGCGGGTCGGTGACCATGAGGTTCGGCTTCACCGTCCCCAGCAGCCGCTCGACCACGGTGGCATCTGTCGAGTCGCCGCACGCCAGGCGATGGTTGCCCAGCACCCACAGGTCGCCGAGCTTCGACACCGGGGTAGCGGGTGCCTCGGGAGCATCGTCGGGGTCGGTGAGCCCGTCGTGCGCCTCGCTGAACATCTCGCCAAGCTCGTCGATGGAGAAGCCCGTCAGCGCCAGGTCGAACCCGTCGGCCTTGAGATCGCCAAGCTCGATGCGCAGCATGTCCAGGTCCCAGCCGGCGTTGAGCGCGAGCTTGTTGTCGGCGATGATGAGCGCCCGGCGTTCAGCGACAGACAGCCCAGCGATCTCGACGCACGGAACCGCGTCCATGCGCAGCTTGCGCGCCGCAGCGAGGCGCCCGTGTCCGGCGATGACGTCGCCATCGGGCGTGATCAGGAGGGGGTTGGTGAAGCCGAACCGCTTGATGGAGGCGGCTATCTGGTCGATCTGCTCGGGCGAATGCGTGCGCGCGTTGCCCTTGAACGGTCGCAGGTCGGCGAGCGGGACGGTCTTGTAGGACGGGAAGATATCCGCTGGAGCCGCCTTCTCCTTCGACTTGCCCATGGAGTGAAGCTAGGCCAGTTCGGACAAGTCCGCCAGCCGTTGTCCTGAGTGCTCCTGTAGCTAATGGTTCATGTCGTGCACACGGCCAGGCAGAAGCGCGCAGCCCGATCCCGCACGCGGCGCTACCTGCTGCGCGGCATCATCGATCGGCAGGGCTGCCTCGTCTGCGGCTGCGCCGCCGAGATGCACCACCCGGACTATGCACGCCCGTGGCTGGTTACCTGGCTGTGTCGCTGGCACCACGAAGGCGCGCACCGCCCTATCGAGCCTGGCCAGACGCTCCTGTGGCTGGGCGCATGAGACATTGCGTGTGTACCCTCGCCAACTCCGACAGCACGCCCATCAGTTCATTGCGATTCATCTCGGTGACGGGGATGCCGCTGAGCAACAGAACCACCGTGTCGTCGGTCTGTCCGACGAATCCGCGCAAGTCCTCGCGCACCGGCGCCTCCATCCACCAGTGCGGATCCATGTCAGCGTTTGCCGCGTGCGCGTAACGTGGGCTTATGTGTCCGCTTTACAGCTTTCGGCTTGGTGGGCTTCGCCAGCAGGGCGAGCAGCAGATCCGCGCGCAGCTTCTCGATCTCGGTCTGCATGCGTGCGACCCGATCGGCCTGCATGAGCAGGGAGTGGGTTAGCCCGTCGATGCGCCGATGCATCCGCTCATCCTCGCTCGTCGGGGCGGTGATCTGGATCGGCCCCGGCGTGCAGTCGGGCACAGGCTCTGGTTTCGGTTCGTTCATGTCTCTGGCTCCTCGGGTGGGATGGGCAGGGGGGTTGCGTCCAAGAGATCGGCCATGGCTGCGCCGATGATCGGCACGACGCGCGGCTTGCCGTTGGCGATCGCACGCGACATGGCGCGCTGGCAGAAGTCGATGCGTGCGGCGGTGTCCTCGCTCTGGTTCAGGCGTCGGCGCCAGGGCGCGACGAGCTGCTCATAGCGGACCTCGTCGTCGCCGAGCAGCCAGCGCAGGGATCGCCGGCAGTCGTAGAGATAGAGGCGGAAGGCCATCGCATCGCTGATCGGCAGGGATGGGAGATCAGCGCGATCGTCAGCGGGCAGCATGCGTTGTCCTCATCGAGGAACATTCGCTTGCTCCTGTGCGCTCGTGATATAATGGGCGACTTTTTACATAAGCGTTATTATAGGACATGGAGTCAGATTTTATCGCGAAAGTCTATTTCGGTGCTGCGTTTACGTAGATTGCACGATTGACAAAGCGTTTGCAAGTTGTCGAAACTCGTGATTCCGCCCATGCTGATCGGCAAAATGTGGTCGAGACAGAGGTCGTCGACGCTGCCGCACCGCAGGCAGGAGCCGTCGCGCGCAATAGTTGCCAAGCGCAGGTCTGGACTGTCGCGTAGCGCCTTGTACTGGCGATCCTGCGCACGGCACGCATCGACGTTGCGGTGCCGCCATTGCTTCAATCTGAGATACCCATGCCCGGGGTTCTTCGCGCGATACTCCCTGGCCTGATCTAGCAACCGCTCACGATTCTTCTGGTACCAAGCACGCTGCGTCTTTGGGTTGTGCCTCTGCACCTTGCGGTGGCACAACTTGCAGCGACTCGCACGTCCGTCTGGTCGACGATTGTCCGTGTAGAACTCCGACAGCGGCTTGTCGATCTGGCAGGTACTGCACGGCTTCTCTAGCATGGAAATCGCCGCTTCGTTTTAGATCAGGCGTTGCGCGGTAATTGATCACAGCCGACGGGTCACGCGATCACGCCCTGCAGCATCGAGCGCACCTTGACCTGCAGCGCCATGCCCGTGCAGCCGAACTCCATCAGGGCGATCACTTCCTTGTAGGCGTCCCGCTGCAACGTCAGCACCAGGCGGTCGAAGTCCTCGGCGCTGAGCGAGTAGGACCGGCCGTCGGTCGACAGGCGGGCGCCATGGCGGTGTGCGGCGGATTCGGGGTTCACAGGGTTTCTCTGCTCGGGCTCGGTAGGGTGCTCGTCATGTTCACCTTCTTTCGCAGCTTGCCGGCTGGATTCCAGACCGTGTTTTCATTCATCGTTGCGGTCATTTGCTGCTATCTGTTTTTGTGGATCCTGGCCTGGATGTTGTTCTGGTGCGAGAAATACGGGTTCCTGCCATGGCCGGGGTGAGAGCGCAGCGCGGCATTGCGTGAGCAGCACCGGGTCGGCGTGGAGCCCGACGAGCATGCAGTAGGCCGCGCGCAGCGCATCCTCCTGTCTGGTCAACTCTCCGGGATTTACGGATGGTTCGACCTCGCCAGCGTCATTCGGTTTTTCTGAAAACGAAACGCCAGTGGCGGCGCGCAGTCGCTTGGCGTCGATCCCGCAGACTGCCGCCCGGCCTTCGTATCCTTCGCGGTCGAGCATCTCGGCAGCCCCATCGAGCGTGTCGGCAATCTCCCTGAGCAGCGCCGCCGAGACCACGACAGCGTCGGGTGGGAGAGACCGCACGGCAAAGCGCAGGTCCAGCATCGCGTCTTCGTCGACGCACATTCCCTCGCCATCGTCGTACGAGCAGTTTTCACATACCAAGCGCGCCGCCTCGATCAGTCCGGGGGCGGTGGTCATGGCTTGGCCTTCACGATCACCATCGAGTTGGCGAGGTAGCGCAAGAGGCGCTCGTTCATCTCCAGGATACGCGCATTCTGCGCCATGATTTCCTGAGTCATCGCAATGACGCGCGGGTCCGGTGACATGATCTCGGTGTTTTCACTCATCGCGCACCTCCGTCGTTTGCATCCATTGATTCATAACTCGGTTTATCGGTCATGGCGTCATGTCCCCGCAGTTTCAGGCGACAGTTCCCCCGTATCCGCGAAGTGCTGGAGCAACGGCAGCAGTGCCGCAACGTTCTCGCGCGTCAGGTGCATGCGGGTGTTGGCGACGTGCGTGATGCCGCCCGACGTGCGTTCGACGGGAACGTCCGTCCAACCGATGCCCGGCTCGAATCGCTTGAGCCCGATCTCGTCAGCGCCCAGCCAAATCAAATCCTCCATCGCGGAACTCGATTTCTGGATGGAGCACTCAACGCCGTTCGCATCGGTGAACTTGCCCATGGCGAAGCCGCGAATCGTTGCGGTGATAGGAATGTCACTCATGGCGCGCATCTCTGTGGTTCCTGCCCAACTGGACCATAAAACCCGTTATCGGTCATGGCGACGCTCCCGCTTGGTTTTCGTCGGGATGATCCGCATCCACGTGATCGGCACGCGGACGATGGCCCCGAGGTTCCAGTCTGGGTTGCACACCAAGCGCCGCTCCGCGACAGCCCCACGCTTCGTGCGGTGAGAGGTGACGCTATGGAAATCCCCATCCGAGCAGATGAATATCCAGAGGTGCTTTGGCTGCTTCCTCACGTCGTCCCCTCCCCGCTGCGATGCGACGGCGGCGGTGGGATGGCTCGGCGGTTCCAGGCTTCGATGCAGTCCGCTTCGCTCGTGTAGTGGCCGGTGGTAACCATCATCATCCCGCATGGCCCCGCGCATGAGATACGGTACTGCCCGTGTTTTTCCGCAGTGCTCCCGCAGAACGGACACGGCAGCAATCCGTCCGTTACGACTGGCGCAGAGCGGCGGGAGAATCCGGCGGCGAGGATTCTGCTAGCGGCGTCCTGATACGCCGGGTGTTGGTACTCGCACTCCATTGCCGTGATGGAGAAGGCTATCTCTTTCGCCAGCGCATCGCGGTCGGCGTTGTCGTCGGTCGGGGTGGTCATATCCATGAATCCTCCCGATCCCGGTTTATTGTCTCGACAAGGTTGTCAGTCCTGCCGGTCTGCTTGGCGAGCGCGACCAGGAGGGATTGCACCCGGCGTTCGAGCCTGGCGATGCGCTGCCGGTCGGTTGCCGCTCGTTTCCGACGCTCCGGGACATAATCCGTCTTCTCAGACATGGCCTGACACCTCTGTCGTTTCCGACGGCCCCTGCATGCCGCGATGCGCAATCCAGGCGTCGACCTTCTCTGGCGATCCCCAGCACGTGGACGGCGCGTAATTGTAAAGAAAGAAAACGTAATCGTAGAGCCGTCGCTGATTCGTCGTATCCGCGCGCATGCACGCTCCGCGCAGGTCGTTGCACAACACGGCGGTCAGGAAGCTGCCCGGCTCGATCCCGGCCGCGAGATAGTAGGCCATGCCGGTCTGCATGTAGTCCGGCAGCGCCAGGAGCGCATCGCGGGTCTTCTCCGGCAGTTGGCTGACGAGCTGGTCGATGGTGGTCATGGGTACGTATCCTCATCGTCTTCTTCCCGCGCAATGTCCTGCATGATCAGAAAGAGCGTACCCAGCAGTTCGGCATACGTCATCGTCAGGCTGGCACGATAGCGAGCGATCACGGCCTCGATGTCCTCGCGGAAGCGTTCGACGGTCGGCGTGTCGTTCACGGCGCGATCATTCGCGTGGTCGCCTTGGCGATGGCGGCGCTTGCCAGGTCGATCGCACGCTGGTGGCTGTCGGCGGTGCCATCGCCACGTATCAGTTCGATGCATGCCGCCAGCAGTTCTGGTGCGGCGGCGGACAGGCGTGATTCGTTCTTCACGGACGGCAGCTTCCCGCATGCCTTCTCCACCGCAGCCACGTGCCTCTCGCCGACGCGGATGACGCCGTTCTCGGCCTGGGCGATGAGGGTCTGGCTCTTGCCAATCCGCTTCGCCAATGCTTCCTGGGTCAGGCCGGCGGACACCCGCAACCCCTTGAGCCTGTCGCCTACGGAGCCATTCGGCACCGCATCGGTGACTAGGACCAGGCGGTACTGCCTGCCGTTGATCGTGATGATCTCGAATGGATGGCTCATGCATTCTCCCAGCAGCTTACGAATGCCGGATTCCTGACCTCCGCGAACCGATCGATCACGCCAAAGCGCGCCCGATGTTCCCGCAGATCCCGGATCGTAAAGCGCAGGAGCTGGCGCACGTTGCGGCGCTGGTACTGGTCGCCGCTGTGGCGAGCCGTCCAGAGCGAGCGGACGCGGCCGATGATCAGTCGCTGCTCGTAGTCGTTGGTCAGGGTCAGCATGACTGCGATCCGGTGGCCTTGGCGATGGCGGCGCGAACGCCAGCAATGGCGAACGTGTCGCCTGGGTAGCGCGTCGTGAGCAAGGCTTCGACGTGCTGCAAGGTCAACAGTAGATCCGCGATGCGCTCGGTGTTGATCCTGTTCTGCGCCATCTCCTGCGTCAGCGTGGCCTTGTACCAGGCCGCATCGGCCGGCTGCTTGTTGTAGTCCGCGATCTCGCGGTCGAGCGCCTTGGACAGCGTCTCCATCGGCTGCGTCTTCGCCGTCGCCTTCCCGTGCCGCCCATCGCGCGTTGCCGCAGCGTGCTTGCCGGCGTGGTTGGTCTGGATGGTGTCGTGGGCGTTCATGGTGGCTCCTGCGGTGATGCCCTATATGTACCCCATCCATGGTACGCGTCAAGCCCCTTGTCCCATTCCAGAGGTACGCTAGCCTATGGCCATGGACACGCCGCCCATCGTCTCCGAGCTACGCGAACGCCTCAAGGCCGCCGGCTGGACCGTTCGCAAGCTCAAGTCCTGGGGCTTCGGCTCGCGCACGGCTGAGATGCTGCTGGGCTATACCGATGGCGTGCCAGACGTGCGGACGTTGGAGCGCGCCCTGGCCCTGCTCAACCCGCCCCGCTCGCTGTGGTTCCGCCGGGCGTAGGCCTCGGCACCAGGTCGTGAACGACACCGCGCCACGCACAGTGCGCGCATGATGCCCGGTTGTCATCGCGGTAGTCGCGCCAATCGATGACGAGATGCCCGACGCACGTCTCTGCCACGTCCTGCGATCCGCATCCGGGGCAGAGAACGTGATTGGCGCGGTACTCGGCCCGCTTCCGTTGGTCGTATGGCGTCACGGGCGCACGCCATCCCACAGCGCCGCGGTCCAGCGCTCGTCATAGGCATTGAGCGGTCGCCCCTTCTCCAGGCCCACGAGCGGCCAGCGCAGGACGGCGACGCCGCGGCTGTGCACGTGCCCGATCAGCGTCAGCCCGCCGAACGCCGTATGCGCCGTCAAGGCATCGAGTTGCCAACGCTCGAAGTCCGAGAGCGACAGTTGCGAATCCTTGCGCGACTTCACCTCGCAGCGGACGGATTGCCCGGTGCCGGGGACGATGGCGCTCCAGTCGCAGTGCACCTTGCCCATGGGCGAGGCGCCGGTGATCCGGCCGCGCACGCGCTGGACGCGCCAGCCGGTCTCGACCCGCTGGACAAGCTCCAGTCCACCAGCCCGCAGCCGCTGACCGACGATCTCCTGCGCGTCACCGCCGCGAATGGTGTTGGCGCGCGAGCGCAGGCGGCGGGCGACGGCGTCGAGGTCGCTCATGCATCCTCATCCATCCGCGCCTTGCGCCAGTTGAAGGTCACCCTGTCGATAATCTCCAGCTCGTCGAGCAGCTCCTCGATCATCCGGTCGGCGCTGGCGCGCATCACCCGGGATGCCTCGCCGGGGTTGTCCGATCGGTGGTCGCGCTCGTAGGTCAGCCGGCGCAGGGAGTCGCGCAGGCCCCAGGCCTTCTGCTCAAGCTGGATGATGTCCTGTTCGCCGATCACGACTTCACACGCTCGGCCAGCATGGCGTCGGCGGCGTTGTAGGCCCACGACGCGAGCACCGCCGACGAATCGGCGTTGGTACACTGCGCGGATTCGGTGATCGCTTCCCGCGTTTCGATGTTCGTGATGAACGCCATCATCGCCTGGCCCGCGAAGTAGTCGCGCAGCGTGACGCTGTCGCCGGGCAGGACGGTGATCACCCGGCACCACCGATGCGCGTGATGGTCCACCCGCACACGCCATTTGGCCCGCCGCTGACCGTGCTGAGGCTGCCCACCGACGTGCTCGGGTTGAGGTAGACCCGGTGCCGGCTGCCGTCGGCGCGGTAGAACAGCCCGATGAAGGACGGCTTGGCGTCCTGGAGTTGCACCGCGATGCCGTTGCCGGACTCGTCGAGCCCGTCGAAGTAGCCGGCCTCCGACACCTCGAAGGTGGCGGTCGTGCCCTCGGGCACCGTGTCGTAGCTGCCCCAGGAATCGGTGCAGACCGCGGTCCAGGTGCCGGCGACGGTGGAGAAGTCCCCCGGCACGGCCTTGGGCGTGGACGATCCGCCCTTGGAGGATCCGCAGCCGCACAGCAGGGCGGCGACGGCGACGGTGAGAATGGCGTACTTCATAAGGTCTTTCCCTGCGTGAGCCTGGGCTTGCCGTCGGTCCACGTCGTGACCTCGGCCAAGGCGTCTTTGGCGCCCCGACCCAGGATCTTCTCGGCTTCCGCCGGCGATGCGATCGCCGTCCTGATCAGGAGGGACGGATCCTTGCCCAGGTCGTTGGCCAGGCGCAGCAGGGCCGCATGCGCGACACCCTCGTCGGCCCAGGAGCGCGAGCGCTTGCCGGGGCCCACCCGGTAGCCGTCCAGCTCCAGGGTGCCGGCGATCGCCTCGGCCTCGATCTGCGAGCGGGCCGCGGCGAGGTGCTCGATCGCCACGCTCAGGCGCCCGTAGAACGATCCGCGCTGCGGCGGGGTCATGGCGCGCACCGTCGCCATCGGATCGCGTAGGACGGTGACCTCGGCGGCGACCTGGGCGCGGGCCGGACAGGTGGCCCTGGCGCGGCAGAAGCCACAGTGCTCACCCGGCACCAGCGGGGCATCGGGCGCCTTGGTCGCGGCGACGATCGCGCGGATATCGCCGGCGTGCTGGTCGAGATCCTCGGCCAGGAAGGCGTGTTCCCGGTAGCGGTAACGGTCCTCGGCCGCCGGCTGGGCCAGGGCGAAGGTCACGGTCGTGCAGCCGAACGCCTCGCGCAGGCCCCAGGCGTAGGCTCTGGCCTGCCAGTTCCACCGGGGGGGATCAACCCAGGCCCGGCCGAATTTGTGGTCCTGGGCGAACGCTGGGCCGCCTGGGTTCACGAAGGCCACGTCGATCGTCCCGCCCAACGGGATGCCGATGCCCGCCAGGTCGACGTGGTGCTCGGACAGCAGCAGCGCCGAGGCGCCGGCGCGCTCCTGCAATTCGCGCGCCCGCTCCAGGACGAACGACACCGCGTCGGCATCCTCGGGATCGACCTCGGCCAGCAGGTCGGCGCCCTCCTTCTGGACCCGGTGCGCCAGGTCGTGCAGGCGGTCGCCGCGCTCGGCGGCGGCGGACGGCGTGTCCGGCATGTCGACCTCCTCCCGCGCACTGCCGGGGCAGCGGTGGCGCCGGTACAGGACCGAGGCGCCGTTGATGTCGTGGGCGTGGTCCACGGTCAGCCCTCCAGACTCGCGCGAATCAGGTTGGCCAGGTCTTCGCCCAGGATCTTCAACGCCTGATCATCGAGCTTCTGGAGATCGCCGCCGTGCTTGGTGATCAGCGTCTGCGCGCCGTCGCTCAGCCCATTCTGGCCGCACTGCAGGATCAGCGTGTTGACCCGTTGCCGCGGGGTCAGGGACTGCATCGGATCCGCGGGCGCTTCGACGGTGACGACCTCGGTGGCCACGGTGGTCGCCGGCACGTCGATCGCCGACGCATACGCGGCCTGGTCGTGCCCGCTCTCGGCCGACACCGCGGTGCGCAACTCAGCCGACAGCGGCATGCGATCGGCCAGGGCGCGGATCGCGGTCTTGACCCACATCTCGGCCTCGTTGGTGTTCCATGGCGAGTACGGCGAATCGCTGCCGCGGCTGTAGGCCTTCGCCGCCATGACCTGGGCGCGGTTCAAGACCTTCCACACCTGGCCACCGTTCGACAGCGTGGCCACGCAGTAGGCGTACTTGAGCTTGCCGCGCTCCAGGTCATCCGAGGGAATGTGCTCGCACTTGGGCTCGAGCCCGAGCTGGTAGACAAAGTGGTCTTTCTCATAGACCGCTTCCGCGATCAATCCCGCCGCCTGGCCGCTGCGATAGAACAGGTCGATGTAGCCTTTGTACCCGATGATCGGCTGCGCGATCATCCCACGCTTGCGATCGTTGAACGGGATGAGGTAGAAGCGGCCGAGCGCCGGGTCGATCTCCAAGCCGAGCGACGCCGCGGTCATGATGCCGGCGAGCACCGACTCGCGCTCGCATTCGGCCAGCTTCGGATCGCGCTGCATCGTCGTGAACAGCACGCGCAGGAAGCGGTCGAGCGGCAGCACCTTGGGCAGGGCCATCGCCAGTTGTTTCTTCATCGCTTCCGATGAAAGCAGCGAGCGGAGGTCTTGTCGCGCAGGCTGGGTGACGGCTTTGGATTCGGCGTTCATGGGTCTTTGCTTTCCTGGTGAAGGATGTGGTGGTACTCGACGGCGACCGCGGTTGGGTTAATCATCCAGGCCGCGATCGCTTGGAGTTGGAGCGCGGTAAATTCCCCGTCGAGCGTTGCCAGTCCACCGGCGGCACCGGCGAAAAGGTAGGAACCGTAATCGTACAGCTCCGCGGCGGTCACGCTGCGCCACCGCGAAGATTTCAGTATTAAAGCCGCATCTCTGGGAGTCATAAGGTGGTGAGTGTGCCGCGCGCCAATGCGTCTGCAGCAAGTGGCGCAGGCTGCGGGCGCCGGTGCGATCGTCTTGAGCGACGTACGCACCGGGCGGAAGCTCAAGCCTGCGCGTCGTGATCATTGCAGCCACCGCAGCGCGGTGACATCGACGCCGACGACCGGGTCATGCAGCTCGGGAACCGCGTAGCGGTCCAGCCGCGAGCGCGCGAGCACCACGGCGCGGGCCTTCTCGATCGCATCATCGTCATCATCGGCGATCACGCGGATGCGATCGACCGCGGTGCCGTTGCAGCGGAAGGTCACGACCATCGGCAAGGCCGTGCGACTGATGTCGATCGCCTGGTCGAAGTACTCCCAGTGGAAGTGCCCGCGTTCCGGCTCCTCAAGGATCAGGCATTCGAACATCGCGCGGCCGGTGACCTCGACATCGGTGTGGGTGACGATCGCCCGGCGCACGTTGCCGGCCCGGGTCTTGAAGCGCACGACGTCGCCGCGCTTGATGACAGGGGTGAGGCGGTCTAGGTTCGAGTCGTTCACGGGTAGCTCCGTGGGCGTAAGCGGCCGGCCCTGTTCTAAGCAGGGCCGGTCGCGGTGTTTAAACGGTCAATGAATGTCAGCGCCGCGCAGGGCGTAGGCCTCTTCCAAGGTGATGTTGAGATAGAGCGCGATGGCGCGGACGCTGACCTTGCGCGGCTGGTTCCGGCCGTTCTCCCAGTTCGCCACGACCGCATGCGAGACGCCCATAGAGCGGGCGGCATCGCGCAGCGTATCGTGCGGGTAATTGGCCAGACGGGCCTCCCTCAGCATCTCGCCAAGGGTCTTCGCTTTGGTCTTCGCGGGCATGCCATGAACCTACACCCTTGTTCAATCTCTGTCAACAATCGAAGAGCAAAGCGCCGGTACCTGCCGGGTAAACGCCATGCCATGTTGGACAGATTGAGCTTGCGCACGTATACTGATCCCATGCCCTTTGTGCTGGTCGTCCTGGTCATCGGCATAGGCCTGGTCTGCCTCGTGGTCGGCGGCATCTGCATGGTGATCTGCCGAGTGGCGCGCGGCGGCTGCGTGGCCTGCCGCCCCGACCCGATCTGGCCCGGCCGGTGCATCGACTGCGGCTACCCCTTGGGGGTCCGGCGACGGCGCATCCACAATGGGTAGGGACGCGAGCGCAACCGTTTCAAAATGCGCAGGCGCGCGGAGCGAGACCGACTTGCAGGTCGAGCGCTGACTGCCTAGAAAACAACGCGACCCCGGCTCTCCGAGCCGAGGTCTTCACAAACCGGGGTGAGCCGGAATACGATCTGCAACTTGCGATGTGCCTTTGAGCGGGCCCTCGCAGCGTACTTCCAGCAGCCTCGGTGCAACCCCGTCCATCCGGACGGAGACCGAGGCTGTCAAATGTCCGTTACCCCGACTACTAAGCCCCAGCAGACGATGTACGAGCGGGTCGCACGCCTCGACGTCACCGTCCTGACACCCATCGGTAAAAGTGTCCTCAAGGAGCTTGCCGCCTTCGCTGACCGCTACTCCGGCAAGGGGGTATGGTGCAGCCTGGCCCGCATCGTCGACGAGGTCGGCTTTTGTCACGGATCGGTACTGGCAGCCGTCAAGCACCTGCACGCCATCGGCGCCCTGATCTACGACGAGACGATCCCCCGCCCGCCCGGCATCGACAAGCGGGTGAAGGGTCGGGCGATCGTGATCGACCATCTCCCTGCGACCAGCCGATCCGTCCACCAGGTGGACAGATCGAAACCCAAGAAGATCCGTCCACCAGGTGGACTCGGATCCGTCCACCAGGTGGACCCTACCGTCCCATCGGAGTCTTCTACGAAGACTCCTCTACCGTCCCGAGCGAGAGAGCGCGCGCGCGAGGATCAAATTTCAATTCAAGACCCCGACGACGCCCCTGTCGCCGAGGCCCTGAGAATCGCCCACCTGCCCCATGGGCCCAAGCAGGTCACGGAATGGCGGGGGGTGCTGACCGAGCACTACCGAACCAGGACCGGCCGGCGCCAAGCCGTGATCATCGGGTGGCTCGTGGCCGGGTTCCGGGGCCGGATCAAGTGGGCCGAGAACGCGATCGACAAGGGGATCATCGACATCTGGCTGCACCATGACGGGAACGCGGTTATGCGTGCCGCTCAGCAGGGGGCCGTGTCGTGAGGCCAACCCCGCTCCAGATCCGCAAGCGCCGCTGCGACCAGGCGCGGCGCTACGTGGCAGCCCGCCCAAGCGAACAATCCCTCGCGCCCCTCGTCCGGCTCATCGCCGCCGCCGATCGTGCCCTGGCGGGGCTGCCAAGCCCAATCCTGGGCAGCGATCCGATGACCGGACGGCCGAGCCTGGCGCCGGATGGCTCGATCGCCATCCCGCCCGAGCTTGCGAGCCTGATCGCCACCGAGCACCTCGTCGTGCGCGCCTGGCGCGATGCCCGGCGGTCGATCGCCAAGGAATTGATCCCGGAGCCACCGCTGGTTACGGCCGAGATCGAGCCGGTCGGGACCGGGATCCCCGAGGAATACCTCGCTGACGCGGAGCCGATCTGGTGAGCCGATCCCCCAAGCCCAAGCGCCCGAGCCGCAAGCGCACCTCCGCGAAGCGCTACCGCGAGCCGTCCTCGACCTGCCGCCGGCGCGTGTCCGAGATTCACCGCAACATGACCAGCAACCGTCAAGTCGCCGCCGCGGTCTTCCTCGGCGCGAAAACCGCCTGGCGCCTGGCCGCGGAATGGGGGATCCCCGAGGAAATGGCCCAGGCCTTCCTGGTTCGGGCGGTGCAGGCCGGCTACGTCCAGGCGACGGTCGACATGGGACTGGTCGCGGCATGCCCCGATCAGGAGATTCTCGCATGACCTACGATTTCGACATGCACATCCAGGTGTCACTGGACGATGTCCCGCTGGCCGAGCTGGTGCGCTACATCGCGCAGGACACGGTGCGGTGGTCGTCGTGCCTGATCGAGCGCCAGCGCTTCCTGGAGCGCGAATCGATGCGGGCGCAGGACGCCACCGCCAAGCAGGAATGGGTCAAGGCCAAGGCCGACGGCCTGATCCGTGAGCCGGGGCTCGCATGATGGACGTCGCCCTGTGGGTCGTGATCGCCGTGCTGAGCGTGTTCACCTTCGTCGCGATGATGCTGTTGGTCCAAGCCGACCGGCGCGCCGAGGATCTGCAGCGCAAACTCGACCTGTCCAACACCATGGCATCCCTGCGCCGGCAGTGGAAAGACTGAGCATGACCCGATCCGCCCTCAGTGGCCTCTCACTGGCTGACCTGCGCGACCTGGTCGGCGACTGCCAGGGCCAGACCGTGGCGATCGCCGGGCACACCGCAGCAGGCGACGGCGGCGGCGGCACGTTCGACTGGGACGAGTCCGAGATCGGCGGCGATGACAACGGCATGGTCATCCGCCCGACGCTGGTCGGCGTGGGCGATCCCGGGCGCTGGATGCGCCTGGTCACGGAAGGCGGCACCGATTCCGCGTGGTACGGGCCGACTCGAGCCGGCCTCGCGACCTGTGTCGCCAACAATCGCCAGGTCCACCTGTCGCGCGATTACGATTTCTCGTCCGAGTCATTGAAGATCGATGTCCCCAGCGACACCGACATCCGCAGCAACGGCAATCGGATCTTCGGGCCGGGATTCAACATCACCGGCGATCGCGTGCGCATCAGCTTCGTCACCTTCGCCAACGACGAAGTCTCGGGCACAACACCGCTGTCGGGCATCAGCGGCACCAACGTCGAAGACATCGAGATCATCGACTGCCGCTTTGACACCTCGATCGTGTCGATCGTCAACAACCAGGACGAGGTGCGCTCGGGCGTGGCGATCCGCGGCTGTGTCTTCCTCGGCGACTTCACCGCCTGGACGGATGCGGCTGGGCCGAATGCGATCTATGTCGTCGGCTACCACGATGTCGGCATCACCGACAACCGGATGGCGCTGACCGGAGTCTATCGCTTCCTGAAGCTGCAAGCCTCGTCGTTCTACCTGCTGGCGACCGACGAGGTCGGGGATGCGTACTGCTCGCGCGTCGTGATCAGTGGCAACATGCTGTCGGGCAGCGTGTCGGCAGCGGCAAAACAGGTGATCGACTGCTACTCGGGTGTCGGTGAATGCGTGATCAGCAACAATACGATCATGGTGACCGGCGCATCGACCATCGTTGAGCAGAAGAATGACGGCGCGACCGGGCCGGATTCGGCCAAGACGCGCAACCTGATCATCGCCGACAACTACCTCCAGGGCGACGGCGACCGTCTGGTATTCCTGTACGGGGCCTACGGTTTGAGCTACGAAGACGGCCCGCAGCTCGTATCGATCCACAACAACATCCTGCGCCACGACAAGGATGCCGCAGCGGTCTACGCGATCGAATGCCGCGGCCTCCATCAGGTGTCGATCCGTGGCAACTCGATCGACTCGATCAACACCGACCTCAACTACTACGCGATCCGCGTGCGCAATACGCAGAGCGTCGACGTCAGTGGGAACCAACTGGCGATCGGCTCGATCACGATTGACGACGGCGCCAACACGTCGACCGGCGACCCGTACACCTTGCCGACGCAGTCCGCGATCGTGACCGGCAACCTGCTGACCGACTTCTCCGGCCTCGCCGGCGTCTACGTCAACAACCTGAGCGGCAGCCAAAGCCTGATCATCGCCGCCAACACGCTGCACAGCACGAGCGGCACGGCGCCGACCCAGGCCTGCGTCTACATCGCGGCGACGACGGTCGATCGCTTGCTCCTGATCGGCAACGACGGCGCGACCGGGCTGGTCACCTATGACCGCTTCCTCACCAGCGGGACCACCATCGGCCTCACGCAGGAGACCGCGAATACCTGGAACGCCGTCAACGTGCGCGGCACCGCGGAAAACGGATCGCTCGCGTTCGGCAATGCGGCGGGCGAACTGACGTACAACACCGACGTCCAGGTTGTCATCACTGGCGCGACGAAAAACCTGTCGGTCGGCGGCAGCCTGCCCGGCAACGTGATCTGCGATGGACCGGCTGGATCTGATCGCGGCTTCCATATCCGCACCGGCGGGGTGGAACGGTGGTGGATCCGCGGCGACTCGACCACCGAGACCGGCACCGGGAACAGCGGGACCGGGCTGAAGATCGGCGCCTACGACGACGCTGGCAATCTGCTGGGGACGGTTGCCGAGGTGGCGCGTGCGGCCAACGGGGCGCTGACGCTGTACCGGCCGCTGGCGATGGCGAACGCGATCCGCCACGCGATCCAGACCGTGACGGCGCTGTCGGCGACGCTGAACATGGGCCTTCACGACGTGGCGCGCATCGCGCATGCGTCGGCGCAGACCGTGACCACGATCAGCATCGCCGGCTCAGGCCAACGCGTGACGCTGATCTTCACCAACAGCAACACGACCATCCAGAGCAATGCGACGATCAAGCTCGCCGGCGGTGCCGACGTGGTCGGCTCGGCGGATGATGTCCTGTCCCTGGTCTACGACGGCACGTCGGGTTGCTGGCGCGAGACTGGCCGATCGATGAACTAGCCGGCCGAGCCAAAGGAAGCGGCCGGCATCAGCGCCTCGACATTGGCGATGGACGTCGCCACGTTGATCAGGTCCGCGCCTTTCAGTTGTGAAAGGGACAAGCGGGCGACAGCGATCAGGTTACGCATGTCCTGCGGGTCAGGGCCAGGTGCCGCCGGTGGGTTCGGACTCGTTTCCATGGGGTGCCTATCAGTTCAGGGAGCGCGAGACTTCGCGCCACACGGCCGACGTGCTTTCATAAACCAGCGACAGCACGTCATCGGCAGAGCCGACGAAGTCCGCGCCGCCCGCGAGTTTGATCGTGGCGTTGTTCTGAATCGTGGTGTTGCCGTTGGTAAAGATGAACGTGACGCGCTGGCCAGTTCCGGCAATCGATATGGTCGTCACGGTCTGCGCCGATCCGTGCGCAAATCGCGCGATGTCGGACAGCCCCATGTTGATGGTCGCGCTGAGCGACGACTGTGCGATAATCGCGTAGCGGATCGCGTTGACCATCGTGATCGGTCGGCGAATCGTGAAGGCGCCGTTCGCTGAACGAACGATCTCCAGCGGCGAATCGATCAAAACCCCGGCGTCCGTGAAAGCGCTGAGCTTGAACTGTGTCCCGCTGTCGCTCCCGCTTTCGGTCGCGTTGTCGGCACGCATCAGCCAACGATCGACACCCGCGGTTTTGAACAGCATCGAGCGGCTCGTCGCGGCGGCGCCGTCGACCACGAAGTTGCCCGGGGCGATCGCTGACGAGCCGACGACCAGCGACGACGTTGCGCCGCTGGTAAAGCGAAAGTCTGCCGTCCCCGTGAGCAGTCCAGACACCGAATACGGCACGTGCGACGTGGTCAGCCCGGTCAACGTGGCCGTGGTGAAGCGACCGGTTGTCTCGGTCACGGCGCCGATCGTCGTGTTCTCGATCGTCCCGCCCGTCAGCGCAACCGCCGCAGCGGCCTGCGTGGCGATCGTGCCTAAGCCAAGCTCCGTACGCGCGGCGGCGTCGTTGGCCGCCGCCATGAACGCATCGATGTCTGCAGAGACGGTCAGGTTGGCCATGGGTCATTTCCTCGGCGTGCTCATGTGATCGGGCCTACGGTCACGCCGTTGATGCGAACGAACAGCCCCGCCGTGGTGGTCCACATGTCCCCGTCGACCGGCGCGCCCGGCGCGGCGCCGTGCGGTAGTCGAGCGATGGGAGTCTCGACCGATGCGAAGCGACCTGCGGCTGGGGTCGACGCGCCGATCGCGACGGCGTCGATCGTCCCGCCGGTGAGCGCGACATTGTTCGCGGCCTGAGTCGCGATCGTCCCGAGTCCCAGTTCGGTCCGGGCGGCGGCATCGTTCGCGGCGCCCATGAAGGCGTCGATATCCGCCGAGACGATCAGATTCGCCATGGCTCAGGGCCTCTCGTACAGCGAGACGCCATCGGGACGCAGGTAGAGCGACACGCCGTCCGGCCGATTGTAGTAGGAGTCCGACGGATCCCCGCCCGAACCAACGCCCTTAACGGCGTTCCATATCGACAGCATGATGCCGATCATCGCATCACCAGAGCGCGAGGATGCTGGTCGCGGTGGTCAGGGTCGCGCGCACGTGCGTACAGCGCACCGGCAGGATCGATCCCGCCTGCACGCCGACGAAGGTCAGTGTCGTGCCGCCCAGGGTCACGACGCTGACGTTGCCGGCGACGCCGATCCACAGGGCGCGGGCGATCACCGTCAGCGCGGTGCCGTCGGATGGCGTGACGGCGAGACCGTCCGACGCCGGGGCCTCGTAGCTGTCGTAGTTCTTCTTGTCGGGAGCGGTGGGCATGGGGAATCCTAGAGAGTGGCTTTGACGTTGGCGACCGTGAGCTTGACGCTTTCGTCCTGGGACTTGTTCAGCGCGTCGTGCAGCCGCTTCACGTCCTCGGGCTTCATGCCTTCCTTGGCGGTCTGGACGCCGGATACGGTCTGGCGCAAGGCCCGGCCAGACTCGATCGCCTTGCGGATGGCGAGCAGCAGTCCACCGAGCGTCGGGACGAAGGCGACGACTCCAGCCAGCACGACATCGATCGATGCGCCGCCGGCGTCCTTGGCCGCACGTGCCGCCTCGACCGCGCTGCGCGCACCGTTGGCAGCCTGGCGCGCGGCGTCGGTGGCTTCGCTGGCGAGGCTGACCGCGTCCTCGGCCTGGGCGATGGCGCGCTGGGCTTCGACGTTGTCGAGCGCCACGGCGGTGGCCTTGGCCGCGGCCAGGGCTTCAGCGGCGACCTGGGTCGCCTGCTCGGCTTGGACCAGGCGGCGGTCGGCGTCGATGCTGATGGCCTCGGCGCGCTGGATCTGCGCGTCCGTGCAGCCGACCAGCAGGAGGATGCCGGCCAGTAGGGGGATGAGGATGCGCATCAGGTCTGCTCCACGCGTGGTTTTCGGATCCGCTGCAAGGCCTTGGACTTGGACGGCTTGGTCGCACGGACGGTGCGCCCGGTTTCGATCATGGCCTGGAAGGCGCCCGAGTTGGAGTTCAGCGCGGCGGCGGACAGGCGCAGGCTTTCCAGGGTGGCATCGACGATGCCGGTCAGGTTGGAGTTGCGGCTGTCCTCGAGGGACTGCACCCGCGTGATCAGCGCCGACTCGCGCTCGGCGCACGCCTTGGCCGCGGCGTCGAGCTTGACGTCCATGGCCTCATAGCGGTTGGAGATCCAGCGCAGGCCGGCGATCAGGACCGCGACGACGATGCCGGCCACGCCGAGTTGGGAGATGAGCGCGTCCATTCATCCACCCGGCTGGTACTGCCAGGAAAACGGCAGGCCCGAGGCGCCAGGATCGGCATCACAGGCGACGCTGATGTTGGTCGCGTCGACGGCGGACACCCACACCTGGCGCGGGCGGTTGGTGCTGTTGCCGTAGGCCTGGAGCGTGATCGCGTCAGACGTCGGCGTGATCGCCAGCCCGTGGGCGACGTTCACCGTCGTCGTGGTGTTCAGGATGGTGCCGTTGCCGTAGCCGGCGGTTTTGATCCCCGGGCAGTCGCGCACGCAGATCGCGGTGATGGCGGTGATGGTCGCCGCGGTGCCGTTGCCGGTGAACGACACGCCGGAGAGGGTGATCACCTTCGATGCCGACGCCGAGTTGCAGTCGATACCCACCGTCATGTTGACGATGGATCCGCCCATGATCGTGATGCCAGAGCATCCATTATCGATCGTGATGCCCGTCCCGGCCATGTCGCCGGCGCCCTCGCCGTAGATGATGTTCCCCGACAGCGTGATGTCGGTCGCGCTGCCGGTGATGTTGAAGACGCTGCCGGTGAGGCCTTCGGCGCCGGAGTCGACCAGCTTGACGGTGTTTCCGGTGAATGCGCAGGTGTAGCGCCCGTCCACCTTGAAGACGTCGGTCCCAAAGTCGATTTCCAGCACGTTGCCGGTGACCGAAACGTAGCCGGTCCCGGCGCCCGAGACGATGATGGCGTGACCGCCGGTGACGCTGATGTAGTTCCCGGTGATGACGATCTTCTGCGCGCCGCCGCGGATCAGGATCTGCGACTCGGCGGCATCCGCGTAGTTCCCGCCGATCAGGCAGTTCGCCACGACCATGCCGGTGACGGTGCCATTGATGTCAATCGCCGTGCCGCCCTGGCCGACGCCTCGCTCGAAGTACGTCCCGATCACCTTCACGCCGTCGGCGCCGAGGTTGTTGATCTGGACCGCGCCGTCCTCGCCGTGCAAGTCGCAGTTCTGGATCGTCGTCGCGTTGGCGAAGACAACGCCCGACGATGAGAACTTGATGCCGTTGGTCGTGACGTCGGTGATGCGACAGCTATGGACGTCGGCCTCGAAGGAGTAGTCGCGCAGCTCCAGGCCGGTGGCCAGGAGGTTGTCGGTGGCATAGATGCGGTTGTGGCGGCAGCGGAAGCCCCAGACGTTCTTCACATCCACGGCGTTGGTGACCGCGCCGGTGGTGGCGACCGTGACCTTCTCCAGCCCACCGCCGTTGATGTCGGTCAGGCTGGCCTCGTACCAGCGCAGGCTGGCGCCGACGCGCAGATCGAACTTGGTCACCTCGACGCCGTCGCCGATCACCGAGATGCCGGCGCGGAAGGTGACGATCGAGTCGATGCGGTAGACGCCGGTCGGGACGTAGATGGTCCCGCCCACCGGGGTGCGCGCCATCAGCACCGCGATGGCGGCGGTGAATGTTGCCGCGCATTCGGAGCCGTTGCCGCGCGCACCGAACTGGCGGATGTTGATCACGCCGTTGTAGAGCAGGTTCCAGCGTCCGGTGCCCGCGTCGGGCGCGATGACCGTGCCGCCGTTGTCGGCGCTGACGTCGGCCGCGTTGAATACGTAGGTGCCGTTGCCGAGGTCGCCCGCCGCGTAGTAGCCGGCCGTCTTGACGATCGTCCCGTTGGTCGGTCCGACCAGCGCCTTCATGGCGCCGAGGGTCGCCGCCGCGGTGAACGTGGTCAGCGACGGCGTCAGCGCCGTGGTCGTCACGTTGCCGCCGGCGTCGAAGCCGGCCAGCGTGCCGGCGCGCTCGGTTGCTGACGGGAAGGTCATCTCGTACCCGTCCAGCGACTCCGCGACGGGGATCTGGAGCGACACGTTGATCAGGCGCCGGTTGGCCTGGATCTGCCGGCAGGCCAGGTCGAGCGCCGCCATCACCGCAGCCGGGTTGAACGCCGCGCCCTGCTGGAGCAGCAGTTCCTGCACCTGCTCGGGATCGGAGGCGATGAACAGCCGATCGCCCGTGGCGAGGTCGCCGTCGACCAGCACCACGGTGCCGCCGGTGAAGACGCCGACGCCGGTGACGGTGTAGTCGGTGGTGATCGTCAGCAGGTCGATCGACTCGCCGTCCTCATCGAGGCGGAAGACGATCAGGTCGGCCTGGTCGGCTATCTGCCACGTATAGTTGTAGATGTCGACTGAGCCGACGCCGGTGTAGATGACGCTGCTGGTCGTGGTCGGAACGGTCACGGGCACACCATCGCAGAAGCGTATGCGGGAACTGCGTCAAACGCTACGGCGTCCGGTCTTATCGACTGCATCGTCTGCTCACTTTGACGGCCTTTTGCCGAATACGGCGGCGCGGACCTGGTTGTCTTCGCTCTCGGACATGAAGGCGTCGATGATGCGCTGGGCCTCGACCGACGGCAGGCGCAGGCCGAGCCCGGCCACTTCCACGCCAGCCCGCACCAGGCCGCGATCGACGTCGCCCTGCATGAGTTGATGGAGGAAGCCGACCGCGGCGCCGATGCCGCGGGTGCCGGCCGGGCCGCTGTAATCGCGGCTGGACGAGAAGGCGCCGGCAATCTCGCGGGTGAGCAGCGTCGTGCCCAAGAGCGTGGTGAGGTGCTCCTTGGCGACCCGGCTGGCGAAGGTCGATTCCTCGTCCTCGGGTGCGCCACGCGCCATGTCGCGCAGCAGGAGCGTGAGCACCGCCGGGAAGGAGTAGAGCAGCAGGAAGTCGCCGGCCAGGCGCATCCAGGCCATCGGGTCGGACTTGTCGGCGCGAGCGAAGCGCCCAGCGGATTCGGCCGTCAGGTTGAACTGGACGTTGAGGTAGTGGTAGAGGGGGGACAGGATCGACAGCACGCCCGAGCGCTGGACCGCCGACAGGTCTTTGGTGAAGCCCGATCCCTGAGTGTCGATGACCGTCTGGTCGGCGATGGCGACCGCCCGCGCGTCGTCGGGATCCGCGTTGAGCGCCTGCTCGTAGGCGCCAAGCCAGGTCGGAATGTCGACCGCGCGCTGCATGCGGGTCATCATGTAGAAACCGAACTGCGTGAGGCGGCGCCGCGCCACCGACGCCGTCGAGCGCTGGATCGCTTCGCGCAACTCGCGCAATTGGGTCTGCGCCCGCATGCGCATGAACGTCGATTTCCCATCCACGAAGGTGCCCGACGACTCCAGCGACGTCGCATCGCGGAACATCCGGCCGATGGCCTTGCCCATCCACTTCGGGCCAACGCGCAGCATGGCCTGGCTCAGGCCGGTGATCTGGACGAGCGCGCTGGTCGGGTTGAACGCCATGGCCGAGATCGCCACGCCGCCACGCATGTACTGCCAAGCCTTCTCGGTGGTATTGGATGCACCGCTGTCGCCGATCGCCACGTCCTCCAACGCCTTGCGGAACTGCCGCGCCGCGTTCGGCCCGTAGTGGTCATGCATGACCTTGGCCATGCGCTTGTCCGACAGCAGGCGAGACGAGTCGACCAGCACCTCGTGGTGGGTGAGATCATGGATCACCTGATTGACGTGATCGGTGATCACGCGCGGGTCGAACAGCAGCTTCTTGCCCAGGACGATCTTCAGGCGCGCCTGTTCATGGCCGCGCCGCGTGGTCGCCTGCATCGCCGCACCGCGCATCGCCAGCTCGGCCATGCCGGCCGCGGTCAGGCTCTCGTGGTTGGGCGAGCGCCGCGAGTCGTAGACGATGGGCAGGTAGCCGCCGCGCATCTGCACGGTCTTGCCGTCCGACGACTGGACCGTGAACGGCACCGCTTCGACGCGCTCGGCCGCAACGCCCGACATGCGCTGCATCTTCGCCTGGATCTCCGACCAGTAGCTGCCGACGTGGTCCCAGATCCCCTGCACCAGGGCGAGGTCGGCGCTGTCGAGCGTGGTGAGCATCGCCTCGACCTGGGCGCCAGAGAACTCGCTAAGCAGCCGCTGGCGGTTGCCGGCGTTGCCCCAATTGAGCGCCACCATGACCTTACCCATGGGCGACAGCAGCGCGCCGCCCAGCTCGGGCACCGTGGCGCGGGCGCCATCCTTCTTGCCCCACGTACGGAACAGCGCGTCCAGTGCCTTGGTCGATGCCGCGGCCATCTCGACCTCGGCGTTCGCCGCATCGTTGAGCGGCCGGATGAACAAGTCCCACATGGGACCGCCGTCCTGGTAGCCGTCCATCGTGCGGGCGAGTGACGCGATCTTTCGGTGCGAGGCGATGTAGCCGCCGAATGCGGAGGTGACGCTTTCCAGCGCGCCCTTCTGCGCGTCGACCTGCGCGGCGCTGGGTTGATGTTCGATGATCGATGACGCGGCGCCGGTGACCATGTCGTCGAGGTCACGCTTGCCCTGGTCGCGCAGCAGCCGCTTCTTGGTCTGCGCCAGGTGGGCGATGTTGGCGACCGCGTCGTGCAGGTCGCGCAGTTCGCCGACCGTCAGCAGGCGCCAGTTCTTGGCGAAGGCTTCGTTGCGGATGCGCTGCGGGATGTCGGCGAACTGGCCCGACGACGAGCCGTCCGGGTTGGTCTCCAGGCGCAGGATCCAATCCAGGAGCGATTCGCGCCCACGCAGGGACTTGGCCGAGCGCATGGACTTGCGCAGATCGAAGCGCTCCAACAGGGCATCGATCTGCTCCAGGTAGCCGGACGAGCGTTCGAAGGCGCCGCCGATCTCGGCCGCCTTCTGGCGCGCCTCCTGTTCGGAGTCGGCGAAGACTTCCGGCATGCCATAGGGGGACGTGACGACCCATTCCCAGCCGCCGGCCTTGCCGATCTCGGCGCGCTTCTTCGCTTCGGTGAACGACGACAGGAAGGTGCGCCAGGTGGCGGCCCGCTTGAGCACGTCGCGCGATGCGCGGTATAGCGCCATCGACAGCAGCTCCTGCTGCTTGGCGGTGGCGGCCTCGGCGTAGTCCTCAGCGGTCGGCTTCTGCTTGGCGACCAGGCGCGCGGCCTCGCGCGCGTTGGCCCGCGCCGCGGTCAGGTACTGCGCCGGCTTGAGATTCAGGACTTGGGTCTTGGCGATGATCTCGCGCGCCGCTTCGTTGTAGACGACCAGCGGCAGGACGGCCTGCTTGGCGAGGTCGCGGCCCATGGCGTCGACCAGCTGATCGACCTTGCGCGTCAGGTCCTTGTCCTCGTCGGCGCGCTGCTTCCGCACCTTGGCCGCCGCTTTCACGTTGGCGACCGCTTCGGTGATGGCCTGCTTCCGCTCGGCCTTGCCGATGTCGCGCGACAGCACAGCCGCCAGACGGGACGCTGCATCTTCCAGGCTGCGGTCGTTCTCGATCGCCGACACCCGGGCATCCGCGACGGCCTTGGCATTCGCCAGGGCATCGGCCGACGCCTGCTTGACCGCCGCATCATCGATGGCGCCCGACAGGGTCGACAGGAGTCGATCGACGGATCCCACCAGGGCGCGGTCGCGCTCGGCTGCTTCCGCGCGTGCGGCGGCGACCGCCTGGTCGTTCTCCCGCGCCTCGCCCACCGCCTGATCGACCACCGGGCGCGCGGCCCGCTCCAGCGCACGCAGGGCGCGCAACTCATCCTGCACGACGCGCTCGCGGTAGTCGCTCTCGACCGCGTCCTGTGCCCGCTCCTGCAACTGACCATCGGTCAGCGGGTCAGGATAGCGCGTCTTCATCACGTCGTCCGTGCGCGCATCGACCAGCGTGGCGAGGTCCGGCGCCTGGATCAGCGCCTGCACCAGTTCAGCGCCCGATCCGAAACCAAAGATGCCAGCCGCCTGATCGGGATGGATGCCGCCGTCCGTGGTGTAGACCGTGCGCCCGCGGTTGGGCCGCTCGGCGCCGCCCTTGGCCGGGCCTGGCAGGAGCGCGAGATCCTCGGGCTTGCCGCCGAGCACCTCGACCACGCCATCCTTGTCGAGCTTGGGCGTCGAGCCGTCCGGCAGGCCGTCCTGCAAGGCAGCGATGGCCTGATAGACCGGCGCGGCGGCGATCTCCTGCTCGATCTCGGCGCGGACCTTGGCCCGCTCCTCCTGGTAGAAGTCGGCTTGTTCGCGCTGATAGCCTTCGACCAACTGGCTTTCCAACTCGCTGACCGATCGGCTGTGCGCGTCCTCGGTGGTCTGGCGGTAGGCGGCGAACTCTTCCGGCGTCTTGCCGGCCTGCTCGGCGGTGGCGAACAGCGGGGAGGCGCCGGCCTCCTGCTCGGCCGCCGCTATCTCCTCGTCGGTGGCGATCATGCGGTTGAACACGCCGACGATCTCGGGCGATAGCTCGACGTTCAGCGTGCGGCTGAGGCCCAGGACGCCCTTGTAGACGTCGAGCAGCCAGGCGCGGAAGCGCGAGAAGAGGCGCCGGCTGGCGATCGACGGGGCCTTGCCGGTGGCCAGGAACTTCTCGAAGCCGCGGGCGAATAGCTCGTGCTGGTCGACGCCGATGTCCGAGCGCTTGTCGACGCCCAGGAACTTCAGCGCCGCCGCGTAGTCGTCGCGGATCTGCGGCGGTGCGGTGGGATCGGCAGCGAGGTCGCCCAGGGTTTCGAGCCAGAAGTGGCCTAGCTCATGCAGGACCGACGAGCGGTCGCGGCTCTGGAACAGGCGGATCAGCGACTTGCCGTCCTTGCCGAAGGTGATGTCCGCGCGCTTGCCCTGCGCGTAGCTGGGCGATTCCTCGCGCCGTACCGCCGGCCCAATCCGCGTTTCCTCGTCCGGCTCCGCTTGCTCGTCCAGTTCCCCGCGTGCGTGCGCCTCGGCGCGTGCGCGCAGTCCCCCGGCATCGGTCAGGCGGATGGCCTCGGTTGCCGGCGTGCGCTGGTCGTAGGAGACGATGCGCACGGCGTCGGCGTCGTAGATGACAAAGTTGACCGCGCCCTTCGCCGCCTCGCTCTTGAACTTGGCGCCCTTGACGCCGTGGCTGGCAAGCCACAGCGAGGCGCCACGATCGTCGCCCTTCACTCCGAAAGCTGCCCGGTCCTTGGATCCGAGGTAGCCGGCGAGCGTGCGGTAGACCTGAAACGCCTTCCACTTCGACGTGTCGGCGCCGGCCTCGATGGAGGCGAAGCGTTCAAGTTGCGACTCGTCGCCGAACTCGCCGCGATCGGCCTCCATCATGGCGATAGCCGCATTGAGAGCTTCGCGCACTTTGGGCGGCTGCTTGTCGACGGTGCTCTCCCAGGAGATCAGGTCTGAGTCCTCGGGGACATCGACCGCGTACGTTCTCCCCTTTGCGTCGGTTATGCGCTGGTATTGCTTCGCGACGTGATGGTCAGACGTGAAGTACAGGCCCCAGCCATAATCCCGGTTTCCATCGCCCGTGCCGATGGCTTCCGTCGTGAACTTGTCGAACTCGTGCGGAGAGCCGTGGAAGGCTGGCTGATCAAACGTCCCAGCTTCCGTCGGCGCCGCCTCCTCCTCGGCCGTCGCCGCACGTGCCTGCACCGGGAAGCGTTGCGCCAGCGCCTGCGGATCGACGCCCATCCGCTTGGCCAGCGTGCTCATCATCAGGCCGAACCCCTGGCCGTACTTCGCCGCATCGCCGGCATCGAAGCCGGACGCTTCCAAGTTCGCCGCGAGTTGCGCGCCGATGATCTCCGCGATGTCGGGTTGGGCTTCCTCGACCGGTGCCGGCGTATTGCCGCGCACCAGCGCCGCGACCTGGGCCTGGGCTTCCTCGTCGATCTTCGGCGCCTGCTCCGCGTTCGGTGCCCCAGGCACCTGGCGCGCGAGGTCCAGCAGCCCCTTCACGTTCGCCGGCTTGGCGCCCGGCGTGGTCGGCGCATCGGGCACGACCAGCGTTTGCAACGGCACCGCCATGGTGCCGCCGTGCGCCTTCGCCGTGAGGTACGCATCGCGCAGGCCCATGCGGTCGGCCGCGGCGACGGGATCCACGCCTTCCTTGGCGAAGTGCGCGTCCCAATCCTTGGTTTCGAAGTAGACAGACTGGTTGAACGTCCGCTCGCCAACCATCTGGCGCAGGCGTTCTGGCGAGCGCTCGGCCAGTGGGTTGCCGGCGACGGCGTCCGCCAGCGCACCGATGCGTCCGCGGAAGGCCAGCGCTTCGTCGGCAGCGACACCGTCCTGCGCCAGCTTGGCGAGCACGTCGCCGGGTGCGTTGAACGCGGTGCCAGCACCGAAACCGGCGACCGCGGCGAGCGCCAGGCGATGCATCAGGCGATCGGACTGCAAGGCGCGCGGATCGATGCCGCTGGCAGCCTCATGCAGGGCGTGCGCCAGTTCGGTCGCGCTCTCCTCGCCGGCTTCCATGCCGCCATGGCGCAGGCCAGAACCGATCACGCCGGCCCAGGCCTGGCCCGATACCGCCCGACCCTTGAGACCGGACGCGACCGCCGACTCCACACCACCGGGCACCAGGCCTGGGATCACCGCTTCGATGGTGAACGCCAGCGCGCCGTTGATGAAGCCGTGCTCCTCGCCGGTGACGATGCCGGTGCGCGCCGCCAGCGGCAGGCCGGTCGCGCTGCGCTCGAGCGCGCCGCGCAGGTAGGTACGCAGCTTGTCGGAGCCGGCCAGTGCTTGGCGTGCAGCGCGGATCGGCGCCGCCACCCGGCCGAGGTTGCCGCCAGCCTTCCAGACATCGATCGCGGTCTTGCCGATCGTTCGGACGCCACCGCCGGCAACGAGTAGCGGAATGTCGCCGGTGATGCCGCCAGCCAATCGGATCAGGTCGTTCCCGAACCCAGGATGGACCAACTCCGAGCCTTGGCTGAACTCGTCGACCTGGCGCATCAGGTCGGTCTGCATGCCCAGCGCCCGCTGCGACGACGCCAACGACTGCGCCATGCCAGCGAGGAATGGCGAGGCCCCGACGCGCTCGTAGAGCCGGCGCGCGTCCTCCTCGCGGATCGACTCCGATTCCAGGCGCCGCTCCAGCACCTTGTCGAGGTCGTCGAAGCCGCCGATTACAGTAGCGTAACCACCCGGCAACGGCTCGATGATCGTGCCAGTTTCGGTGAACTTGAAGCCGGCCGGCAGGTAGCCCGATGGGTCGACTGTGGGATCCGCCAGCGCCCGCATGGCGACGTCGAGGGTGCGCATCGGACCAAGCTGGTCGTGCACCAGCGCCGCGTTGGTCGGATCCTGCAGCCAGGTCGCCAGGTCCGGGTGATGCTGGGCGATGCGGTCGGTGCGCGCGTGGTCGTTGGTCGCCGCCGCGTGCATCTCTGGCGAGCCGGCGACGAGGTCGGGACGCACGCCGAGCTTGTCGGCAGCGCGCACGTCCTTGGCGTAGGCGTCGGGGTCCTGCTGCTGGGCGTAGGCCATCGCCTCGGAGAGCATCTGCCGATGCCGGCCGAACATGCGATTCGCGCCGCTCTCGATCCGCTTCCGGCGTTTGGTCGCGTCGTCATCCGGCACCACCTCGGGCACCGGGAATGGGATCGGCTCCGGGAGCGGTTCCAGCGCCGGCACGCTGCCGCCGATGATCTCCTCCTCATTCGGCATCGCGGTACGCCTCGACCAAGTCCTCGTTGTACCGGGCGCGGATCATGTCGGGCGTGATCTGGTCGAGCGTGAACCCCGCCTTCACCAGTTCGCGGCGATGCTCGGCCGCGGCGTCGGCCGGCACCTGATCGTAGGAGTAGGCCAGGCTTTGGGCGATCGGCGTCTCGAAGGCGCGGACGGTGTCCTCGTCCATCTCATCGAACAGGCGGGCGAACGGGTTGGTGCGCGCCCGCTTGAGCACGACCTCCTGCATCAGCGTTTTGCCGATCTCACCGATGCGCTCGGCGCTGGCCTTCTTGCCGGTCGCCTGCTGCTCAGCGGTCACGGCCTTGGACAGTTGCGAGCGGAAGACGACCTCGTCCGGTGGTTGCTTCGCGCCGCCCTTGGCTGGCTTCATGCCGCCGGCATCCATGGCCTGGACAATCGCTTGCTCGTCGGTCTGGAACGAGGCGATCAGTCGCTCGTCACCCTTCAGGATCCCGGCGGCTTCCTTGGTGTAGCGCTCGTAGTCCGACCGTGAGAGCGGCAGCAGCGCGCCGCCCTTGGTCATCAGGTGGGCGAACGCCTGCGGATCGGTCGCCTTCATCCGCTCCAAGTCAGCGAACACTCGCTTTGGAGTTTCCAGGTCGACGCCCTTGGCCCGTGCCGCCGCCACGATCTGCGCCTTGCGCTTGTAGGGCGCGGACATGCGGCTGTAGACCGAGTCGGGGATCACGTCGGGGTTGGTCGGATCGGCGGAGGCCTCGATATAGCCGACCGCCTCATCCAGCAGCTTCGCCTGCCGGTTGTTCTCGGCTTCCTCGGCCAGCCGGAACGTGTTGGTCAGGCGGGTCTTGGTCTGGTCGTAGACATCGACGTTTTCAATCCCGCGCTTCTCCAGCGACTCCAGCGCGCCCTGCAGATCGGCATCCTCGCCCAGGTCGGCAACGATGGTGTCGGCCAGGCTGCGCGACTCGCCACGCTCGATCGAGGTCTTGAGCACGCCGCGCACCTCTTTCAGGTCGCGGCCTTTGATCTGATCGCCCCAGCGTTCGAAGGCTGCGCGTGCGCCAGCGGTGTCGCCGGCGTCGGCCGCACCGGTGATGATCGCCGCGTACGTGGCACTGACCGCTGCTTGTTCCACGTGGAACGTCGCCTCGGGCGCCTCGCCTTTGCGCGCTCCGCGCCGCGC
>JAZKDL010000346.1:0-4827 GCA_040387575.1 Pseudomonadota bacterium
TCTTCGAGCGATGCGTTGACTGTCCTCAGTCGTTCAGCTTTGGCATCGTAGTCAAAGATACCTCCGTAAATCGACCGTGCGGACGCTCAGGTCTGCAAGGTTTGCGCCGATTTGGTTGATTTGCTCTGCATCCATGGGGTGTCCTGACGGTGTTCGGGGAAAACCTCGATTTTCTCATGCTCTGCCGTGGCCTTGGCAGCGTAAGGAATGTGCGCAATTCACTCGCTTGGCGCAGATGACTGAAGCGGCAGTTCGACCGTGAACAGCGCGCCCTTGCCCGGCTCGCTCTGGAGGTGGATTTCGCCGCCGTGGAGCTGAACGATCTGCCGCGTGATGAACAGCCCCAGGCCCAGCCCGGCCGCGTGCTTGCGGCTGTCGTCGGTGCGTTCGAACTGCTCGAAGATCCGTGCCTGGTCTTCCGGTGCAACGCCGATGCCGCCATCGCGCACGGACATGACTGCATGGTGATCGCCCTGTGCGGCAACCCGGATGTCGACCGGATGTGCGCCGCCGTAGCGCAGCGCGTTGGTCAGCAGGTTGGTCAGTACCTGTTCGATGCGGAATTCGTCCCAGATGCCGTGTACGGGTGCCGGAGCATCGAGCCGCAGCACCGCGCCGGCCGCTTCGGCCTGCTGCGCCAGGCTTTCGACCACACGCCGCGCAAGTGTTGCCAAGTCGACCAGCTTCGGCTTGATCGACAACGTGCCGCTGCGCATGCGGGTGACGTCGAGCATGTCGTCGATCAACCGGACCATGTTCTGGATCTGGCGCTGGTCGCGCTCGATCATCGCCGGCAGCTTCTCATTGGCGAAGGGCGCCATGTTGCCCTTCGACAAATGCAGCTTTCGAACTTGCGTCTCGAGGTACAGCGTGTTCAGCGGCGTGCGCAATTCGTGGGACACCATCGACATGAAGTCGTCGCGCATGCGCACTGCGCGTTCGAGGTCGCGCTGCGTGGTCTGCAGTTGGCAGACCAGTGCGGCCTGCTGGCGGTGCGCTTCGGCCAGCGCTTCCATTTCGTGGCGCAGCGCCTTGCGGTGGCGGTGCAGGTCGACGAACACGTTGACCTTGCTGATCACGACATGCGGATCGAGCGGCTTCTGCAGGAAATCTACCGCGCCGCTTTCGTAACCCTTGAACGCGTAGTTCATCTCGCGGCCCGCAGCGCTCACGAAGATGATCGGAATGTGGCGCGTGCGCTCGGTGCTGCGCATCATCTCGGCGAGCTCGAAGCCGTTCATGCCCGGCATCTGCACGTCGACGATCGCCAGTGCGAATTCGTTCTCGAGCAGCAGGTCGAGCGCCTGCTCGGCAGAGCTGGCCTGGAACACCGGCTGGGCCGGCGCGCGGATGAGCGCTTCCAGCGCCAGCAGGTTTTCGGGCAGGTCGTCGACGATCAGCAGTTTGCTTTCGACTTCAAATTGCATGAAGGGAGTCCAGTTGCAACAGCAGGGCGCGGAGTTTGGAAAGCGGCAGCACGTGGTCCGGCGTGTGTCGCTGCAACGCCGCGAGCGGCATGACGTCGACCTGCGCCTCGGTCGGTTCCTGCACGGCCGTCAGGCCGCCGGCCTGGTGGATGTGCAACAAACCTTCGGCGCCGTCGTCGTTGGCGCCTGTGAGGAGCATGCCGGCGAGTCGCGCGCCATAGGCATCGGCCGCCGAGCTCATCAGCACGTCGATCGACGGGCGCGACCAGCGCACGGGCGCCTCACAGCTCAGCGAGAAGACATGCGTCCGCTCGATCGACAGGTGATAGCCGGACGGCGCGAAGTACAAGGTACCCGGAGCGATCGCCGCCTTGTCCGCAGCCTCGTATACCGGGATCGGAAGCCGATGCTGGAACACCTCGGCGAGCCGGCTGTCGTAGCCTTCGGGCAGGTGCAGCACCACGACCATCGGCAACCGCCAGCTTGCGGGGAGTTCGCCCAGCAATGCGATCAACGCATCGATGCCGCCGGCCGACGCGCCGACCACGACGGCGTCGACTTCGCGAAGGGCGGGCGGGCGGATGGACTTCACCGTCACACCTTGCGATAGATGCGCTCGGCACGTGCCAGCGTGTCGAAGCGGTCGGCGTAACCCGAGAAATCGATGCTTTCCTTCGAGCCGAGTCCGAGAAATCCGCGGTGGCACAGCGACTCGTGGAACAGGCCCAGCGCGCGATCCTGCAGCTGCCGGTTGAAATAGATCAGCACGTTGCGGCATGAGACCAGGTGCGTCTCGGCGAACACGCTGTCGGTCGCCAGGCTGTGGTCGGCAAAGATCACGTCCTGCACGAGCGAACTGTCGAAGCGTGCGGCTTCGTATGCGGCCGTGTAGTAGTCGGAAAACGCCTGCCGGCCGCCGGAGCGCTGGTAATTGGCTGTGTAGCCGCGCACGGCCTCCAGCGGAAAGATGCCTTGGCGCGCCTTCTCGAGCGAGGCCGGGTTGATGTCGGTTGCATAGATCTGTGTGCGCTTGAGCAGGCCTTCTTCGCGCAACAGGATGGCCAGCGAATACGCCTCCTCGCCGGTGCTGCAGCCTGCCACCCAGATCTTGATCGACGGGTAGGTATGAAGCACCGGCACGACCTGTTCGCGCAACGCCAGAAAGTAGCTGGGGTCGCGGAACATCTCGCTGACCGGGATCGTGAGGAACTGCAGCAGCCGGCCAAATACCGCCGGGTCGCGCAGCACCCGCTCCTGCAACGCCGAGATGTTCGGCATGTCGAGCTGCGTCAGCGCGTACATCACGCGGCGCTTCTGGGATGCGCCGGTGTAGTCGCGGAAGTCGTAGCTGTACTTGAGGTAGATCGCCTCCATCAGCAGCCGCAGCTCGATGTCGGTCGCGCTGGGCGGAACCCGCGCCGCGGGTGTCTTCACAGGCGCTCCATCTTGGGCATCCAGACGCGCAGCAGCGAGAACAGGCGGTCGAGGTCGACCGGCTTGGCGAGATAGTCGCTGGCGCCTGCGGCGAGGCACTGTTCCTGGTCGTCCTTCATCGCCTTGGCGGTGACGGCGATCACTGGCAGCTTCTCGAAGCGCGGGTCCTGCCGCAGCCGGCGAGTGGCTTCGAGGCCGTCCATCTCCGGCATCATCACGTCCATCAGGACCAGGTCGATGTCGCTGACCTGGTCGAGTTTTTCGAGCGCTTCTCGGCCGTTGCGGCCGATCTCGACCGTGGCGCCACGCTGTTCCAGCGCGCTCGTCAACGCGAAGATGTTGCGCACGTCGTCGTCCACCAGCAGGATGCGCCGGCCTTCGAATGCACGGTCGCGGCCACGCGCAGTCTTCAGCATGGTCTGGCGCTCGCTCGACAGGTCGGCTTCGACCTTGTGCAGGAACAGCGTCACTTCGTCGAGCAGCCGTTCGGGCGAACGGGCGCCCTTGATGATGATCGAGCGCGAGTAGCGCAGCAGGTCGGCTTCCTCGTCGCGCGTCAGGTTGCGGCCTGTGTAGACGATGACCGGTGGGAACGAGCAGATCTCCTCCGTCGCCATCCGCTTGAGCAGTTCGCTGCCCTGCATGTCGGGCAGGCGCAGGTCGGTGATCATGCAATCGAACACACGGGCGCGCAGCAGCTCGAGCGCTTCTTCGCCGGATTCGACCGCCGTGATGACGACGTCGTCGTCACCGATGAGTCGCATGACCGACTCCCGCTGCAGCGCGTCGTCCTCCACCAGCAGCACGGTCTTCACCTTCTGCGTCAGTTTCTCCTCGAACTTCCGGAACACGTCCTTCAATTGGTCGCGTGAGGTCGGCTTGAGCGCATAGCCAATGGCGCCCATGTGCAGCGCGGCCTCGCTGTGGTCCTGCGCGGACACGACGTGCACCGGAATATGGCGCGTGCGTGGTTCGTCTTTCAGGCGCTGCAGCACGCTCAAGCCCGGGCTGTCGGGCAGCCGCATGTCGAGCAGGATGGCGTCCGGCACGAACTGCAACGCCAAGCTGAAGCCGTCCGTCGCGCCATGCGCAACCAGGCAGCGGTAGCCGAGTTCGTGAGCCATGTCGTACAGGATGTGGGCGAATTGAGGTTCGTCCTCGATCACCAGCACGCGGCGCACATGGTCTCGCGGCAGATCACGGTCATCCGAGAACTGGGGCAGCGCAGGAGATGGCGCAACCGCGGGTACCGGCGCTCGCACGGCCGGCGCCGGCGGCGGCGTCGGCATGCCGCTGCGCGGCACTGCAGGTGCGCGGTATGCCGTGCCGGCCGGTGCGGGTGGCACGGCCTGCGGTGCCTCGGCCGGCAACGTGAGCCGGAATGTGCTGCCCTTGCCGGGTGTGCTGCTGACCGTGAGCGTGCCGCCGAGCAGGCGCGTCAGGTCGCGTGAGATCGACAGGCCGAGTCCGGTTCCACCGTAGCGGCGGCTGGTGGTGCCGTCGGCCTGCCGGAAGGCTTCGAAGATCACTTCCTGCTGGTTCGGCGCAATGCCGATGCCGGAATCCGTCACATCGAATATCGCGCCGCCATCCGGGCCGGCAGACACGGTCAGCGAAACCTCGCCGCGTTCGGTGAACTTCAGTGCGTTGGAGAGCAGGTTCTTCAGGATCTGTTCGACACGCTGCCGGTCGGTCACCAGCGTCGCGGGCGTACCAGGCTGCAGGTCGACGCGGAAGCGCAACTGCTTCTGTTGCGCCAGCGGCGTGAAGGTCATGGACAGGCTGTCGGTCAGGCGCGACAGTCCGATGTCTTCAGCGACGACTTCGAGCTTGCCGGCCTCGACCTTTGCAATGTCCAGGATGTCGTTGATCAGCACCAGCAGGTCATTGCCCGACGAATAGATCGATTCAGCGAACTTCACCTGCTCGATGCTCAGATTGCCTTGCGGATTGCCGCTCAGCAGCT
>JAZKDL010000347.1:0-9421 GCA_040387575.1 Pseudomonadota bacterium
GATGTGGTTCGTGCTCGCGGCCATCTGTGTGCTCGGCACGCTCGGGCAGAGCAACATCCGCCTCGTCGGCGGCACGCAAGCGACGGAGCCGGTCACATCCGAATCAGCGTCGGACACCCTGATCGAGGCATTCCCGGGTCAAGCGGTGGCGGCCGACCCATCCGACGTTCCAATGGACGCTGCAAAGCCGGCGGACGAGAGCAGCGACATCGCGATCGATGTCGTGCCGGCACCGCCGCCTCCGCCTCCACCAGCACCGCCCTTGCCAACGCGCCGCCAGAAGTAGCGCCAGTGGTCGCGCCGGGCCGCGAGCCCGGCGAGCGAAAACTCCTGTCAGGGAAAGTACGGTCATCTGCTTGTCATATCGCCGCGTATTGAGTGGAGACACCCACATAAACCATCGCGTGCTTCCATGACCCCCTCCCTCATCGCTGCCTTCGTCTCCCTTGAACTCGTCGCCGGCTTCCTGCTGATGTGCCTGCTGTCGGCAGCGCGCTCCGACGAATAAGTCACCTGGCGCTGACCGGCCGCCTGCGTGCCGACCTTCAAAAGCCGATGCGGCGCTGTCCACCGACGCGCACTCACCATGCAAAACGCCCCGCGAGCCCTCTGCGTCCGCGGGGCGTTCTCATTTCAGCGCAGGCAACTCAGAAGGTGTACTTCGCAGTCACCAGGACGTTGCGCGGCGCGCCGTAGAGCTTCGTGTTGAAGGTCGGGTCGATGCCGTTGTACGTCTTGTCGAACAGGTTGTCGACGTTCAGGCTGATGCTGGTCTGGCGGTTGACCTGGTAGCGCGCCATCAGGCCGACGAGCGCGTAGGCGCCCTGGCGTGCGGTGCCGACCACGGGCCAGCTGGAGGTGTAGTAGATGTCGCTCTGCCAGTACAGATTGCCCCCGACCGTCAGGCCCGACAGCGCGCCGGCGAAGCGGTACGACGTGCCCAGCTTGAACAGGTTCTCGGGCGCCTCGGTCGCCAGCGACAGCCCGTTGCGGTCTTCGGTGCGGCTGTGCGAGTAGCTCGCATAGCCTTGCCAGCGCGGCGCGATCTCGCCGGAGATCTCGACCTCGGCGCCGCGCGTCGTCGCGCCGTCGACCGACACATAGGCGCGGCTGCCGTCGGGCAATGACGCCGTGTAGCCGCTGTCGCGCACCGGCAGGCTGTCCTGCTCGATGCGGAACACGGCCAGCGACGCGTTCAACTTGCCGTCGAACCACGTCGCCTTGGTACCCAGCTCGAAGTTGACGCCAGTGGTCGCATCGAGCGGCTGGTTGTTGCGGTCCTTGTACTGGAGCTGCTTGAAGATGCTGGTGTAGCTCGCGTACACCGACCAGTTCGGATTCAAGTCGTACACGATGCCTGCATACGGGGTCGACACGTTGTGCCGCCGGTAGGCCTGCGCTTCAGAGGTCTGCGCCGCGTAGCTGCTCCAGAGGTAGTCGTAGTCGATGCTGCTGATGCGGTTGCCGACCACCAGCGACAGCGCGTCGGTCAGGCTGAAGCGGCCACTGGCGTAGATGCCGGTCTGCTTCGTCTCCTGCGCGACGCCGCTGTGAACCGTCGTCGCGGCCACGGCCGGGTAGCTGCCGTCCCAGTCGAGGATGCTGCCCGTGATGCGCTGGCCTTCGGTGAGGTTGTAGCCGGCATCGCTGTAGCTGGTGATGCGGTCGGTCGCTTTCGAGGCATTCAAGCCGACCAGCAACTGGTGCTGTCTGCCGAGGAGTTCGAACGGACCCGAGATGCGTGCGTCGATCGAGTTCTGCTCGGAACGGCCGACGCCGTAGCCGCCATACAGCTGCACCGATCCGTCCGACTGCACCGGACCCCAGCTCGCAGAAATGCGCGTGCCGTCGCGCTGCGTCAGGTAGTTCGAGTACGCGAGCCGGCCCTTCCAGCCTTGGCCGAAGCCGTGGTCCACGCTGGCGAACAGCGTGCGGGTGTCCTGGTTCCAGGTGCTGCCGGCCCCGCCCGAACTGGCGGAGCGGCGGTAGTCGACTTCGCTGCCGTCGAACCAGAAGATCGGCAGCCCCGAGAAGGACACGCCCCTGGGCTTGTTCTTCTGGTAGTCGAGGCCCACGGTCAGCAGCGTGTCGGGTGCGATGTCGGCCTCGATCACGCCATAGGCGATCTGCTTTTCGTTGCTGTAGCGGTCGCGGTACGAATCTGTGTCCTGCCAGGCGGTGACGAAGCGTCCGCGCAGGGTGCCGGCGGCGTTCAGCGGGCCGCTCACGTCGAGCTCGCCGCGCCGGTTGTCCCAGGAGCCGAGGCTGCCCGACACATAGCCTGCGAACTCCGCCGTCGGCCGCTTGCGTACCAGGTTGACGGTGCCCGACGGATCGCCCGCGCCCGCCAGCAGGCCGGCCGCACCGCGGACCACTTCGACGCGGTCGTAGATGACCATGTCGCTCAGCGTGAGCCCGGTGCCGTAGACCACGCTGTACCAGGTCGGCTGGCCGTCGACCTGGTAGTTCGACAGGCTGAAGCCGCGCGAATAGGCGTTGAGGCGCTCGCTGTCGAGCGTGCTCACCGCCACGCCGGTGCTGCGCTGCAGGACGTCGGCCACCGACTCGATCGCTTCGTCGTCCATGCGCTGCCGCGTCACGACGCTAATCGACTGCGGCGTCTCGCGCAGCGACAGGTTCAGGCCGGTGGCCGTGCTGCTCGCACGCGCCGCGTACGAGCCGGTGCCTTCGCTGGTATTGCTGCGGTCGGCTTCGGCGGTGACGCGCACTTCCTCGAGCGTCGTCGCGCTCGACATGCCGTCGGCGCGCGCGCCGGCCGATGCAGCGGCCGACCGGCGCAGCGTGTAGCCGCCGCCGGCCCGCGCCACAGCCTCGAGACCGCTGCCTGCCAACAGTTGCGCGAAGCCGTCGCTCAATGCGTGGCTGCCGCGCAGGCCAGCGGTCTGGCGACCTTCGGTCAGCGACGGCTCGAAGGACAGCGTGATACCGGCGCTGGCCGCGAAGCGCGACAGCGCCGGGCCGAGTGCCCCGGCCGGTATGTCGTAGCTTGCGCGCACGGCGCCGGCAGTCGCTGCGGACTGCTGTGCGATGGCGGCCGTGCCGGCGGCCGCCAGCACCAGGCCGAGGCACAGGCTGCGCGCACCGCGCGCCACGTGGGTCAAACGCGGCTGGCCGTGCGGCAACGCAGTGGCAGATGAAAGGGATGCGCCGGAGTCGCGGCGTGTCGGGCGAGGCAAAGCCATGGTTTCTTCTTCCTTGTCGGTGCCGCGATCACAGCGCGGCTCCATGGCTTGCCCGACGAGATGCGGAAAAGGGACAGGCTCCCGACAAAAATGTATGAGTCGCTGCGACGACTCGTGCTCATGCACCCACCACGCTCACCCAATACCGCGTCCGCGTCACCACCCGCACCGGCAGCGTCGTCGCCAGCATCGACAGCACGTAGTCGGTGTCGGCGAGCTGGAACGCGCCCGAGATCCGCAGCCCCGCCACCTCGGGCGCGCAGTGCAGCAGGCCGGGCCGGTAGCGCGACAGCTCGGCGCAGAAGTCGGCGAGGCGCATGTCGTCGGCGTACAGCACGCCCTGCGTCCAGGCGCCGGCGTCCGGCGACAGCGGCTGCATCGCGGCCGCGCCCTGGGTGCTCAGCACCGTCTGCTGGCCGGCTGGAACCACGGTCGCCGGCGATGAGGCGCCGCGCAGCGTGACTTCGACCGCGCCTTCGGTCACGGCCAGCCGCACCGGGCCGGCATCGCGTGCATCGCCCGACTGCCGCACGATGAAGCGCGTGCCCAGCGCGCGCAGCCGGCCGTGCACGGTCTCGACGACGAACGGACGGGCTCGGTCCGGGCCCTGCGGATCGGGCGCCGTTGCAACGAAGATCGCGCCGGAACGCAGCCGCAGCGTCCGCTGTGCGCCGTCGAAGTGGACGTCGATGGCGCTCGCGGTGTCGAGCAGCACGCGGCTGCCGTCGGCCAGCACGATCTCGCGGCGCTCGCCGGTGGCCGTGCGGTGGTCGGCCGTGACGTCCTGCAACGGCCCGTAGCGCCAGCCCATCCAGGCGGCCGGCGCTGCGGTGGCGAGCAATGCCAGCGTGCGCAGCGCGGCGCGACGGTTGCCGCGCTCCTGGCGCGCGAGCACCGGCACGCCCAGGCTGGTCGGTACCGCACCGAATTTCTGCGACAGGCGCTCGGCCCGTTGCCAGGCCTGTTCATGGGCCGGATCGGCCATGCGCCAGCGTGCGCAGGCGGCATGGTCCATGGCATCGGCTTCGCCGGAATGCAGGCGGACCAGCCAGCGCGCCGCCTCGCGCAGCACGGCAGCGCTCATGCCACCAACGCCAGGCAGCGCTCGAACCCCTGCTGCATGTAGCGCTTGACGGTGCGATCGCTGATCTGCAGCCGCTCGGCGATGGCCGCGTAGGTCAGTCCTTCGAGCTGCGACAGCACGAAGGCCTCGCGCGCCTTGGGCGCCAGGCCGTCGAGCATCGCGTCGATCTCGTCGAGCGTCTGCAGCAGCTCCAGCCGTTCCTCGGGCGACAGCGCCAGCGGCTCCGGCATCAGCGCCAGCGCGTCGAGGTAGGCGCGCTCCAGCGCCTGGCGCCGCCAGTGCTCGCTGACCACGCCCTTGGCCAGCGTCGACAGGTAGGCGCGCGGCTCGCGCAGCGTGGGCAGCACCTGCGGGCGCAGCAGCACGCGCACGAAGGTGTCCTGCGCCAGGTCGGCCGCGCTGTGCGTGCAGCCCAGCCGGCGCCGCAGCCAGGCGCTGAGCCAGCCGTGGTGCTCGGCATAGAACGTGTGCATGGCACCGGCGTCGGGAGAAGTCATGGAGGCGTGCGTCGCAAGTTCAATTGAGAATGAATCTCATTTTATATAATGTCTGCGCAGGCGATAACGGCGCCATGCAGCGCATCGAGGCCTTCTTTTTCTTCTGCGCCGCTCGAGCCCAGCCAGTCACCCGTCCATCCGTTCTCCACTTCATCGCTCTCATGTCCAGCGCCGATCCCGTCCCGCACTCGCAGGTCCATGCGCTCTACAGCGCGCACCACAGCTGGCTGCAGGGCTGGCTGCGCCGCAAGCTCGGCAATGCCTTCGATGCGGCGGACCTCGCGCAGGACACCTTCGTCCGGCTGCTCGGTGCGCCCGCTGCGGAGTCCGACGGACCGATGGCCCACGGCGCCCTGCGCGAGCCGCGCGCCTACCTGGCGACGGTCGCACGCCGGTTGCTCATCAACCACCTGCGTCGTCGTTCGCTCGAGCAGGCCTACCTGTCGGCGCTGGCCGTGCTGCCCGAGGCGCAGGCGCCCTCGCCCGAGCACCAACTGGTCATCCTGCAGTCGCTGCAGCAGATCGACGCGATGCTCGACGGCTTGCCGCCCAAGGTGCGCGCGGTGTTCATCCTGTCGCAGGTCGAGGGGCTGACCTATGCCGCAATCGCCGAGGAAATGAAGATCGGCGAGCGCTCGGTGAAGCGCTACATGGCGCAGGCGATGACCGAATGCATCCTGCTCGCGGAATGAAGCCCGTGGCTTTCACCGACTCCCACGCCGACATCGCCCCGCCGACACGGCCGCTCGCTCGGCATGTCGCGGCGCAGGCGGCCGAATGGTTCGTGCTGCTGCAGGCCGACGACGCCACGCCGGCCGAGCGCCGCCGCTTCGACGCCTGGCTCGCGGCCGAGCCCGACCATGCGCGCGCCTGGCAGCGTGCGCAGCAGGTGAGCCTGCATGCCGGCAGTCTTCCGTCAGCGCTCGGCGCACCGGTGCTGGGACGACGCAACCGGCGCGATGCGGCACGCGCGCTGCTGCTCCTGATGACGGCGGCGCCTGCCGGCTGGCTCGCCTGGCGTGTCGCGCCCTGGGCGCAATGGACCGCCACGCACGCGACCGCCACCGGCGAGCAGCGCGACGTGCTGCTGCCCGACGGCACCCGCATACGGCTCGACACGGCCAGCGCCATCGACGTGGCCTACGACGACACGCAACGCCTGGTGCGGCTGCGCGAAGGCGCGGTGCTGATCGAGACCGCGCCCGATCCGCTGGCCGCCCCAGGCCGGCATGCGCGCCCATTCGTCGTGCGCACCAGCCAGGGCAGCGCACGCGCCATCGGCACCCGCTTCGTCGTGCGGCACGAAGCGCAACGCAGCCATGTCGCGGTGCTGCAGGGCGCCGTCGAGCTGAAGACGAACGACGGCGGCGCGGTGCAGCTGCTGCGCGCCGGCGAACAGGCCGGCTTCGGCGACACGCGCATCGAACTCGCCAGGGCCACGGACGCCGGCACCGGCCAATGGGCGCGCGGCGTGCTGGCGGTCGACGACATGCGGCTCGATGCCTTCGTGGCCGAGTTGGGCCGCTACCGGCCCGGGCTGCTGCGCTGCGATCCGGCGGTGGGCAACCTGCGCATCACCGGCGCGTTCCAGCTCGACGACACCGACGCCGTGCTGATGAACGTCGCGCATCTGCTGCCGGTGCAATTGATGTACCGCACCCGCTACTGGGTGACGGTCATGGCGCGTGATAGCAGCGACTGAACAGGCCTCCGAAGAAAGTTCGAAAAAGTCGCAGAAATCTGGCCCCTTCGTTCGCGGTGGCGTGTCCTCTTCGATGTCCTCTTCATCACATCGACGGAAATGCTCCAAGACACACTGCCCATGGCCTCCCGATCCGCTCGCCGCGCCGTTCCCTCGCGCGCCCCGTTCGACGAACCGACCCGATCCCGGCTGACCCGCGCGGTGCAGGCGGCACTGTTCGCCGGCAGTCTGACGACCATGGCTGCGGTGCCGCAATGGGCGATTGCGCAGACCGCAGCCAGCACGCCGCGCAACTTCCAGGTGCCGGCCGGCCCGCTGGCCGGTGCGCTCGCTGGCTTCGCGGCCGACGCGGGCGTGAGCGTGAGCGCGCCGCCCGAGCTGGTGCGCGGCATCGCGTCGCCGGGCCTGAGCGGCAGCTTCCCGGTCGCCGAAGGCCTGGCGCGCGTGCTGGCCGGCACCGGACTCGAAGCGGTGCCGGGCGGTGATCGCGCCTGGGTGCTGCGCCGCCGTGCGGCAGCGGCAACGACCGAGGCGAGTGGCACCACGCTCGCGGCGGTCACCGTCACGGCGCAGGCCGAGCGCAACGCTGCGACCGAAGGCACGGGCGCCTACAACGCACGCACGGTGACCATCGGCAAGAGCGATCGCACCCTGCGCGAGGTGCCGCAGTCGGTGTCGGTGGTCACGCGCCAGCGGCTGGACGACCAGAACCTCTACACGCTCGACGAGGCGCTCGAAGCCACCACTGGCATCACCACCTTCCAGAGCCCGTCCGGCGGCAAGTACTACTACGCGCGCGGCTTCCAGTTCAGCACCTTCCAATACGACGGCGTGCCGCTGGAACGATCGTCGTACGCCATCGGCAGCGGCTTCACCAGCGACACGAGCTACTACGACCGCATCGAAGTGCTGCGCGGCCCGGCAGGCCTGATGCAGGGCGCGGGCAGCCCGGGCGGCACGCTGAACCTGGTGCGCAAGCGGCCGCAAGCCGAGAAGACGCTGTCGATTTCCACCAGCGCAGGCTCGTGGGACAACTACCGCACCAGCGTCGACGCGGGCGGCCCGCTCAACGAAGACGGCAGCCTGCGCGGCCGGGCGTCCTTCACGCGGGAAGACCGCCATTACTTCTACGACACGGCCAAGAGCAGGAAGGACGTCTTCTACGGCATCCTCGAATACGACATCTCGCCCGCCACCACCATCGCGGCCGGCGTGAGCTCGGAAGACCTGGACGCACTGCCCTACTGGGGCGGCCTGCCGCGCAATGCCGACGGCAGCGCGGTCGACGTGCGTCGATCGACCTTCACCGGCGCCAGCTGGAATCGCTGGACCAACCGCCAGACCACGCTGTTCGCCGACGCCACGCACCGCTTCAACGACCGCTGGACGCTGAAGGCCGCGGCCATGGTGCTGAAGGAGAACAACGACATGCTGTATTCCTTCGGGCGCGGCGCGGTCGACCCGCTCACCGGCGACGGCATGGTGTCGCGCGCCTACCTGTACGACTTCGAGAACACCAACAAGGGCATCGACGTCCACCTGGACGGCAAGTTCGACGCTGCGGGCCGCACGCACGAGATCGTGATCGGTGCCAACGCGAGTCGGCTGCACACCGACGACCTGGCGGCCGGCCTGATCAACCTGGGCGGCATGAACATCTACGACCCGGTGTCGCCGCGCCAGCCGACGCTGTCGGAGCTGATGAACACCTCGTACACCGCCTACTCGCAACGCACCGTCAACCAGACCGGCGTGTACGGCGTCGCGCGGCTCAAGCTGGCCGACCCGCTGACGCTGGTGCTGGGCGGCCGGGTAAGCAACTACAGCTACGAGGTCGAGTCGCAGAAATACGTCTCGGGTGTGCAGAGCAGCACGCGGATGGACGCGAAGCACGAGTTCACGCCGTATGGCGGCCTGATCTACGAACTGAACAAGCAATGGTCGGCGTACGCCAGCTATGCCGACATCTTCGAGCCGCAGTCGGCGTTGAACGCATCGGGCAGCCTGCTGAAGCCGATCCAGGGCAGCAACGTCGAAGTCGGGCTCAAGGGCGAGCACTTCGGCGGCAAGCTGAACACGTCGTTCGCGCTGTTCCGCATCAACCAGACGAACCGCGCACAGGTCGACTACCTGTCCGACATGAACTGCGACGGCTGGTACTGCTCCGTCGCGTCGGGGCAGGTGCGCAGCCAGGGCTTCGATGCGGAAGTCAGCGGCGAAGTGGCACGCGGGCTGCAGGTGTTCGCCGGCTACACCTACACGAGCACCCAGTACCGCAAGAACGAGGAAGACGAAACCCAGGTCGGCCTGGCCTTCAACTCCTACACCCCGCGCCACCTGCTGCGCCTCGCCGCCGACTACCGCCTGCCCGGCGCGCTCAACGCGTGGAGCGTCGGCGGCGGCGTGACGGTGCAGAGCGACAACCACCACACCAACTACGGCGGCACCGGCGGCGTGGCGCGGATCTCGCAGCCCGGCTATGCGGTCTGGAACGCGCGCATCGGCTACCGGATCGATCCGCGCTGGTCGGTCGGGCTGAACATCAACAACCTGCTGGACAAGCGCTACTACAGCACCATCGGCTGGCTCTACGCCGACAGCCACTTCGGCGAGCCGCGCAACGCGATGGTGACGCTGCGCGGCACGTTCTGATCGACGCCGGCCGGCCAGTGCCGGACCGGCCGGCCGTTGGAGGAAATGCAACGCCCGAGCGTGCCTGGCATTTACAATGAGAACAATTCTTATTTGCTTCGCCGAGGCCGATGGGTCCAAGCCCTCGCCAGACCTCGGCCCCGCGCCGCTCCATGCCTGCCGCCGAACCCGCCCTCCACGCCCCTCTGCACACGCTCTACCGCGACCATCACGGCTGGCTGCAGGGCGGGTTGCGCAAGAAACTCGGCAATGCCTTCGACGCGGCCGACCTGGCGCAGGACAC
>JAZKDL010000348.1:0-7142 GCA_040387575.1 Pseudomonadota bacterium
CAGCGCCACGGCGATGACTGCGTACAGGAGAAGCTGCTTCATCGGTCTTTTCCTCGCAGGCAGCGCCTGGTCCCGGTTCGTTTCTTTGAATTCCTGTGCCCTCAACGAACGAGACCGGATCTGGATGACGAGTTTCGCGTATTCCCGATGCGGAAAGCAACGCTGGCGGCTCAGAGCCCCAGGAACATCCGCCGGATTTCCGGATGCGCCAGCACGTCGGCCGCGCGGTCGAACAGCTTGTTGCGGCCCAGTTCCATGACCACGCCGTAGTCGCAGCATTCGAGCGCCTGGCGGGCGTTCTGCTCGACCATCAGCACCGACAGGCCGGACGCCGTCAGCTCGCGGATGGTGTCGAACACCATGCCCATCGCCTGCGGCGACAGGCCGAGCGACGGCTCGTCGAGCAGCAGCAGCCGCGGCTTGGCCAGCAGCACCATCGCCATTTCCATGACCTGCTGCTCGCCGCCGCTGAGGTTGCCGGCCAGCGTGGTCCAGCGCTCCTTGAGGCGCGGGAAGCGGTCGGTCATCTGCTGCAGTTCGACGTCCAGCTCGGCCGCCGTGAGCTTGCGGGTGAAGGCGCCGAGCTTCAGGTTCTCGGCGACCGACAGCAGCGGGAAGTTGCAGCGGCCCTGCGGCACCAGCCCGATGCCGCCCTTGAGCCGGGCGAGCGAATCGAGCGCGGTGACGTCACGGCCCTCGAAATGGACCGAGCCGCCGCGGCTGCGCACGATGCCGGCGATCGCCTTCAGCAAGGTCGACTTGCCCGCGCCGTTGGCGCCGATGATCGTGGTCCACGAGGCGGCCGGCACCGTCATGTCGACGCCGTGCAGGATGGTCAGGTCGCCGTAGCCGCCGACGAGCTGGTCGATGCGGATCACCGGTTCAGTCAAGTTGTGCTCCCTGGTTGCCCGTCACCGGGTCGCGGCGGCCGAGATAGGCCTCGATCACGCGGTCGTCCCGCGCCACTTCCTCGGGCGTTCCATGCACCAGCATGCGGCCCTGTTCCAGCACGTAGATGCGCTGCGAGATCTCGAACACCAGCTTGAGGTTGTGCTCGACGATCAGCAGCGCGATGCCGCGCCGGTTGACCCGCAGCAGCGCTTCCTTCAGGCCTTCGACCAGCGTCGGGTTGACGCCGGCCATCGGCTCGTCGAGCAGCAGCAGCTTCGGCTCGTTCATCAGCGCCATGCCGAGTTCGAGCAGCTTCTTCTGCCCGTACGAGAGGCCGCCGGCCAGCGCGCCGGCGAGCCGGGTCAGCTGGATCTCTTCCAGCATGGCGTCGGCCCGTTCCATCATCAGCCGCTCGTGCGCCCGCACGGCCGGCGTTCGCAGCAGCTCGCTCAGGTACGAGAAGCCGGGCGCCGCCTGGGCTGCCGTCAGCAGGTTCTGCCGCAGCGTGAGTTCGGGGAACACGCGCAATTGCTGGAAGGTTCGGCGCAGGCCCATGCGGGCGATGCGCTGCGGCGGCAGTCCGGCCAGGTCCTTGCCGTCGAGCAGCACCGAGCCCGCGTCGCGCGCCTGGAAGCCGCAGATGCAGTCGAACAGCGTCGACTTGCCCGAGCCGTTCGGGCCGATCAGGCCGGTGATGCTGCCGGCCGGCAGTTCGATCGACACGCCGTCGAGCGCCACCACGCCGCGGTAGGCCTTGCGGATGTCGCTTGCTTTCAAAACCGTGCTCATTTGCCGGCTCCCGCACCACTGGTCGCGGGCCGGCCGAACCAGCGCGCCATGCCTTGCGGCATGAACAGCACGATCAGCAGCAGCAGCGTGCCGTAGAGCAGCGACTTCATTTCAGGCGCCATGCGCAGGACTTCGGGCAAGGCGGTGAAGATGACCGCGCCGACCACCGGCCCCCACAGCGTGCCGGAGCCGCCGAGGATCACCATCACCAGCAGCGACTCGGAAATCGAGAAGCCGAAGATGCCCGGATCGATGAAGGTCAGGTAGTGCGCGTAGCAGGCGCCCGCCAGTCCGGCGAAAGCTCCTGAGCATGCGAAGGCGAACAGCCGCATCTTGAGCACGTCGATGCCGGCCGCGATGGCCAGCGGTTCGTTGTCGCGCACGGCGATCATCGCGCGGCCGAGCCGGGACGAGACGATCGACCAGGTCGCGGCGATCGCCAGCGCCGACAGCACCGCCATGAAGGCCAGCCAGGCCGTCTTGCTGCCCAGCGTGAAGCCGAGCAGCCGCGCCGCCGGAATGTCGGCGATGCCGAGCGAGCCGCGCGTCAGGTCGATCCAGTTGCTGGCGACCAGTTGCAGCAGCAGCGTGACCGACAGCGTGACGATCACGAACGAGTGGCGCGACAGCCGCAGCGACGGCACGCCGAGCGCCACGCCCGTCACCGCGCCGATGGCGGTGGCGCAGGCGAAGGTCAGCGTGGCGTCCCAGCCGAACTTCATGCTGAGCAGCGCGGACGCATACGCGCCCATGCCGAACAGCGCCGGCGTGGCCAGCGACAGCAGTCCCGAATAGCCCAGCATGATGTTGAGCGACTGGACCAGCAGCACGTAGATGCCGGTCATGATGCCGATGTGCAGCAGGTAGGGGGAGAACATGTCCATGTCGGCTCCTTCAGACGCGAACCGACTTGCCGAACAGGCCTTGCGGGCGCAGCAGCAGCATGCCGATCATCAGCACGAAGCCGATGCCGTCGCGGTAGGCCGCGCCGAGCACGCCGCCCGCCATGCTCTCGGCCACGCCGAGCAGCAGGCCGGCCAGCATCGCACCCGAGATGTTGCCCATGCCGCCGATGATCACGACCGCGAAGCTCTTGAACACCACGTCGGAGCCCATGTTCGGGTACAGGTCGAACATCGGCGCCATCGCACCGGCGGCCAGCGCACACAGCGCGGCGCCGGCAGCGGCGGTGATGCGGGTGATGCGGCGCACGTCGATGCCGACCATCAGGCAGGCGTCCTTGCTCTGCGCCATGGCGCGCATCGCGCGGCCGGTTTCGGTGCGGCGCAGGAAGGTGGTGAGCGCCGCCAGTGCCAGCACCGCGACGATCGCCACGAACATGCGCTGGCCGAACAGCAGCACGCCGCCGAGATCGAGCGTCAGGGTTTCGAGCGGCGAATCGATGTGCAGCGGCGTCGCGCCGAACACCAGCCGCACCAGGTTCTGCAGAATGATCGAGACCGCGAAGGTCGCGAGGATGACCGACTCGAAAGGCCGGTTCAGTGTCGGCAGAAAGACCACCTCCGCCATCAGCAGGCCGAAGCCGGCCATCAGCACGACCATCAGCGGATAGGCCACGCCATAGGGCAGGCCGGCGCGCTGGCCGAGGAACCACAGCGCGAACGCGCCCACCATGTAGACCTCGCCGTGCGCGAAGTTCACCTGTTCGAGGATGCCGAAGACCAGTGCCAGCCCGACGGCGGCCAGGCCGTAGCCCAGCCCCACGCTGACACCGTTCGCCAGCAACTGCAGCAGCAGCGACGCGTCCATGTTCTCAAAGCTCCCTGGATGCGCTCAGCGGCCCGAAACCAGGTCCTTGACGGCCAGCTTGCCCTGCTCGACCTTCATGAACATCAGGTTGTTGTGCGACTGGTTGTGGTCGTCGAAGCTGATCGTGCCGAGGATGCCCTTGTACTGCGTCTTGACCAGGGCCTCGCGCACCGCTGCGGACTCGGTCGTGCCGGCACGCTGGATGGCGTCTGCCGCGACCATGATGCTTTCGTAGATGCCGTAGGCGACGTAGTGCGGGCCTTGTTTGTTCTTCTCGGCGAAGGGCTTGGTGAAGGCGTCGTTCGCGGGCGAGCTGAACTGGTCGTAGTACGGGTACACCGTCCACGAGCCGTCGAACTTGCCGGTGGCGAGCATGTCCTTCACGAGCGGCGCCACCAGCGGCGGGCGCGCGACCAGCGGCATCGTCAGGCCGAACTGGGTGTACTGCTTCATGAAGTTGAAGCCCTGCTGGTCGAGCACGTAGACCGCCAGCGCTTCCGGCTTGCTCGAGCGGAACTTGGTGAGCATCGGCAGGAAGTCGGTCTCGGTGTTCTTCACATAGTCTTCCGAGATCACCTTGGTGTCGGCGCCCAGGCGCTCCTTCACCAGCTTGATCGCGCTGCGGCCGTAGTCGGTGTCTTCGGCGAGGAAGGCGATGGTCTTGGTCTTGGTGAGTTGGGTGCCGATCACGCCGGCCAGCATGCGGTCGTCGGGCACGGTGCGGAACACCCACTTGTTGCCGCCGACACCGGCCTTCTCGGTGATCTCGGGCAGCGTGGAGATCGACACGATCATCGGCTTGCCGGCCTTCTCGGCCAGCGGCATCACGGCCATCGTCGCGCCGGAGCACAGGTCGCCCAGCAGGAAGTCGACCTTGTCCTGCGACACCAGCTTTTCGGCGGCGGACACCGCGTCGGCCGGCCGGCACTGGCTGTCCTGCATGATGAAAGACACCTTGCGGCCCAGCACGCCGCCGCGCTTGTTGATGTCCTCGACCGCCTGTTCGGCGCCCCATTTCATCTGTTGGCCGAGGAAGGACGCCGGGCCGGTGATCGGGCCCGGGAAGCCGATCTTGATGTCCTGGGCCAGGGCGGGTGCACCGATCGCGGCGAGCAGGGTCGCCGTGACTGCACAGAGCAGGTCAAACTTTCGCATGTCAGTGTCTTTCAGAGGGTTGCAGAAATCAGTTGGCGAGATAGCCGCCATCGACCGGCAAGGTGGCGCCGGTGATGTAGCTGGCGAGATCGGAGGCAAGGAACTGGATGGCGTTGACCACGTCGGCCGGCTGGCCGGAGCGACGCAGCGGCACGCGCTCGATGAACTTCGACGTCGTGGCGCCGTCGGCGCGCGTCACGGCGGTCATGGCGGTCTCGATGCTGCCGGGCGCCACCGCGTTGACGCGGATGCCCATCGGCGCCAGCTCCAGCGCGAGCGCCTGGGTGAGTTGCTTGAGGCCGCCTTTCGAGGCGGTGTAGGCGGCGGAGTTTTCGACCGCCACACAGGCATGGATCGACGCGACGTTCACGATGCAGCCCGGCGCGGCCTGCAACAGCGGCAGGAAGGCGCGGCTCGCATAGAAGGCGCCCGACAGGTTGACGTCGAGCGTGCGCCGCCACTGCAGTGACGCGTCGGGCCCCATGAAGCTGCCGCGCAGCAGCACGCCGGCGTTGTTGACCAGCACGTCGCAGCGGCCGAAGGTGCGGGTCACTTCATCGGCGGCGGCCTGCATTGCCTGCTCGTCGGCCACGCTGCTGCACAGCGACAGCGCGACGCCGCCCTGCGCGTGGATCTCGGCCGAGGTCGCGGCGAGCCCGTCGGCCTCGATGTCGATCAGCACCACGCGGGCGCCGCGCGACGCGAAGGCCAGTGCGGTGGCGCGGCCGATGCCCGCTGCCGCACCAGTGACCACCGCGACGGCACCGTCGAAGGCCGGGACTTGTGATTGGATGCCCATCGTGGCTCCGGATCGCTGCGGCGCGATGCCTCAGGCGACGTGCTTCGCCATGAAGGCGAGCGAGCGCTGTTCGGCCAGGGTCGCGGCCGCGGCGACGAAGGCATCGCCGTCCTTGCGGGCGAACGCGTGGTCGCAGCCTTCGTACACATGCGCTTCGAACTGCGGCAGCGCGTCGATACGCGCGAGGATCTGCGCGCGCACCGGCGCCGGCACGAAGTGGTCGAGCTCGGCGATGTGCAGCAGCGACGGCGCCGTGGCCGTGGTGGCCGACGGCAGCACTTCTTCCAGGCCGACGCCGTAGTAGCTCACCGCGCAGCGGAACGGATGCGCCATGGCGGCCTGTACCGACAGCCGGCCGCCCAGGCAGTAGCCGAGCACCGCGATGCGTTCATGGCCGAGCGTCGACTTCAGCCAGTCGCGCGTGGCGCCGATGTCGTCCAGCGCCAGGGCCGGGTCCATGCCCTGCATCAGTGCGATCGCCTTGTCGAAATCGCCGGGGGTCGACGGTTCCAGCACCACGTTCGGTTGCTGGCGCCAGAACAGGTCCGGGCAGACCACGTGGTAGCCGAGCGCCGACCATTCGCGCACGGCTTCCTTCATCGCGTGGTTGATGCCGAAGATCTCCTGCACCAGCACGATGGCCGGTGCACTGCTGTCGGGCGCGGCGGCGTAGAGAGCGTCGAACTGGCGGCCGTCGCGGGAAGGGATCTGGAGGGTGTTGCTCATTGGAAATCGAGAAATCAAGAAGAAGGATGAAAGGAAGGAGGGCGCTCAGCTGCTGCTTTGCGCCGTGAACTCCATGGAATAGAGCGCGGGGTTGTGGATCGAGCGGACGAACTCGACCAGCTGGCCGTCTTGCGTGTAGAGCCAGGCCTGAACTTCGAGGACCGGCGTGCCTTCGGGCAGCTTCAGCACCGGCGCGGCGATGGCCGGCAGCGCGATCGCCGTGACCTTCTGCCGGAGCCGTGAGACGCGCAGACCGTAGGCCTGCTCGATCAGCTCGTAGATCGAATCCTTCTCGGCATTCAGCAGCGGCCGGATGCCCGACAGCGGCCCGCTCACGAAGACGCGGGTCCAGGTCGACACCTCGGGGTTCTGCGGCAGATGGCGCGCGCCGGTGATCTGCAGCCAGAAGCCGGTGGCGCTGGCCTCGCCGGCCAGGCCGGGCTCGTCCGGCTCGGACACGTCGATCACCTCGTCGATGCGCATCACCGTGTCGCCGGCGAAGCCGAGCGTGTCGCCCAGGCCGTTCATGCGCTGGACGTAGCCCTTCACCGGCTGGCTGCGCAGCACGCGGGTACCGATCTTGCGTGCACGCTCGACCATGCCCCATTCCGACAGGAGCTGAAGCGCATCGCGCACCGAACCGCGGCTGACCTGCAGCAGTTCGGCCAGCTCGACTTCGGTCGGCATCACGGTGCCGACGGCGTAGGTTCCGTTCTGGATGTCCTGCGCGAGTTCGTCGGCCAGCCGGCGGTACAGCGGTGCCTTGGCGACGGCTTCCGGCGCTTCGGCGACGAGCTGCAGATTTGGAGTGGACTTGTTTTTCAAGTTCGAACCTAAGATTTAGGTCCGAATCATATCTGCGTTCGCGCGCGGTGCAAGCTTTTTCGATTGAGGGGCGCGTGGCAGGATGGAAGGCATCGCCCTGCAACCCTCCGAAAGCCCCGCATGCTCCATCCAGAAGCCCGCGCTCTGCTCGATCTCATGACCGAACGCGGCATGCCGCCGACGCACA
>JAZKDL010000349.1:0-1668 GCA_040387575.1 Pseudomonadota bacterium
GAGCGGCTGGTGATCCAGCGCACGAGCGACCGCCACTACCTGCCGGGTCCGCTGATGTTCGAGCTCGGGCTCGCGCTGCCCGACCACCGCCAGTTCCAGGCCAGCGCGGAGGCGGCCGTGGCTGCCTTCGCGCGCCGCATGAACGGCGTGGCCGTGCTGTTGCTGCGCAGCGGCAACGAGTACGTCTGCAGCGTGCGCGCCGGCGCGGTGGCGCTGTCCGGCTCGGTGCTCTACCCGGGCACGCGCCGGCCGCTGTTCACCTCGGCCGGCGGCATCGCGATCCTGCAGACGCTGGCGCCCGACGCGGTGCGTGCCGTGCTGCTCGACAACGTCGCGCAGGAGATCGCGCGCTGCGGCACCGGCCGGCTCGCCGCGCTGCAGCGCATGCGCGAACGCTCCGACCGGCACGGCTTCGGCGTCAACCTGGGCGACGTCGTGCCCGGTGTGCATGCGTTCGCGGTGCCGGTGCGCGGCAGCCAGGGCGATGCCTTCGCGTCGCTGTGCCTGCTGGAGACGCCGTCGCCATTGCCGCACGGCGCCGATCGCCTGACCGCCGTACACGCCGAGCTGTGCGCCGCGGCCGACATCCTGGGTGCGGAAGCACGCAGGCTCCATCTGTGAAGCGGGCGGCCGTTGCCGCCTGCGCAGTCCATCCAAGGAGAAGTGAATGACTCGGGTATGCATCATCGGGGCCGGCGCCGTGGGCGGCTACATCGGCGCGCACATGACACAGGCGGGCATCGACGCCACGCTGGTCGACGCCTGGCCGGCGCACGTCGAGGCGATGCGCGCCAACGGCCTGAACGTGACCGGCATGAACGGCGCGGGCTCGGTCCGCACGCCGGTGCGGGCGCTGCACATCGGCGACGTGTCGCAGTTCGTGCGCGAGAAGCCTTTCGACGTCGCCTTCATCGCCGTCAAGTCGTACGACACCACCTGGGCCACGCAGCTCGTGCTGCCCTACCTCGCGCCGACCGGCTGCGTGGTGTCGATGCAGAACGGCATCAACGAAGAGACGATCGCCGCGGTCGCCGGCTGGGGCCGCACGCTGGGCTGCTCGGTCAGTGCGCTGGCCGCGGAACTGGTCGAGCCCGGCCAGATCGTGCGCAACTCGCCGCTCGGCGACGACAAGAAGGCGGGGCTGCGCATCGGCGAGCTGCATGGTCAGCTGACGCCGCGCGCGCAGCGCCTGGCCGAGCTGCTGGCGCACGGCGACACCTGCAAGGTGACGTCGAACCTGTGGGGCGAGCGCTGGTCCAAGCTCACCATCAACGCGATGCGCAACGGCGTCTGCGCGCTGACCGGCATGACCGGCAAGCAGCGCGACACGAACGACCTGTCGCGCGAGCTGACCATCCGGCTCGGCAGTTCGTGCATCCGCGTCGGGCGTGCGCTCGGGCTGTCGCTGGAGCCGGTCGGCGGGCTCGACCTCGACCTGCTGGCGCGTGCGGACGACGACGCCGACGCGCACGAAGCCATCACGCGGATGATCATGGAGGTCGCGAACTCGCGCAGCGATGCGCAGCGGCCGTCGATGGGCCAGGACATCCTGAAGGGCCGTCGCACCGAGACGGAATTCATCAATGGCCTGGTCGCACGGCGCGGTGAGGAAGTCGGTGTGGACGTGCGCTTTCACCGGCGCGTCAATGCGGTCATCCAGCGCATCGA
>JAZKDL010000350.1:0-11119 GCA_040387575.1 Pseudomonadota bacterium
AGACATGCGATCCCCAGTCGGCGCCGCCTTCGAGCAGGCCGACGCGCAGGCCCGGGAAGCGCCGCGTCACGCCGCCGAAGAACAGCGCCTTGGCAAAGGCCTGCGAACCATCTGCGAAGTGGCCGATGTGGTTGTTCATGTAGTTGCTGGTCGACTGCCGGCCAGTCCAGCCCTGGCTGCCGTAATGCGTGGTTACCGGCACGCCGAGCTCGATCACCTTGGCCCAGAACGGGTCGTAGTCGTGCTCGCTGTCGATGCCGTAGAAGTCGATGTAGCCGACCTGTTTGGCGATCTCCGGATGCTGCGCGGCCGGATACTTTTCGGCGATGGCGCGGATCGGCCGGCGCACGCCGCCGGCGATGTTGATCACCTTCAGGCCCAGCGTCTTGACCGCGAACTCGAGCTCCTCGATGCCCTCCTGCGGCGTGTGCAGCGGTATGCCCGCCACCGGTGTCAGGCGGTCGGCGTAGGGGCGGTACTGGTCGGCGTGGAAGTGGTTGATGGCGCGGTGCAGCGGCTGGCGGTATTCGCTGCCGGCTGCGGCGGGCGAGAGCACGTCGTTCGGGAACAGGATCGAATAGTCCGAGCCTTGTTCGCCGAGCCGTTCATGCAGCAGCGCGGGCAGCGTGTAGGTGGCCAGGTCGTAGGTGTTGCGCGTCACGCGGGCCCACCAGGGTGCACGCAGCGTGCGATGGAACTGGCGCTCCTCGGCACTCTGCTGATACCAGTCCTTGCCGCCGCCGTTGCGGGTGACGAAGCGTCCGCCGAGCGCCTTGCGCAATGCGTCGACGAGCTTGTTGCCGCCGTACTGCGCCACGTAGTCCTCCAGGACGGGGGCGAAATCATTGACGTGGACATCCGTGTCGATCACGGGATGGTCGAGGCCGGCCTTGACGGCGGCGGAGCGCGAAGCGTGCACGCGGTTCAAACGATCGTTCATCTGCGGTTTCCTTGTGAGGAGAAGGACGCCGCAGGCTACGTGGAGCCGGCACGCTTGCCAAAGAAGGCTTTGGTCCTTGCTTAGGCGAAAGTTGCATGAAGACCGCGCGGACCGCCGGCCGGATGGCGCGGCGACAATGCATGCCTATGACCCAAGGCAAGCGCATATCGGCAGACATCGGCGGCGACGCCCTGCAGGCAATTCGGGAACTTGGCGCTGCCGCCAAGCTGGCCCGAACGGCCGCCGGAGAGGGCCAGGCCGCTGCTGCGGCGCGCCTTGGCGTGCACGTCCAGACCATCGGCCGCATCGAAGCGGGCGAGCCCGGCGTTGCCATCGGGCATGTGCTGGGCCTGCTCGCGCTGTATGGCGTCGGCGTCACGCCGCAGCTGCCGGAAAGCCGCTGAACCATGGTCCGACTTCCAACCGAGCGAACCCCCACCGTGCTTCTCCACACGCTTCCCAACGGGGTGCGGCTGCTCGCCATTCCCATGCCCCATGTTCAGAGTGCCAGCGTGGGCGTGTTCCTGCGGGTCGGTTCGCGCGACGAGACGCCGGCGGCCAACGGCATCAGCCATGTCCTCGAACACATGGCGTTCAAGGGCACGGCCACCCGAACCGTCCAGGCCATCAACCTGGACGCGGAGCGGCTGGGTGCCGATGTCAACGCGTTCACCGGCAAGGACACGACCGGCTATTTCATGACAGGCCTGGGCCGGCACGCCGAGCACCTGACACGCATGACGGCCGACATCGTCCTGAACAGCACCTTCCCCGACGGCGAGCTGCAGCGCGAGCTGGAAGTGATTCGCCAGGAGGCCATCGAGTACGAGGAAGATCCGGAGGACTGCTCCAGCGAGTTGCTCGACCGCGCCATCTGGGGCGAAGACCCGATGGGCATGCCGGTGATCGGCACCGTCGCCAACATCGAAGGCTTCACCCGGAACGACCTGGTCGGCCACGTGCAGTCGCACTATGTCGGTGGAAAGACCGTCGTCGCCGCGGCCGGCAACTTCGATGTCGACGCCTGGATCGCGCTCGCCGAAGAACTCTTCGCTGCGATGCCCATGTCGGCCGACCTGCCCGCATTGCGCGCGCCGACACCCGCGAAGTACGTTGGCCAGACCCTGGCGCGGCGCTTCACGCAGGTGTCGCAGGTCTTCCTCAACATCGCCTTCCCGCTCGCGCCGATGCGGCAGGACGAGATTTCGCAGCAGCGCTGGCGGCTGGCGGCGTCGCTGGCCGCCAACCTGTTCGGCGGCGGCATGTCGGCACCGTTCGTCGACACCGTTCGGGAGCAGCTCGGCCTGGCCTACACGGCCCATTCCACGATGGACAGCGGGGACGTCTGGGCCAACTTCGTCGTGCATGCGGTCACCACGCCCGACAAGCTGGACGCGCTGGTGACAGCCACGGGCGACCTGCTGCGCGCGCAGGCCGCCGGCATCGATCCGGTGCATCTGGAGCGAGCGAAGAACCAGCTGACCGTGTCCCGTGTGCGCGCCGCCGAGCGGACCTACGCATCGATGGAGCAGGCGGTCGAAGAGGTCTTCGCCAGTGGATCCGTGACGCCGATGGCAGAAGCGATCGCGATGATCGAGGACATCAGCGCGGAAGAAGTGCGCGCGGTCTTCGAGCGGATGCTGGCCAACCCGGCATCGCTGGCGATCACCGGCAAGGGCGTCAGCGCGCGAAGCGCGCAGCGGCTGGCGGCGTGTCTGACTGCCGGTGCCAGATAGGCCGGCTACCTGGCGACGGCGACCATTCGCCGGCCTTTCCGGCTTCGGTGTGCCGCGTCAGAACGCGCTCTTGACGACGCCGCCGTCGACGCGAAGGGCAGCGCCCGTGGTCGCCGAAGCGAGCGGACTGGCCACGTAGGCCACGAGCGACGCGACCTCCTGCGGCGATGCGAAGCGCTTGATCAGCGACGTCGGGCGGACGTGGTCGAAGAACTCCGCCTCGACCTGCTCGAAGCTCTTGTCGCTCGACCGTGCCATGCCTTCCACGAAGTCGCCGACGCCACGCGATTTCGTCGGGCCCGGAAGCACGCTGTTGACGGTGATGTTCGTGCCGGCGACCGATTCCGCAAGCCCCCGCGACACCGCGAGTTGCGCTGTCTTCGTCATGCCGTAGTGGATCATCTCGGTCGGGATCTGCACCGCGCTCTCGCTCGAGATGAAGATGATCCGTCCCCAGTTCGCGCGCTTCATCTCGGGCAGTACCAGGCGTGCAAGGCGGACGCCGCTCAGGACATTGACGTCGAAGAAGCGCAGCCAGTCTTCATCGGGAATATCTTCGAAAGCCTTGGCCTCGAAGATGCCCAGGTTGTTGACCAGGATGCCGATGCCGGCGTGGCGGCGCACGACTTCCTCGGCGGCATCGGCCCGGCTGAGGTCTCCGGCATAGCCGAGAACCTTGCCATGCGCGCCACGCTGGCCATCCGCTTCGGAGGCTTCCGAGACTTCCGAGCGGATGCGTTCCACCGCCTCGTCGACCGCCGTCTGCGACCGGCCGTTGACGATCACGCTCGCGCCTTCCAGTGCCAGCGTGCGCGCGATCGCGTAGCCGATGCCGGCCGTGCTGCCGCTCACCAGCGCCAGCTTGCCATCGAGTTGCAAATCCATCTTGAATCTCCTTGGTTGGTCGAACGATTGTGTTGGTGAGCCGGATTTCCGCTAGCCCAGGAAGTCGAGCAGTGCCGGTATGACCTGGTCCGGCGCCTCTTCCATCAGCCAGTGTCCGGAGCCCTTGACGATCACGCCCTTCACGTCGGTCGCGACCATCTTCCCTTGCTCGATCAGGAAGGTGCCGCCGGCCTTTTCGCCGGAGAGGACCAGCATCGGCATCGGCAGCGGCGTCTTGCCCAACGCCGCGAATTCAGCCGCGTCCTGCTCGAAGGCCTTGAAGTATTCGAACCCGGCGCGCATGCCGCCCGGTTGGGCGTATGCCTTGGCGTAGAACTGCCGATCGGCTTCAGGCACCGAGTGCTTGGGGTCGGCCGCGAAGTCGTTCCAGAAGTGCTCGAAGTAGATGCGTTCGCGACCCTTGACCAGCGCCAGCGGCGTCGGGCCATGGAAATGGAAATGCCACAGGTCACGCAGCAGCCACACGTTCTGCCACTGGCCGATGCCGGGCAGGAAGGCGTCCATCAGCACCACCTTGTTCGTCTCCGAAGGGAATTGCGCGGCATACGCATAAGCCACCATCAGGCCGATGTCGTGGCCGACGATGCTGACGCTGCTGATGCCGAGCGACCGGACCAGTTCGTGGATGTCGACAGCCATGTTCTTCTTGCCGTAGCCCGTCTCGGGCTTCGACGAATTGCCCGCTCCCCGGAGGTCGGGCACGACCACGGTGTGCGTCCTGGCCAGCAGCGGCATCAAGGGGTTCCACATGTGGCCGGTCTCGGCGTAGCCGTGCAGCAGCACGATGGCCGGGCCGCTGCCGCCAATGCGGTAATTGATGCGGGTGCCGTTGACCTCCGCGCTGGCCGATCGGAAGCCCCGCACCGTGTCGGCAGCAGGTGCGGCGTGCGCCGCGCGGCCCATGGTGAGGGTGGCGCCGATGGCTGCCGCGCCGGCAATCAGTGCGCGCCGGGTGGGAGCCGGATCGGCGGGATGGGCGGAATCGGTATGGGTCATGTCGGACGTCCTTTCTGTTGGTTGCTGGGAGTGAGGTGAATTTATGGTTCAGCTTCACTTCCAGAAAGGGGCCAAAAGTGGTTTACTCATTCAGCTTTTCTGAATGACTGGAGACGGCGCCCATGGACCGATTGCGTGCGTACGAGGTGTTCGTCACGGTAGTGGCGCGCGGCAGCTTCACCAAGGCGGCAGACGCCCTGGACACCTCGCCGGCCAACGTGACGCGCTACGTCAGCGAGCTCGAAGCCCACTTGCGCACGCGGCTCATCAACCGCACATCACGCCGCCTGTCGCTCACCGAAGGTGGCGAGGCGTTGTTCGACCGGGCCAAGTCGATTCTCGAAGAGGTTGCGGAGACCGAAGCGCTGGCGACCACCGCGTCGCTGCAGCCGCGCGGGCGGTTGCGCATCAACGCGCCGCTGAGTTTCGGCAGCCTGGTGCTGGCGCCCCTGTGGCCGAAGTTCATGGCGAGGTACCCCGATGTCGAACTCGACATCGCGCTCATCGACCGCGTGGTCGACATCGTCGAAGAGGGCTACGACCTCGCCATCCGCATCTCGCGGACGATCTCGGGCAACCACATTGCGCGCCGCCTGGGCTGCTCGACCAACATGGTCTGCGCGTCACCCGCCTATCTTGCAACCCATGGCATGCCCGAGGTTCCGGCGGATCTGGCGCGGCACATGTGCCTGGGCTACACCTACGGCGCAACGTCCGATGAGTGGCAGTTCGCCGGCCCCGGCGGCACGCTCGAATCCGTGCGGGTGCGCTGGGCGCTGCGGGCCAACAACGGCCACACGGCCCGCGCCGCGGCACTCGCCGGTGCGGGCGTCATCTGGCAGCCGAGCTTCGTGATCGGCGAGGACGTGCAGGACGGACGACTCGTCGAAGTCTTGCCCGGCTATCGCATGCCGCCCATCGACATCCTGGCGATCTACGCAAGCCGCCGCCACCTCAGCGCCAAGGTGCGGGTGATGGTCGATTTTCTGGTCGATGCGCTTCAGGACACGTCGCCCGAGGCCAGCGAATCGACTCACCGGGAGGCCTGAACACCCGAGCCGCGCGTTCGTATCACGGCGCCAGCGGCTTCTCGTTGCATTCATCGCAGCGGAGGTGCAGGTGGCGCGCTCTCATGAACGGCTTTCCTTCGATGCCAGCCGGGCGCGAAGCTCGGCGATCTCCGCTTCCTGGGCTGCCAGTCTTTCCCGCAGCGGGCGCACGCCTTCTGCCACGTCGTCCTGTGTGAAGCGCGGCGTGATGTGCTGCGGACAGTTCCAGTCGAAGGCTTCGAGCCGCAGGCGGAAGACCCGTTCCAAGCTGGCCTTGTAGCCCGGCACCGTCACGAGGCGGGTGAGTGCCGCGTCGGCGTCCAATGCGACCGCTTCGACACGTGCGTAGATCTTCAGCCGGGCGCGGCCGGCGTAGTCCATCAGAAACAGGCAGGCGCGACCATCGGCGGCCAGGTTGCCTGTGCTGATGTACTGCCGATTGCCGCGGTAGTCTGCAAAGGCGAGCGTCTGGTCGTCGAGCATCTTGAGAAAGCCGCGCGGCCCGCCCCGGTGCTGGACGTAAGGCCATCCCGTTTCCGACACGGTCGCCATGTAGAAGCTGTCGCGCTCGGCAATGAACGCCGCTTCGTTCTCGGTGAACCTGTCGAATTCGCGATGCCCTTTGAAGTCCTGCCACAGGTGATCGGCACCCATTGCCGCCTGCGCCGCCTGCACGCTGGGTGTCGTTGCAATGTCCATGAAACCGTAAGCCATGACTTTCTCCTGTTGTCCATCCAGTGGGATGGCTGAACTCGATGATCCGGCTTTCCACGGAGATTGATAATCCGTCGCATTTGGCAATATCTCTACCAATAACTGGAAGGATGACCATGGACCGTTTCGAGGCGATGTCGATGCTGGTGTCGGTGGTCGAGACCGGAAGTCTTTCCGCGGCGTCACGTGCATTGCAGGTCCCGCTGGCAACGCTGAGCCGCAAGATCTCGGATCTCGAAGCCCGGCTGGGCACACGTCTTTTGATTCGCACGACACGCAAACTCACGTTGACCGACAGTGGCGTGGCTTACCTCGCCGCGGCCCGCCGCATCCTGGAACAGGTCGACGAGGCGGAGCGCACGGCGGCTGGCGAATTCACCGTACCCAAGGGCGAACTGGTGATCACCGCACCCATCATGTTCGGCCGCCTGCATGTGCTGCCGGTCGTGGCCGAGTTCCTGGCGGCGTTCCCCGAGATCGATGTCCGGCTCGTGTTGGCCGACCGCAACGTGAATCTGGTCGACGACCATGTCGACATGGCCGTGCGCATCGGCAAGCTGCCGGACAGTTCGATGGTCGCGACGCCCATCGGCGTGATGCGCATGGTCACGTGCGCGAGCCCGGGCCTGCTTGCGGCTCGCGGCGTGCCGCAGGCGCCCGCGGACCTGGGCCGGTTTCCTTGCGTGACGATCGATGCGTCCCTGTCGTCGCCATCCTGGCGCTTCAGAGAACCGGGCTCCGGAGCGGTCGTCGACGTGCCCATCCAGCCGCGCCTGGCGGTGACGACCACAGAGGCCGCGGCAGAAGCGGCGAGCCTTTCCGTCGGCGTGACGCGGCTTCTGCACTACCAGGTGATGGCGCCGATCGACAGCAGCAAGCTGCAGATCGTGCTGGCGCCCTATGAGCCCGAACCGGCACCCGTCAACCTCCTGCATGTCTCTCGGGGACAGATGCCGCTGAAGATGCGCCGGTTTCTTGATTTCGCGGCGCCTCGGCTGAGGCAGGCCATCGGGGCCAGCCTCGCGCCCACTTGAGCGCGACCATTGACGCCGTGCCGCAGTTTCAGGAGTGGCAGACGAACCCGCCCTTCAGCAGCGTGATCTCGAATTGCAGGTTGCCGGCGCGTGCGTCGCGGGCTTGCGCCAGCGTGCCGTCGGCACGCCATTGCCGCAAGGCGGCGGCGAGGTAGTCACGTGACAGCGTGTCGCCCGCAGGCAGCCTGACCGTGGCATCGGAAGGCGAGCGCAGGTCGCTGGCCAACGTTTTGTAGAAGCGCCATTCATCGTTCTTGAGCAGCCGCTGCAGCACGTCCGAGTCTTCGGCCAGCGCCGCGCATTCTCCGGCCATGAAGGCAGAGACGGCATGCACCGACGATGGGTAGCTGCGCGGCTCGGCGCCATAGCGCAGCGCCACGGCGCCCGCGTAGCCCGAGCCTTCGCCCACGCACACCGGCGCGCCGCGCAGCGCCGGCGCGTCCTGCACGCGGCCCTTGCGCAATGCCACCACCAGGCCGCTGCCGGTGTCGTAGCTGCCCGGCGCGGCATCGATGCCCTTCGGCGCCTGGGCGGCCGGTACGCCTGCGATCAGCAGGTCGACGCGGCCGTCGCGCAGCGCACTTTCCTGATCGGCCGCGCCGAGCCCGACCAGATCGAGCTTCACGCCGAGCGACCGCGCAAGGTCACGCGCCAGTGCCGCATCGAAGGCGTCCGGCTCCGGCGGCGTGGGCGCCTCGGGCGGCGCCGGCCGCGGATAGCTGCGCACGCCGACCACCAGCGTGCCGCGCGCGATCGCCTTGGCCAGCACCGGCCCCTTGGGTAGTTCGTTCAGGCGCGGGCTGGACGACGACGCCCAAGACGCACCCAATCCCGCCAGCGCGATCGCCGCGACCAGCGATGCGCCCGCCAATGCGGCGCGCCGTTGGCGCGATGCGGCGGGCGACGTTGGCGTTGCGCTGTCACTCATCGAGGCTCAGCCCGCGCCGCCACCGCAGCAGTCGGCGCTCCAGCAATGCGAGCAGGTAGTTCAGCAGCAGCCCCAGCACCGCCAGCAGCAGGATGCCCGCGTACATGGTCGGTATCTGGAAGGTCTCCTGCGAATTCAGCGTGAGGAAGCCGAGCCCCGAATGCGCACCGATCATCTCGGCGGCCACGAGCGCGGTGATGCTGTAGGCGCCCGCAAGCCGGACACCGGTGAAGATCGACGGCAGCGACGCCGGCAGCACGACCTTGAAGAAGACGAAGCGGCGCGACGCGCCCATCGACAGCGCCGAGTTCACGAGCAGCCGGTCGACCTGCTTCACGCCGCTCACCGTGCTCAGCAGCACCGGCCAGAAAGAAGCCCAGAAGATGATGGCGATCTTCGACAGCTCGCCGATGCCGAGGAACAGGATGAACACCGGGAACAGCGCAAAGGCGGAGGTCTGACGGAACAGCTGGAGCACCGGGTCGACGATGGCCGCGAGCCGGCGAAAGCCACCGACCAGCAGACCGAGCACCACGCCCGCGACGCTGGCGAGCACCAGTCCCCACAGCGATCGTTGCAGGCTCGCGGCGACGTGCTTCCAGAGCTGGCCGTTGTCCAGCAGTTGGACGATGCTCGCGAGCACGGCCGACGGCGGACTCAGGTAGGCGTCGCTCACGACGCCCAGGCGAGGCAGCGCCTCCCACAGCGCGAAGAACAGCACGATGCCGATGCCGCGTTCGGCAATGCGGCTGGCGCCGCCGAGTCGCTTGGCGAAGCGGCGCAAGCCCGAGTCGGGGCGGGGCGCCGGCGGCGCGTCCAATACGGCGCTCATCGCACCACCTCCGCATGGCGCACGGCGGCTTTCGGCTGCGGCGCTCGGATGCTTAACTGCACCTCGTCCTTCAGCACGTCCCAGGCACGTTGGCGCAGTGCCGCGAAGTCGGGCGAATGCCGCAACTCGGCCGAGCGTGGCCGTGCCAAGGGGATGTCGATGATGTCCTTGATGCGGCCGGGCCGCTGCGTCATCACCGCCACCCGGTCCGACAGGTACACGGCTTCTTCCAGGCTGTGGGTGATGAACACGATGGTCTTGCGGTGCTGTTCCCAGATGCGCAGCAGCTCGCCCTGCAGCACCTCGCGCGTCTGCGCATCGAGCGCGGCGAAGGGCTCGTCCATCAGCAGCACGTCGGGTTCATAGGCGAGCGAACGCGCGATCGCCACGCGCTGCTTCATGCCGCCGGAAATCTCGTGCGGATAGCGTTCACCGAAGCCGTGGAGGCCGACGAGTTCGAGGTATTCCTGCGCCGTGCGGCGCCGCTGGGCCTTGCCGACGCCGCGAATGTCGAGCCCGACCGCGATGTTGTCGAGCACCGTCAGCCAGGGAAACAGCGCATAGCCCTGGAACACCACGCCCTGGTTGCGGTTGATGCCGGCCAGCGGTTGTCCGCCGATCGCGATGCGCCCGCTGGTGCGCTCGGTCAGCCCGGCCAGGATGCCGAGAAAGGTCGACTTGCCGCAGCCCGACGGCCCGAGCACCGACAGGAATTCGCCGTCGCGCACATCGAGGTCGAAGCCTTCGAGCACCCGCACGCGCTCGCTCGCGCCGCGGGCCGCGTAGTCCATCCGCACGTCGCGTGCCGAGATCTTGATGGTCATCGGCGCACGCTCAGGTCTTGGTGGCGAACGGGTTGAACTCGTTCGTGTAGATGTCTTTCACCGCCACTTTGCCGGCCGGGATCTTGCCTTCCGACTGCAGGATGTCGACGTAGTACTGGATCGGTGGTTCGGTCACGACCAGGTCGTCGATGTAGGCGAAGCGGTCGACGTTCTTCAGTTCCATGTTGATGCGCCTGGACACCAGCTTGCGCGCTTCTTCGGGGTTGGCGTTGACCCAGTTGCCGGCCTTGGCCAGCGCCGTCACCACGTCGCGCACCGCTTCCGGATGCTGGCGGATGAACTGGCCGTGCGCGCTGTACGGCGCCATGCCGCCGAGGCCGCCGTCGAGGTCGTAGTCGCTCCACAGGCGCACCAGCTGGTCGGCGTTGTCCGCGCGGCCGGAGAAGGGCGCATGGATGATCGCGAGGTCGGTGTTGCGGGTCACCAGCGTCTGCTCGGCCTGCTCGTCGGGGATCACGACGAAGTTGATCTTGTTCACGTCCACGCCGTGCTGGCGCAGGTACTTCTTGGTCACGAACTCGGCGCAGGCGCCGAAGCTGTTGAAGCCGATGGTCTTGCCTTCGAGGTCCTTCGGTTCGCGGATGCCGGAGTCCTTGCGCACGAAGTACTTCATGTGCGGCGCTTCCTGCAGGGTCTTGCCGCCGGCGGCCACGACCTTGAGGTCGGCGCCCGACGCGATGGCCGAGATCACCAGCGGCACCATGCGCGCGCCGAAATCGATCTCGCCGGTGCCGACCAGCGGAATGATCTGGGGCGCGGCGATCTTGCCGACATAGTCCGGCCGCGTGTTCGTGCCTTCGAAATAGCCGAGCTGGTCGGCCAGGTAGATCAGGTCGAACGACGGGTTGTCGGGGTACTTGAAAGCCACCTTGTCGCCGGCCTTCCTGACCACGGCCGGCCCGCCGGCAGCGCCGGCCGATGCGCTCTTGTCGTCGCCGCGCGAGCAGCCGGCGAGTCCGAAGCCTGCCAGTCCGGCCAGGCCGCCCACGGTGGTCAGCGACGCAAACGTCTTGAGCGCCCGGCGCCGCGACGGGATGGATTGAGCGGTGAAGGCGGAGGACGACTCGATGGACATGGCGGCGCGCTCTGGCACGGGAGCGTCGGAGGTTGAGGAAGCCTCATCCTAGGAAGCGGCGCAC
>JAZKDL010000351.1:0-7030 GCA_040387575.1 Pseudomonadota bacterium
AGCACTTTGCCCAAGGTGCTGCATCGGCTGGGTGGGCGCGCGCTGCTTGCGCACGTCGTCCGGACGGCCGCGCAGATCGGCGCGCGCGACGTGGTGGTCGTCACGGGCCACGGCGCCGACCAGGTCGAAGCTGCGATGTCCCGTGATGCCGGCACGCCTGCGCTGCAGTTCGTGCGCCAGATGCCGCAACTCGGTACCGGCCACGCCGTGCAGCAGGCCCTGCCGGTGTTGCGCGACGATGCCACGGTGCTGGTGCTGTCAGGCGATGTGCCGCTGATCGGCGCAGACACCTTGCGCGCATTGCTGGCCGCCAGCGGTGGCCGCAAGCTCGCCTTGCTGACCATTGCCTTTGACGATCCGACCGGTTACGGCCGCGTGGTGCGCGCTGCCGACGGGCATGGCGACGTGCAGGCGATCGTCGAGCAAAAAGATGCCGATGCGGCGCAGCGCGCCATCCGCGAAATCTACAGCGGCGTCATGGCCGTGCCCGCGGCGCTGCTCCGGGGCTGGCTTGCCCGGCTGGACAACCACAACGCGCAGGGCGAGTACTACCTGACCGGTATCGTCGCGATGGCGGTGGCTGATTGCGTGCCGGTGGTAGCCCACGTCACGACGGATGCGCTCCAGGTTGCGGGCATCAACAACCCAGCCCAGCTCGCGGGGCTCGAGCGCGCATGGCAGCAGAGGCAGGCCGATCGCCTGATGGAAGACGGCGTGCGTCTGGCCGACCCGGCGCGCTTCGATCTGCGCGGCACGCTGGACTGCGGGATGGACGTCGAGATCGACGTCAACTGCGTGTTCGAAGGCGTTGTGTCGCTTGGCGACGGCGTGCGCATCGGCGCGAACTGCGTGATTGCCAACGCGCGCATCGATGCTGGTGCGGTGATCCAGCCCTTCACGCACATCGACGGCGAGAAGATTGGCGTGACGATCGGTGCCGGTGCGCTTGTCGGGCCGTTCGCGCGGCTGCGTCCGGGCGCGCGACTGGGACCCGACGTGCACATCGGCAATTTCGTCGAAGTCAAGAATTCGACACTCGCCCGCGGCGCCAAGGCCAATCACCTGGCCTACCTGGGCGACGCCACCGTCGGGGAGCGCGTCAACTACGGTGCAGGCAGCATTACCGCCAACTACGATGGCGCGAACAAGCACCGCACCGTGATCGGCGACGACGTGCATGTCGGCAGCAACTGCGTGCTGGTGGCACCGATCACGTTAGGCGCGGGCGGCACCATCGGTGGTGGTTCGACGATCGCCAAGAGCACCGAGCCCGGCGCGCTTACCGTCGGGCGTGCACGCCAGGTGAGTTTTGCCAACTGGCAGCGTCCGAAGAAGAAATGACCTGTTGGCGCCGTGGAGTGCCTCAGATCGGAACGCGGGGTGCGAACTTCGAGCGTTTGACGCTGAAGAAGGCCTTCACGTTGCGCACGTTGGCGTCGGCGTTGAACAGCCGTTGGGCGAGTGCCAGATAGCTCGGCATGTCGCGCACAGCAACGATCAACACGAAGTCCGGGCCGGGCGATACGCGATAGCACTGCTGTACCGCTGTATCTGCGACCACCTGATCCTCGAAGGTCTGCATGGCCGCATCGTCCTGGCGATCGAGCGAGACCTCGACGACTGCTTCCAGACCGTGGCCTTGGACCGCTGCCATCCGCGTTGGAGAGAGGATGGCTATTTCTCGCTCGATCAGGCCGAGGATGCGCAGGCGCTGAACACGTCGCAGGCAGGTTGGGGGCGAGATGCCCAGGTTCGCCGCGAGTTGCTGATTGGTATGTGATGCGTCGATCTGAAGTTGGTCCAGTAGTTTCAGATCGATTCCATCAAGAGAATTTTCATTCAATAATTTCATATATATGAAATATTATTACTTATTTTTGGACTAATGAAATATTGATTATATTTTTGCATTCATAAGAAATTTAATTTCCCATCATCAAGTTTACGATCTGGCCCTGTTCAACGGCTCAAGGCAATCACCATGTGCGGCATCGTCGGCTCGACCTCTTATCGCGACATCGTCCCCGTGCTCGTTCAGGGCTTGCAGCGGCTCGAATACCGCGGCTATGACTCCTGCGGCGTGGCTGTCCACGCTGACGGGCTGACGCGCGCACGCACGACCTCGCGGGTGGCAGATCTGCTCACGCAGGTACAGGACGATCACATCCAGGGGGCCACAGGCATTGCCCATACACGCTGGGCGACGCACGGTGCTCCCGCCGTGCACAACGCGCATCCGCATTTCAGCCATGGTCCTGGCGAGGGCGTGGACAGCAGCCGGCCACCGCGCGTGGCGCTGGTGCACAACGGCATCATCGAAAACCACGAGACGCTTCGTGCCGCGCTGCAGGCCAAGGGTTATGTCTTCGCGAGTCAGACCGACACCGAGGTCATTGCCCACCTGATCGACAGCGTCTATGAAGGCGACCTGTTCGAAGCTGTCAAGGCCGCAGTTCGCCAACTGCACGGCGCCTATGCCATCGCCGCGATCTGCCGCGACGAACCGCACCGTGTGGTTGGCGCACGCGCAGGTTCGCCCCTTATCCTCGGCGTCGGCAAGGACGGCCGTGAGAACTTTCTCGCCAGCGACGCGATGGCACTCGCTGGCGTGACCGACCGGATCGTCTACCTCGACGAGGGTGATGTGGTGGATCTACAGCCAGGCAAGTACTGGATCGTCGATCGCGACCACAAGCCGGTAACGGCTGCGCAACGCCCGGTGCGTACGGTGCAGGCGCACAGCGGCGCAGCCGAACTCGGGCCTTACCGGCACTACATGCAGAAGGAGATATTCGAGCAGCCGCGCGCCATCGCCGACACGCTCGAAGGTGTCGAGGGCATCGTGCCTGAGCTGTTCGACGGTATTGCACAGGATGGGGAAGGCGCTCGTCGACCGGGCGCCAGCGCTCACCGCGTGTTCAAGGAGATCGACAAGGTACTGATCCTCGCGTGCGGCACCAGCTATTACAGCGGCTGCACAGCAAAGTACTGGCTGGAAAGCATCGCAAAAATCCCGACCCAGGTCGAGATCGCAAGCGAATACCGCTATCGCGATTCAGTGCCCGATCCGAAGACGCTTGTCGTCACGATCACGCAGTCGGGCGAAACGGCGGACACCCTGGCGGCACTCAAACATGCGCGCGGGCTGGGCATGGAGCACACGCTGACGATCTGCAACGTCGCCACCAGTGCGATGGTGCGTGAGTGCAAGCTCGCTTACATCACCCGCGCTGGCGTGGAGATCGGCGTGGCCTCGACCAAGGCCTTCACGACTCAACTGGCGGGGCTGTTCTTGTTGACGCTGGCGCTTGCGCAGGCCAAAGGACGCTTGAGCGATGCTGACGAGGCGGAGTATTTGAAGGCGATGCGACATCTCCCGGTTGCGCTGCAATCCGTTTTGGCGCTGGAGCCGCAGCTCATCAGCTGGGCAGAGGATTTCGCTCGCAAGGAGAACGCACTTTTCCTGGGCCGCGGTCTGCACTATCCGATTGCCTTGGAGGGCGCGCTGAAGCTCAAGGAAGTGACCTATATCCACGCCGAGGCTTACGCAGCCGGCGAGCTCAAGCATGGCCCGCTTGCGCTCGTCACGAGCGAAATGCCAGTGGTCGCTGTCGCTCCGAACGATGCCCTGCTCGAAAAGCTCAAAAGCAATCTGCAGGAAGTACGCGCGCGAGGTGGTGTGCTCTACGTGCTCGCAGACAGCGATACGCAACTGCAAAACAGCGAAGGAATCCATGTGATCCGCATGCCTGAGAACTACGGCGCACTGTCGCCCATGCTGCACGTAGTGCCACTGCAATTGTTGGCTTATCACACAGCCTGTGCGCGGGGAACCGATGTCGACAAGCCGCGGAACCTGGCGAAAAGCGTGACCGTGGAGTGATCGCCTCGAAGACGCGATCAGCCAAAACCGCGCTGCCGGTCAGCGCTTTCCTGCCACCATGCCGTAGAGGACCAGCAACACGATGGCGCCAACCACGGAAGCGATGAATCCGGCGCCAGCGCCAGCCGTGTACCAGCCCGCAGCTTGTCCGATGTAGGTAGCCAGAAGGGAGCCCACAACGCCGATGACGACGGTGAGGATGAAGCCCATCGCTTGTTTGCCTGGAAGGAGCGCACGCGCAACCAGACCTACGACGAAGCCAATCAAAATAGTCCAGATGATGCTCATGTGCGTACGAGTTGAAGGTAAGGAAAAAATGCGCACCGGCGACACGATGTTGCCGGTGGGCGAGACAGCCCACTTGACTGGTCGGTTTGCTTAGATAGCGTCGGACGACTCGTCAAACACTTCGAGCCATGTCCGCGTCAGATCATCTGCAGACGTTGCGGAGACGCACGAAGCCTGCGCCGATTCGGCCGCAAACGTCCTGGCGCTCGCGTACTGAAAAGCGGCAGATTCGGCAAGTGCCCTGGGAAACCCCATTTCAGTGCGATCCCATTCGTTCATCTGCATTGGTTGTGTGCAAACGCACCCTCGTTACGGATGCTTCGATGTTCGCTATACATGACAGCATTGACGACGGCGGCTTTCCTTGCATAGTTGTAGGACGAGTGCTTTGGTCGAATCGATACGCGTTGAGATTGGTTCTGACGCATCGACTCGCGGAGCGAGTTGATCCACGCAAGAAGACTTTTTGTTGTTTTGCTGCATCAAACTAAGCGTGTCGAGGTAAAAGCCCAGCGGTTGAGGGTCTTTACGGGTATAGGGCGTAGTTGGACATCTGGGAAACTTATCGTGACACTACCGGTCACACCGGGTATTGGCAGCCAGATGGCTGTGTACTCTGTTGTCTTCATTACAAGGAAAATCGATGCGTCTCACCACCAAAGGCCGTTTTGCGGTCACTGCCATGATCGACGTGGCTTTGCGCGTGCGCACCGGACCCGTGACGTTGTCTGCAATCAGCCAACGCCAACATATTTCTCTTTCATACCTTGAGCAACTCTTCGGCAAGTTGCGCCGGCACAAACTTGTTGAGTCAACTCGAGGACCGGGCGGCGGCTACTCACTTGGGCGCAAGGCAACGGACATTACTGTCGCCGACATCATCTTCTCGATCGAAGATACGGTGGGAAACGGCGCAGACGGGACGGACGCGCAAGCTTCCGGTCATGCCGGCCGCTGCGTGCCGGATGAGTTATGGGCGACTGTCAATCGCCGCGCAGTGGAGTTCCTTGATTCCGTTACGCTCCAGAGCCTGGTCGACGACCAGATTGCCAAGGGTGTCGAAGTCGATGCAGCGCCTGCCCGGAAGCGCCTGTTTGCACGTCCTGCTGCTCCTAAGCCGTTGAAGGTCACGGCCCCGAACTCGGTGTTTGCACTGGGCCGGATCGCACTTGCCAAGCGTTGAGGCTTTGAGTTGACGTAAGTCTGAATAATTGTCGCGCGCACAGTGCGGCGCACTTCGAATTCGCGATCATCCGCTTTGGTTCAATCCAAAGTTCTCATTGCAGTTTTCTACCCATCGGCTCCAAAATTGGGGTCGATGAGTGAGGGATTCATGCAAATTCCAGCGCTTTGGACTTCTCGGTAAAGAAAATCCAACAAGCGGAATTCATGAAATCTTTCAGTTCTCGTGCACTTCGCATCGCTGTCGTCACGCCGGAAGTTGGGTTACGACGACGAATTTCTTCGGCCATCCAAGCACGAGGCCGTATTTCCAATCAGTTCAGTTGCGCAGACGACGCGCGACCCGCCCTTGAACGCGGTTTGACCTTCGATCTCCTGATCATCGCCGTGAGCGGCGACGGGGATACAGCCCGCAAGCGGTTGCACGACGCTGCAACACTGATCGGCTGGCCACCGACCCTCCTGCTTGCCGGGCCTGGCCAGATGGACTTGGTGGGGGAGTTCATGGCGCAACGGCGTGGGAACGATTTTTCTCTTTTGTCTTCAAGCACCGGTGAGCTCGAATGCCGTTTGTGCGCTTTTCTCGCCAGAGAAAGCGCTGCAACAGGTCAGCGACAGATGACTTTTGGGCGCTACCGTTTCGTCTCCGGCACGCAGCAGGTGTTCATCGATGACGTTCCGGTTCGTCTCACGCGCCTGGAGTTTGAGGTTGCTCTTTTCCTGTTCAGGAACATCGGCAGCAACGTTTCGCGTGAGCGGCTCTACCAAAGCGTCTGGAATGCTGAACTCGAGTCGAGTACGAGGACGATCGATGCACACGTCGGCAAGGTCCGCAAGGCCCTGGACCTCGCAAATTCGACAGAATTTGTACTGCGCTCGATTTACCGCGATGGTTACAAGCTCGATGTCGTTGAGTCGCCGGAATCGGCCGCACCAGTGCGACGCTCCATTGTTCGGAGTCGATCGAATTACGTCCTTCAGCCCGCCTGATATACAGGCCGGTTTCATGCAGCGCGACAGGGCGCAGCACAACTGTTCAGCGCAATTCGATATGCGCTAGCAAGTCGCGGATTTCGTCTGCGCGAATCAGGAGTTCATCAGCGTTAGCTGTGGCGTGATGGTGCTCGATGTATCGGCAAGCGGAAACGCCGGATTCAAAATTGTGCATGCCGGGGCTTCCAGCCAATGTATGGGCCGATCTGGCTGCATCAGTTCTTCTGCCATCGGCAACGGCCTGCCTGATGGTGTTTGCGAGTTTCTGTCTCGACGCGAGGAACCCAGGCATGGCCTCTTCCGTGGCCTGCTGGATCCATGGCGCGCCGTTCGTTTTCGGCATGGCTGCGACGGAAGCTAGAAATGTGGCAACACATGCGCTTTGCGACCTGGGTTCAGGCAGCACCTGGTCGAACATCTCGGCCCCGCTGGATGCGCACGATGGTTGCGTGTCCGACGCAAGCGCAACGATCCAACTCGGTGCTTCATAGGCATCCAACTGCATTCCCCGCATTTGGCTTGCGAGTGCCAAGCCTTCCGTCGACTGGTTCTCCAGCAGCAGCCACACGATATCGGGACGACGTTCAATCAACTGCTCAACTGCTTGCTCCCCACCGATAGCAATTCGAATGAGGAAGTCGGCCGACATCCATTGTTCGATACGGTGGGCGCGCGTTATTTCGT
>JAZKDL010000351.1:7130-9934 GCA_040387575.1 Pseudomonadota bacterium
GCGATGACCGCGAGTGCAGCGATTGCGAGAGCTACCGTCGCTGGGAAGTTTTCGATTTTGGGCAACAACGAGATACCTTTCACGTTGGCCTTATGGCTGCAAACGTATTCATTTTCCCGTGGCCTGATCGTCCGCGCAGGCGTCATGGAACATGATTTTCACATTCGATCGCGAGAGGGATGCTGCATCAGCTAAGCGATTTTCGCCTCTTTGCGGTCGTCTTCTGTGGTTTCGATCGATATCCAATGCCAATTTGAAGCTGCTCTATAGAATGAAAATCACAAGATGAATATTGGCATGAGCGGGTTGCATCACCGCCATTCGTGCGATTCGATGCAACAACGAAGGATTTGGCAGGAATTATGCGGATAGCCATACTCGACGACGATCCTGCGCAGATTGAGCAACTTTTGAGAATTTTGAAAGCGCCGCTCAACTCAGACTACGAAGAAACGACGTGTGTACCCTTCTCTGAAGGAGAGCATTTGCGCCGTGCTTTACGGCGAGAGACTTTCGACCTTCTCGTGCTCGACTGGAATTTGCCAGACCTGGACGGCGTCGAATTGCTTCATTGGCTGCGGGAGGAAAGGCGTGATCTGACGCCGGTATTGATGCTGAGCGCACGCACCTCAGAAAAGGACGTCGCCCGCGCGCTGACGCGTGGCGCGGACGACTATGTGATCAAGCCGTTTCGACCTCTGGAGTTGCGCGCTCGGTTGGCACGTCTCTACAAGCGTCCGGCGACCGTCAATACCGAACCGCACAATCTGAAATTCGGGAGTTGGCACTTCGATCGCTTTCACAGCACGGTGTCTTTCGCACCAGAAAGCAGCATCGATGCAGGCGAACGCATCGAGCCCCGAACGACGCAGTTGACCGAGAGCGAATTCAAGCTGGCATTGGCGCTTTTCAGGAACATGGGTAATGCCGTATCTCGCTCTTACCTCATCGAAAAAGCAGGATATGACGGAGACGATGCAACGTCGCGCACGCTCGATAGCCACATTTACCGGCTACGCGGCAAACTCACTTTGACTGGCGAGCGCGGCTACGTGCTGCGCACGGTGTACGGCAAGGGCTACCGACTCGAAGCCAACGAAAGCTGATGCGACGAGGGGCGCGACCGCGGTCAGCGGCTCGGGGCAGCGATGGGCGTGACCGTCTCGCGGATAACGCCTCCGCCCATAACGCTACCTTCTACAGAGGTGCGCCCCGCACCGCTGCTGCCCACCACACGTGCCTCGCAGTCCGCGCGGTCTGCCACGGGTTGTAGCTGGCAGCGCGCCAATGCGTTCTGTTCATAGCTGCCCGCAGTGGCGCTTGTCAGTCCGTTGCGACGAGCCTCCTGGGCTGCCGCACCAACTTCACGCAGACAGGCGGCGCGATCTTGTTGCACACCATCGCACCTTGCGCTGGCGCTCTGGGTGCGAGATATACCGTCGGCACTTTGTGCATATGCACCGGTGGCCGCGGCGAGGCCGCTGACCGCGACAAAAAGAGCGGTGATCGATGGAATTGTGTGACGAATCATGTGTATCTCCTGCGTTTGCCGCTTGCAGCGGACTTGCGTTCAAGGCATTGGCCTCGGGAGATGTGGTTATGGACGTCGAGCCGACGCAACCCGTGTGGGACTTCAGGGACGCCCCGGGTGTCCAGAGTCACCAGCGCATGTGGGACACGTCTTTCATTCTCGAGACTTGACGCTGACTCCGCTTGCCTGATGTGCTTCAGCCTGCAGCAATTCGCTGCGCCAAATGCGCAAGTGCCTCGTCCACTTGATCGACGAGGACGAGGCTGAGGTCGCCTGGCTGCAAACGCGCGAGCGCAGTATCGATCGCAATGAATTCACCACGTATCTCTTCGATGTGCTGCGTTCGGCGGGCGCCCTGCAAGCCTTGCCGCAACAGCGCCATCACTTCGCCGTCGGCACGCCCGCGCTGCGCCGCGTCCTGGTACAGGATCACATCGTCGAACGCGGCGCCCAGGATCTGCGTCTGGTCGCGAATGTCGCTGTCACGCCGGTCGCCAGCGCCGCTGATCACCACCGAGCGCCGCTTTGCAGGCAGCGTGTCGACCGCTGCGACCAGCGCCTTCATCGCGTCGGTGTTGTGGCCGTAGTCGGCGATCACCGTCGCGCCGCGGTATTCCATCATGTTGAAGCGGCCCGGGACGCCAGCAGCGTCGTTCTTGAAGCTCGACAGCCCGCTGCGGATCGTGTCCCAGTCCAGGCCGACGGCCCACGCCGCGGCGACGGCGGCCATCCCGTTCTCTACCTGGAAGGCGAGCGAGCCGTTTCGTGTGATCGGCACGTCGCGCAGTGGCACGCGCTCACGCCATGAACCTTCGGCCGCGACCAGTTGCCCCTGATCGACGTACACCGTGCGTTTGCCCTGTGCACGGTGCGTAGCCATGACCGGATGCTGGCGATCGGCGTTGAAGAAGATCACACCGCCGGGGCAACTTGACGCCATGGCTGCAACGTTCACGTCGGCAGCATTCAGCACTGCCACGCCATCCGCCGCCACGTTGCGCACGATCACCCGCTTGAGCACGGCGAGGTCCTCGACCGTCGTGATGTAGTTCAGGCCCAGGTGGTCGCCGCTGCCGATGTTGGTGACCACCGCAACCTTGCAGCGATCGAAACCCAGACCTTCGCGCAGGATGCCGCCACGTGCGACCTCGAAGACCGCCGCATCGACTTCCGGATGCAGCAACACATTGCGGGCGCTTTTCGGCCCGCTGCAGTCGCCGCTGTCGGTCTGCCGGCCGTCGACCCAGACGCCGTCGGTGTTGGTCATGCCGGT
>JAZKDL010000352.1:0-7110 GCA_040387575.1 Pseudomonadota bacterium
TCGCTGCCCGGCGTCGGCGCGACCACGGCCGGGCGCAACTGCACGGTGTGCTGTGCGGCGGCGCTGATCTCGAAGCCGATGCGCAGGCCTTCGCGTTCGTAGGGCGTCTGCACCGGCAGCAGGTAGTCGGCATGGCGGGCGGTGGGCGTTTCGAACAGGTCGCAGTGCACCTGGAACTCGAGCCCCTGCAGCGCCGCGCGAATGGCCTGCGAATCGGGCTGCGACATCAGCAGGTTGGCACCGAAGCCGACCAGCGCCCGCACCCGGTACGGCTCGCCGTCCACGACCGCGCGATGGAAGTCCGTGCCGAGCGTCCAGCCATGCGCCGGCGGGCCGAGCGGCCGTTGCGCCAGGCCCAGCGCCCGCTCGGCCTGCGCCGGATCGAGCAGCGTCCGGTCATTGATCTTCGCCGCCGCCGCGCGCGCCAGGTGCAGGTTGCCGCCGGGCGCATCGACGCTGCCGGTGATGGCGTAGAGCAAGGCGATCGCGCGGTCGGTCTGCGTGGCGTTGGCATGCTGCGCGATGCCGGTCCAGCTGAAGTAGCTGATGCGCTGCCCGGCGTCGCCGATCATCCGCGCCGCCTCGCGCACCTGCGCCGCGGGCACGCCGGTGAAGGCCTCGACCGCTTGCGGCGTCCAGGGCTCGCACGCGGCCATGTAGTGCGCCATGGCGGGCCGGCAGGCGACCGGGCCTGCGGCCGTCTCGACGACGAAGTGGCCCGCGAGCGCGAGCTGCATCGACAGCGACGGCGCCATCGCCTCCGACGTGTCCAGCGCCACCGGCGCACCGCGCTCCAGGTGCCAAGCCAACGGCCGCTCGCGCTCGCCGAAGCCATCTGCGTTCCCGGCCGCCTGCGGCAGGAGGTCGCGCTCGGTCAGCGGCCGGCCATCGTCCTCGCGGATCAGGAACGGCGCATTGGTCCAGCGGCGTACGAAGTCGTCGTCGTGCCGGCCTTGCGCGATCAGCTCGCGCGCGAGGCCGAGCGCGACTGCCGCGTCGGTGCCGGGTCGCACCGGCAGCCACAGGTCGGCCTGGCGTGCATGGCGCGTGCGCACCGGGTCGATGACCAGCAGCTTGGCGCCGCGTGCCTGCGCCGCGGCCACGCCCTGCGCCTGCGCGAGCCACACGTTGCCGGGGTTGAAGCCCCACAGCATCACGAGATCGCTGTTCGCATAGTCCGGCATGCCGATGCCGGTACCGAAGGTGAAGGCGTGGTTGTGGTCGCGGTGCCAGTTGCAGATCTCGACACCGGTGAGGAAGTTCGGGCTGCCGAACGCGAACACCAGCCGCTCGATCCACTCCAGGCTGTCGGACAGTGCGGTCGCGCCGGGCGATGCGCTGGCGAAGGCAATGGCATGCGCGCCGCTCTCCGCACGGATGGCGCCGAGCCGTGCGGCGATGTCACCGAGCGCCTCGTCCCACGACACCTCGACCCATCCCGGATCGGGATCGCTGCGCGGGCGCGTGCGCCGCAACGGCTTGGTGAGCCTTGCCGGGTGGTACTGGAGTTCGGGGCCGGCGCGGCCCTTGGCGCACAGGGCGCCGCCGGTCGGATGGTCCGCCAGCGGCTCGACGCCGGTCAGCCGCCCGTCCTCGACGACGAACTGCGCGCCGCAGCGCGAACGGCACAGCGCGCAGTAGCCCGCGACACGTGGGGCGGGCTGCTGCTTCATGGCCGCCGCGGCATGCGCATCAACCGTTGGTCTCGCCCAGCGGCACCACGCTGAAGTCGCCGTGGTGCAACGGCCGCTTCTCGAGCCGCGTGATCTTGAAGCGCGCACCGCAAGCCGGGTCGGTCGAAGCGATCAGGCAGTCCGACGTCATCCAGTCGTTCGGGTGCGTCGGGCGCTGCTTGGCCGGGATGAAGGGCAGCACGGCCAGCATGCCGTACAGCGAGAAGGTCGGGTTGTCCGCGGGCAGCACGATGCGCCCGCCGATCACGTCGAAGTAGTCGCCCTTCTTCACGTGCATGACGAAGGGGCGGTCGGACTCGACCACCTCGACGCGCAGGTCATAGAGCTCGAACACGTCGGGCGTTTCCGCCGCGGTCTTCTGGGTGTGGTCCATCTTCACTCCGTGGGTTGGGGGTTCAGCCGCGCAGGGCTTCGAGCTGGGGCGACATCTCCATCTTCTCGGGAGCGCCGTGCGTGTTCTGGTTCATCTGCATGATCTTGGCGTGCACGCTCTCCTTGTCGCGCTCCACGTCGTAGCAGTCGCCGGGCGCGCCATGGACGGCACTGGCGAGCGCATCGAGCCTGGCGGTGTCCTCGGCATCGAGCTTCAGCCGGAAGATGTCGAGCGTCTCGTCGAGGTGCTTGGCGTCCTTGGCGCCGACCAGTGCGCAGGCGACCTGCGGCTTGTCGAGCACGTAGCGCGCCGACACCGCGGCGATGTTGCTGCCGTGCTTCTTCGCGATGCCGTCGAGGTCGCGCAGCATCGACTGGAAGACCTCCCAGCCGCCGAACTCCTCGACCATCAGCCGGTACTTCACGAGCGACCGGTTGGCATAGGGTTGCGGCGGATCGGCCTGGCCGAGCCAGCGGTTCGACAGGAAGCCGCCGGCGATGGTGCCGTAGCAGAACAGGTGGATGCCGTTGTCGCGGCAGAAGTCGACCATGCCGCGCTCGGGGCGCAGGTCGAGCAGCGAATACTGCAGCTGGTTGGTCAGCAGCGTGACGCCGGCGCCGACGATCTCCTTCATGTGCGCGACGTTGAAGTTGGTGGTGCCGATGTGCGCCACCTTGCCGGCCTTCTGGAATTCCTGCAGCCACAGCAGCGCCTGCGTGCAGCCGGGCACGTCGTAGTCCCACCAGTGGAACTGCACCAGGTCGAGCCGCTCGACGCCCAGCCGGCGCAGCGACAGGTCGACCGCCTCTTCGACGTCGCGCTTGGTGAGGCGCGGGATCAGGTCGATGTCGGGCGTGTACTTGGTCGACACGCGCAGCCGCTTCGCGAGCTCGGGGTACTTGCGGCGGAACACGCCGATGGTGTCTTCGACGCCGACGTAATGGTCGGCGCAGTCGAAGGCGTTGATGCCCGCCTCGACGAAGCGGCGCATGTCTTCGACGGCGTCTTCCTGGGCATAGGGCGCGCTGTGGCGCGTGGCGAGTTGCCAGTTGCCCTTGGCCACGCGCGAGATGGTGTAGTCCGGCGCGAGCGTGATGGTTTCGATGGTCATGTGGGTCCCCTGGTGGCGGCGCGGCTCAGAAGCCGGCCTTCTGGTTCAGCGCCTGCATCTCTTCGAGCGGGATGGTGCTTTCGGTGACGATGGCGCCATTGCTGAGCTTCCAGATCAGCATCGGTCCGCTCACGTCGCCGTTCTTGTCGAAGCGGAACGCGCCGGTGGCGCCGACGTAGCGGATCTTCTGGCCGGCCTTCAGCGCATCGAGGCCCTTCTTGAGGCCTTCGACGCCCGGGCCGACCTCGATGCCGGCCGGGTCCTGCACGGCGCGCATCGCGTCGCGGATCGACGCGCCGTCGAGCTTGGGCGCGGCCTGCATCGCCAGCAGCGTGACGGCCGCGGCGTCGTACATCGTGTGCAGGCCGGGGCCGACCGCGGGGCGGTTGTACGCAGCCTGGAAATCGTGGTTGAACGCATCGGCAGTGGGGCCGGTCGCCTGGCCGTTGTCGATGCCGACGGCCTTGTCGAGGAAGCGCTCGCCCACGCCCTTGATGACGTCCATCGACCGCATGGTGTTGTGCAGCACGACGTTCTTGGTGCCACCCAGCGAGAACCATTCGCGCAGCAGCACGGTGCCGTCCGCCGACAGGCCGATCAGCACCAGCGAATCGGGCTCGAGCGCCAGCGCCTTGGTCACGTCGGACCGGTACGACGGCTGGTTCTCCGCATAGCCGAAGCTGCCGACGACCTTGCCGCCCATCTTCTCGATGGCCGTCTTGGTGTCGGGCGCCACGCCGTTGCCGAAGTCGTTGTTGATGTACATGATCACGGTCTTCTTGTAGCCGCGCTCGGTCACCGCCTTGGCATGGGCGAGTGCGGTGGTGCGTGCCGTGGGAATGGTGCGGAAGAAGTAGCCGCCGGTCTTGCCCTCCTCGGCCATGCGGGTGAGCGCCGGCGTCACGGCGCAGCAGGCCACCGTCGGTATCTTGTTGGGCACCGAGACCGAGTTCACGACCGCCATCGCCGTGCCGCTGCCGACGAAGCCGACCAGCGCATGGACCTTCTGCACGTCGACCAGGAAGCGGGCGGCGTCCAGGCCGACGGACGGCTGGCTGGTGTCGTCGCGCAGCACGAATTCGACCTGGCAGCCCTTCACGCCGCCGGCCTTGTTGACCTGGTCGACCGCGAGCTTGCCGGCGTCGGCGATCACCTTGCCGATCGCCCCCTGGGCGCCGGTCAGCGCAACGACGCCGCCGAGCTTGGGGCATTCCTGCTGCGCGAAGGCCTGGCCCGAGGCCATCGCCAGGCCCAGCACGGCCGCGGCCGACCACCTGCTTGTGTAAACGCTCATGTCATGACTCCTGAAGGGTTGGGAGGGAAGCAATGGAAGCAAAAGGATGGGGATCCGAATGGCATGGCGCGCCTCACGCGGCGCGCCGTGGCCCGAACAGGCCCTGGGGGCGGAACAGCAGCGTGGAGACCAGCACCAGCCCCACGAGAATCGATTGCAGCGCGCCGCCCTGCGCCTGCCATTGCGGCGGCAGCGCCGAGACGATGACGGCGCCCGAGAGCGTCCACAGGCCCCAGATCACGAAGCTGCCGGCGATGGCGCCCACGTTGCTGCCGCTGCCGCCGACGATCAGCATGGCCCAGATCTGGAACGTGAGGATCGGCAGGAATTCACCGGGGCTGGTGGTGCCGACGAAGCCCGCATAGAGCGCGCCCGACAGGCCCATGAGCATCGCGCCCATCACGAACGCAGTGAGCCGGAAGCGCACCACGTTCTTGCCGAGCGCCGCGCACACGGCTTCGTCCTCGCGCAATGCGCGCTGCACGCGGCCCCACGGCGACCGGAGCAACGCCTGCAGTCCTGTGTAGACCAGCGCCAGGATGCACAGCACGATCGCGAGATAACCCCAGGCGAAGCCTTGCGGGCCCAGCGACTCGAATGGCCGCGGGATGCCCACCAGGCCGCGCGAGCCACCAGTGAGCGGCTCGAGGTTGTTGACCAGCACCTGGATGGACGAGGCGATGCCGAAGGTCGCGATGGCGAGATAGTCGCTGCGCAGGCGCAGCGTGGCCATGCCGACCAGCAACGCGACGACGCCGCTGATCACCAGCGCACCCACGATGCCGAGCGCGAACGGCGCGTTGAGCCGCACCAGCAGGTCCTGGCTCACCGGCATGGTGAGGATCGCGAAGCTGTAGCCGCCGACCGCCAGGAAACCCACGACCCCGGCGTTGAACTGGCCCGACACGCCCCATTGCAGGTTCAGGCCGAGCGTGGCGATCGACAGGATGGCCGCCACGGTGACGAAGAAGACGAGGTACGACAGCATGTCAGTGGCCCCCTTTGGGCGCGAACAGGCCGGCCGGGCGGAAATACAGCACCAGCAGCAGCAGCACGAAGGGCACGAGCGGCTTGTAGGTGCTCGGAATCACGATCGCCACCAGGTTCTCGACCAGGCTGATCAGCAGCGCGCCGAGCACCGCGCCGCTCACGCTGCCGACACCGCCCAGGATGGCGGCCGTGAACAACGGCAGCAACAGGTTGAGCCCCATCTCCGGCCGCAACTGAACGGTGACGCCGTAGAACACGCCGGCCAGCGCAGCGAGCATCGAGGACACGATCCAGGTCATGCGCACCGCCGCGGCGATGTCGATGCCCGCGATGCCGGACAGCACCGGGTTCTCCGCCACCGACCGCATCGCAATGCCGTAGCGCGTGCGCTGCAGAAAGACCCAGAGCCCCGCCAGCACCAGCATCGTGATGCCGAACACGAGGATCTGATCCGGCATCACCAGCACGCCGCCGGGCAGCCGCACCGCCATCTGGATCTCGGTGCTGTAGTTGTGCGGGTCGGGGCCGAACAGCAGCAGCACGAGGTTGCGCAGCACGAGCGCGAGACCGAACGATGCGAACACCAGCGTGAGTGGATCGGCGCCGCGACGACGCAAGCGGCGATACACCAGCGCGTCGAGCAGCAGCGAGACGGCCACCGCCACGATCATGGCAAAGGCCAGCGCGAGCGGCAGGCCCCAGCCGAAGGAGAACGGGCCGATCGGCTCGGCCAGCGCGCCGCCCGCCACGCCAGGGCCGGCAACCATCGCGAGCACGAACAGGGCCGCGTAGGCGCCCACGCCCAGCAGGTCGCCATGCGAGAAATTGGCGAAGCGCAGGATCGACAGGCTGAAGGTCACGCCGATGGCGCCCAGCGCCACGATCGCGCCCGACAGCAGGCCGTCGACGATGGCTTGGGCAATCATGCGGCGCCCTCCTCGACGGCCGATGCCGGCGCTGTCGCATGCTGCGCATGGCGGCCCAGGTAGAGCTCGCCGACCACCGGGTCGTCCTGCAGCGCGCGCGCCGGGCCTTCATGCGCGACGCGGCCGGTCACCAGGATCAGCCCGCGGTCGGCGATACGCAGCCCCGCCTTCACGTTCTGTTCGACCATCAGCACGGCGATGCCGCTGTCCGCAATCTGCCGGACCTGCTTGAACACTTCCGAGACCATCAGCGGCGACAGGCCGGCGCTGGGCTCGTCGAGCAGCAGCAGGCGCGGCGCTGTCATGAGGGCGCGCGCCATCGCGAGCATCTGCCGCTGCCCGCCCGAAAGCGCATGCCCCGCATGCGTGCGGCGCGCGGCGAGATCGGGAAAGCGGGCGTAGGCCTCGTCCAGGCGCTGCTTCAGTTCGGACTTGAGCAGATAGCCGCCGACCCGCAGGTTCTCGTGCACGGTCAGCGAGGTGAACACGTTCGCGTTCTGCGGCACGAAGCCCACGCCGGCCGCCGCGAGGCGATGCGCAGGCGTCGTCGTGATGTCCTGGCCGCCGAGCGTGACACGGCCGCCGAACTTCGGCACGACGCCCGCCAGCGACTTCACGAGCGTCGACTTGCCCGCGCCGTTGGGGCCGAGCACGACCAGGATCTCGCCCGCATGCACGTCCAGCGACACGCCGTGCACGATCGGCAGGTCGCGCGCATAGCC
>JAZKDL010000353.1:0-2489 GCA_040387575.1 Pseudomonadota bacterium
TCGCCAGCGGCGCGGTCGACGGCCAGGAGAACCCGCTGTTCCTGTTCACCGTGCTGAAGATGCAGAACGTCGGCCAGAAATTCCTGACCACCTGGGGCTACGTGGCCGACCCGCTGATCTTCGTGGTCAACAAGGAGATCTGGGCCTCGTGGACGCCAGCCGATCAGGCGATCGTGAAGCAGGCCGCCATCGACGCCGGCAAGCAGGAGATCGCGATCGCGCGCAAGGGCTTGGTCGAGGCCGACAAGCCGGTCTACAAGGACATCGCCGCGATGGGCGTGACCGTGACCCAGCTCACGCCCGACGAACGCGCAGCCTTCGTGAAGGCCACGCGGCCGGTCTACGAGAAGTGGAAGCCGACCATCGGCGCAGACCTGGTGACCAAGGCCGAGAAGGCGATCGCGGCGCGCAAGCCGTAAGGCTGGCCCCACGACTGCGGGGCACGCGCGGCCTGCTTCGCGCGCTGTCGCATCGCTTCGCGTCGGCTTCGGAAAGGAAAGTCGTCGGCTCATAGGCTGACGGCCTCTGAATCACGCCGAAGGCTTCCGATGAACGCGCGACTTCCCCACACCGGCATCGACGCCGAGGACGAAGAAAAAGCCTACGACGACGCACCGTACGAGTCGAATCCGTTCGCGCACACGCAGCCCGCACGCCTGGCGGCTGTCGCACATCTCTTTGGCCTGAATCCGGCGGCGGTCGGCACGGCGCGCGTGCTGGAGCTGGGTTGTGCGTCCGGCGGCAATCTCGTTCCGCTTGCCGTGCACTTCCCGCAAGCCCGGTTCGTCGGGATCGACATCTCGGGCAAGCAGATCGCCGACGGCCAGGCGCTGGTCGCACGGCTCGGCCTGCAGAACATCGAACTGCGGCACCTGGACATCCAGGCCTTGACGCCCGAAGACGGCCAGTTCGACTACATCGTGTGCCATGGCATCTACAGCTGGGTGCCCGCGCCCGTGCGCGATGCCATCCTGCGCGTCTGCAGCGAGAACCTTGCGGACGACGGCGTGGCCTTCGTGAGCTACAACACGCTGCCCGGATGGCACTACGTGCAACCGATGCGCGACATGATGCTGTACTGGACGCAGGACATCACTGCGCCGCAGCAGAAGGTCACCGCCGCGCTGGAACTGCTGGCGCAACTGAAGGACGTCTCGGAAGATGTGTCAGGCAACCTCTATCGCAAGGAATGGGACATGCTGAAGGACGCGAGTGCGTCGTACATCCTGCATGACCACCTGGAGCAGACCAACGCGCCTTGCTACTTCAAGGATTTCGCAGCACATGCGCAGCGGCACGGCCTCGCCTACCTGAGCGACATCGCCTTCCGCAGCCACAGTCCGTTGAACATCACGCCTCTCATGACCGATCTGGCCGACCGGTACGCCGGCGGCGACATCGTCCGCGCCGAACAGCTGCTCGACTTCATGCGACGCCGCCGCTTCCGCGAGAGCCTGCTGGTCAAGCAGTCGCGGCAACAGCGGATCGACCGCTGCGCCCCGATGGCGCGGCTGGACGCCCTGCACTTCCGGCTTTTCCAGCGGTTCACCAAGGACCCGATGCCACCGGCCCGCATGACGGCCACCTGGTGGCATTCGAAAAAGGCGGTCTTCCGCCTCGGCGCAACCACGGTCGAGCCCGACACGCGGGCGCAGTCCTTCGCGTTGGACTGGCTGACCGAGCATGCGAGCACCGCAAGCACCTTCACGCTCGAAGAACTGGTCGCATACGCCATCGCGAACGGTGAGACGCCGGCCCAGGCGCGCGACGACATCCGGATGCTGCTGTGGGATCTGCTGGCCACTTCCGCGCTGCGCGCCATGTCCTGTGCGGTGCAGGCGCCGATACCAAAAATACCTGGCGACATGCCCGCCGCCACGCCGCTGGCACGCGCCGCAGCAGCCATGGACAACAGCTCGACGGCCAACGTGTTCCACGAACGCGTCAGGCTGTCGGAATCGCAGCGCCGCCTGCTGTTGCTGCTGGACGGCACGCGCAACGCCGCGGCAGTGGCAGATGCCCTGGGCGAAGGAGCGACCGAAGAAGCCGTGCGCACCGACATCGCGACGCTCGCCGACCTGCACGTCCTCTGCTGACGCGCAGCGCCCCGAAAAGCAGAAAGGCACCTCGCGGTGCCTTTTCTGTTTTGCCTTCGACCTGGGTCAGTGCTGAAGGATCTTGTTGAGGAAGTCCTTGGTGCGCGGCTGGCGGTTCTCGGGATGGCTGAAGAACTCGTCCTTCGCGCAGTCTTCCAGGATGCGGCCGCCCACGTCGATGAAGATCACGCGGCTCGCGACCTTGCGCGCGAAAGCCATCTCGTGCGTCACGACCATCATGGTCATGCCTTCCTTGGCCAGGCTCACCATCACGTCGAGCACTTCACCGACCATCTCGGGGTCGAGCGCCGAGGTGGGTTCGTCGAACAGCATCACGATCGGGTCCATCGACAGCGCACGGGCGATCGCCACGCGCTGCTGCTGGCCGCCGGA
>JAZKDL010000354.1:0-8681 GCA_040387575.1 Pseudomonadota bacterium
GCACCAGCGTCGAAGGCGTGCGCGGCCAGCGCGCGGTCGACTGGCGCCTGGTCGACGCGGTGGTCAAGCCCGCGCAGTTCGCGGCGACCGTGCAGCAGCGCGCGGCCGAACTCGGCCAGCAAAGCGATCGGCCCGCCGACGCCAAGGGCGTGAGCCTCGCCAAGGTCGAGCGCGAAGACAGCGCCAACGGCCTGCGCTACCGCCATGTGACGGTGGCGATCGATCGCGCCGCCCGCACCGCGACCTTCACCGTGCATGCGCCGGTCGGCGCGCAGCCGACCGACATCGCCGGCATCGAAGCCGCCGGCGCATCGTGGTGGCCGCTGGCGATGGCGCGCGAGCTGGACGACGCCATCCTTTCGATGCGCACCAACGAACTCGACACCGGCACCTGGCTGCTCAAGACGCAGGGCGACCCGGCCGCAGTGCTGGCCAACGACGCGCTGATGCAGGCGAACGAAGGCCACTGGTTCGTGCGCGAAACGCTCGGCATGCTGCGCCGCACGCTGGCGCGGCTGGACGTGTCGTCGCGCAGCCTGTTCGCGCTGGTCGACTCGGACTCCTGCTTTGCCGGCACGCTGGCCGAACTGGCCTTCGCGGCCGACCGCGCCTACATGCTGGCGTTGCCGGACGACCCGGAACACGCGCCGCGCCTGAGCCTGAGCGCCTTCAACTTCGGCCCGCTGCCGATGGTCAACGGCCAGAGCCGGCTGGAACGCCGCTTCTACGAAGAAGAGGCGCCGCTGGCCGCCGCGCGCGCCAGCATCGGCACCGAACTCGATGCCGACGAGGCGCTGAAGCTGGGCCTCGTCACGGCCGCGCCCGACGACATCGACTGGGCCGACGAGATCCGCATCGCGATCGAGGAGCGCGCGGCGATGTCGCCCGACTCGCTGACCGGCCTCGAAGCGAACCTGCGCTTCGCGAGCAAGGAGAACATGAACACCCGCATCTTCGGCCGGCTCACCGCCTGGCAGAACTGGATCTTCAACCGGCCGAATGCGGTCGGCGAGAAGGGCGCGCTCAAGGTGTACGGCACCGGCGAGAAAGCCGGCTTCGATATGACCCGCGTCTGACGCGCGTCCAGCAACCTCCCACGCATTTGGCATCCGCCGACAAGATACGAAAGAGACAGCCATGAGCACCGTCAATTACAGCGAGAAGATCCCCAACAACGTCAACCTCGGCGAAGACCGCACGCTGCAGCGCGCGCTCGAAGGCTGGCAGCCGAACTTCATCAACTGGTGGGACGACGTCGGCCCCGACGGCTCGACCGACTACGACGTGTACCTGCGCACCGCAGTGAGCGTCGATCCGAGCGGCTGGGCGCAGTTCGGCCACGTGAAGATGCGCGACTACCGCTGGGGCATCTTCCTGAATCCGGGCGATGCCAACCGCGAGATCCACTTCGGCGACCACAAGGGCGAGAAGGCCTGGCAGGACATCCCCGGCGAACACCGCGCCAACCTGCGCCGCATCATCGTGACGCAGGGCGACACCGAGCCGGCATCGGTCGAGCAGCAGCGCCACCTCGGCCTGACCGCGCCGTCGATGTACGACCTGCGCAACCTGTTCCAGATCAACGTCGAGGAAGGCCGCCACCTGTGGGCGATGGTCTACCTGCTGCACAAGCACTTCGGCCGCGACGGCCGCGAAGAAGCCGAAGCGTTGCTGCAGCGCACGTCGGGCGACGAGAACAACCCGCGCATCCTGGGCGCCTTCAACGAGAAGACGCCGGACTGGCTGGCCTTCTTCATGTTCACCTACTTCACCGACCGCGACGGCAAGTTCCAGCTGTCGGCGCTGGCCGAGAGCGCGTTCGATCCGCTGGCGCGCACCACCAAGTTCATGCTGACCGAGGAAGCGCACCACATGTTCGTGGGCGAGAGCGGCGTGTCGCGCGTGCTGGCGCGCACCGCGCAGGTGATGAACGAACTGAAGACCGACGACCCGCAGAAGGTCCGCGCGGCCGGCGCGATCGACCTGGGCACGGTGCAGCGCTACCTGAACTTCCACTACAGCGTGACCATCGACCTGTTCGGCGCCGACCAGTCGAGCAACGCCGCCACCTTCTACAGCTCGGGCCTGAAGGGTCGCTACGAAGAAGGCAAGCGCACCGACGACCACATCCTCAAGGGCCAGACCTACAAGGTGCTCGAGGTGCGCGACGGCCAGCTCGTCGAGAAGGACGTGCCGATGCTCAACGCCCTGAACGAAGTGCTGCGCGACGACTTCATCAAGGACTCGGTGGCTGGCGTCGGCCGCTGGAACAAGGTGCTGGAGAAGGCCGGCATCCCGACGCGGCTGACCGTGCCGCACAAGGCCTTCAACCGCCAGATCGGCGCGCTCGCCGGCATCAAGATGTCGCCCGACGGCCGCGTGGTGAGCGAGGTCGAATGGGCCGCGAAGAAGAGCGAGTGGCTGCCGACGCCGGAAGACTTCGCCTTCGTCGCGTCGCTGATGGGCCGCGTGGTCGACCCGGGCAAGTTCGCCGGCTGGATCGCGCCGCCGGTGATGGGTATCAATCGCCAGCCAGTCGATTTCGAGTACGTCCGCTTCGGCTGACCGGTATGGGCTCCTTCCCCCGGCGGGGGAAGGCTCAAGGAGAACAACATGGATATGGCCATCGAAGCCGGCGTCATCAACCAGCACCTGATCGACCCCGAGATCTGCATCCGCTGCAACACCTGCGAGGCGACATGCCCGGTCGGTGCGATCACGCACGACGACCGCAACTACGTGGTTCGCGCCGACGTGTGCAATGGCTGCATGGCCTGCATCTCGCCATGCCCGACGGGCTCGATCGACAACTGGCGCACCATGCCGCTGAAGCGCGCCTATCCGATCGAGGAGCAGCTGACCTGGGACGAACTGCCGGCCGAACTCACGCCCGAGCAGCTGGAGGCCGAAGGGCTGTCGAGCACCGACGCGCCGGCGCCGGCCGAGCCCGCCGCGGCGGTACCGCAAGCGCCATCGGAGAACGGCGAGCCGGTCTTCAACTCCGGCCAGTACGGCGCGACGATGCCGCCCTGGTCGGCCGCGCATGCCTACACCAACCTGCATCCGCCGAAGAAGCCGACGACGGCGACGGTGGTCGGCAACGTCAACTGCACCGAGGCCGGTTTCGAGAGCCAGACGCACCACGTCGTGCTGGACTTCGGCGCGATGCCGTTCCCGGTGCTCGAGGGCCAGTCGATCGGCATCATCCCGCCGGGCACCGACGCCAAAGGCAAGCCGCACTTCGCGCGGCAGTACTCGATCGCGAGTCCGCGCAACGGCGAGCGGCCGGGCTACAACAACCTGTCGCTGACCGTGAAGCGCGTGACCGAAGACCACCAGGGCAAGCCGATGCGCGGCGTCGCGAGCAACTACGTCTGCGACCTGAAGGTGGGCGACACGGTGCAGGTGGTCGGGCCCTTCGGTGCGTCCTTCCTGATGCCGAACCATCCGAAGTCGCACGTCGTGATGATCTGCACCGGCACCGGCAGCGCACCGATGCGCGCGATGACCGAATGGCGCCGCCGCCTGCGCAAGAGCGGCAAGTTCGAAGGCGGCAAGCTGATGCTGTTCTTCGGCGCGCGCACCCAGCAGGAGCTGCCGTATTTCGGTCCGCTGCAGACGCTGCCGAAGGACTTCATCGACATCAACCTGGCGTTCTCGCGCACGCCCGGCCAGCCCAAGCGCTATGTGCAGCACGCCATGCGCGAGCGCGCGGCCGACCTGGCCGAGTTGCTCAAGGACCCTCAGGCACACTTCTACGTCTGCGGGCTCAAGAGCATGGAAGAGGGCGTGGTGCTGGCACTGCGCGACATCGCCGTGGAGGCGGGCCTGGACTGGGATGCGGTCGGCGCTGCGTTGCAGAAAGAGGGCCGGCTGCACCTGGAAACCTATTGATCCCAAGGAGCGCCATGCCATTCCGTCTCGACCTTGCCTGCCCGCAAACGCCCACATCCACCTCCTTGCGAGGCGCCGCATGAAGTTCGCCGAATTCGAGGCCGGCCAGGTCATCGAGGCCGGTCCTTACCAGCTCACCGAAGAAGAGCTGCTGGCGTTCGCGACGGCCTATGACCCGCAGTGGTTCCACACCGACCCAGAAGCCGCGGCCAACGGGCCCTTCGCCGGACTGATCGCGAGCGGCTGGCACACCTGCGGCATCGCGATGCGGCTGGTGGCCGACAAGGCATTGGCCGGCTCCGAATCCTTCGCGTCGCCGGGCCTCAAGTACGTGAAGTGGCCGAACCCGGTGCGTCCCGGCGACACGCTGCGCCTGAAGGCGACGGTGGTCGCCAAGCGCCGCTCGGACAAGAAGAAATGGCTCGGCATCCTGGACTGGCGCTGGGAGCTTTTCAATCAGCACGGCGCGACCGTGCTCGACCTGGAGGCGACCAGCCTGTTCAGGTTGGTCGAGGTCCTATGATCCGGCGCACAAAACCATCGGAGACACACGGTGAGCATCTGGCAGAAAGAGATATCCATCGAGATCCTGGAGGCGGCGCACAGCCGCTCGGCCACGACCACGCTCGGCATCGAGTTCGTCGAGGTCGGTGACGATTTCATCCGCGCCCGCGCGCCGGTCGATGCGCGCACGCGCTGGGGAACTGGGCAGGAAAGCGGCCTGCACAACGGCGTCAATGTCGTGCTGGCCGAGACGCTCGGCTCCTGCGGCGCCCACTACGCCACGCCGGCCAACCTGCGCGCGGTCGGGCTCAGCATCAGCGCCAATCACCTGAAGAAGGCGACCTCGGGCTGGGTCACCGGCATCACCCGGCCGCTGCGCAACGACAGCTCGGGCCAGACCTGGCAGATCGACATCACCGACGACGCTGGCGCCCTGGTCTGCGTGTCGAAGATCACGATGGCGCTGTTGAACGCGCGATAACGCAGGCGTGGCGCGCGAGGCCGATCATGCTTGCGCTGCGAGAAGTGGCGGGCCTTTGTAGACCAATGCCTTCAGCGATCGTTCGTCGGAGACATCGGCGAATGCGGGCGGATTCGACAGACGCTCCACGAAGGTCAGTTCGGGCGCCAGTTCACGCATCTGGTCCTTCAGGAAGTCCGGCCCAAGTTCCGGCGCGTTCAGGCACAGCAAGGCATGGCCGTCGGGTGCGAGCAGGTCGGGCAGGCGCTTGATCAGCCGTGCGTAGTCCTTGGTCGCGATGAAGCTGCCCTTCTGGTAGCTCGGCGGGTCGACGATGATCAATCCGTAAGGGCCGCTGCGCGTCACTTTTCCCCACGACGCGAACAGGTCATGCGGCAGAAAGCTGACGTTCGGCAACGCGTCGTTGGCGCGGTGGTTCTGCTGGCCGATGGCCAGCGCCGGCTTGCTCATGTCCAGGTTGGTGACATGCCGGGCGCCAGCCAGTTGCGCGACGACAGAGAAAGCGCAGGTGTAGGCGAACAGGTTCAGCACCCGGACGCGTGAGTGAGGATCGGTGCGCGCCGCCACGAACTCGCGGACCCAGCGCCGGCCTTCGGCCATGTCCAGGAACAGCCCATGGTTCTGGCCCTTGCCGACATTGACGCGATAGCGGACGCCCGCTTCAGTGACCCAGTGCGGCTCTGGCACCGCGCCGGCCATCACCTGCGTGTGGCTCTGGCCTTCGTGCCGCAACTGGAAGACCCAGTTCAGCGTCTCGCCCGGCGCCAGCTGTTCCCATCGCCGCTCGAGCGCCAGACCGATCGCAGCCAGTTCATCGTCCGCAACAGGCTCGAAGCTGGTTAGAAGCCAAACCGGCGGGAAGAAGTCGAGCGACAGATGTTCGCAGTCGAGGTGGAGTCCGCCGCGACCGTGAAAGATGCGTTGGGCGTCGGTGGGCAGCGACGTGGAAGCGATGGCGTCGAGCAAGGGCTGCATGTCTTGACGGTCAGCTTGCAGACGACATCGATGCGCCGGCTTCCATGCGTGCGGTGGCCGCGATCGATGCTTCGATTGCTTCCGCCTCTGCTGCGAGCAAGGCCAAACCCCTGGCGGCGAATGCGCGGTGTTCCGCTTCGTTGCGCCACAGGCTGGCCGATGCCTCCACACTCGTCAGCCACGTGAGGCGTGTGCGGCCACCGATCAGGTCTGCAAAGTGCGTTTCGTGTCCCGCACCCGCGCCTTCCCATGCATTCGCGATGAGCACGCGCCGGCCGCGTTTCACGCGTGGTTCCAGCTCTGCGAAAAATGGCAGCTTGGCCGTCATCCAGCCCGACAGTCCCGCCTTGATCGCCGCATCGAGTCCGACCGGCGCGGTTTGCGTCTTTCTGAGTTGGCGCAGCACGCCAAGCGCATAGGTGGCCGGCGGGGCATTGGCTTTTGCGCTCTTGTCGATGCGGCCACCCGATGCCGAGCGACTGCTCGCACGGCCATCGGTACGTTTTGGCTGATGGGACTCGGCCAACTCCGATGGCGACATGCCCAGGTAGACCGCCGCGATGTCCGCCGGCACCATCGTGTCATCGGACATCGCGGCGGGGGCGGCCGCTGCCGTGGCATCGGCTTGCGGATTTGCTAATTTTTCCATGGTGACCATTCGCGCCCTGTTCTAAGCGCGAGCATCGCATCGTCGATTCTAGGTTTCGCCGGCCCGTGCATGAGCCGCCACGACGGTCGACGACTGGCGGAAGGTCACGGCGTTGCCAGGTCTTCGTCACCGTCGTTCCGCATCGATTTGCCAGCCGCTCGGCTGGCGTTTCTCTCGAAAGAGTCGTGCAGCAGGCAACCGACGATGAAGCACAGCAGCGCGATGCACAACGCGCCAAGCGCATACACGGTGAAGTCGAGTGTCATGGCAGGCTCCTGAATGGGCGTTGGGAAATTGGCGGAATTCGCGTTAGGGAAGCCCTGATGGTGGCGACCGACTGAAAGATGCGTGTCAGCGGCGAGCCTGACGGCATGCGGCAATTGACGACGCTCATGCTGTCAGCGGCGACCGCCGAGAACGCTCGAGCCGCTGCTGCCGCCATGTCCACCAGCGGCAGCTGCACCGTCCGGTGCGCAACCGCATTGCCAATCCTGTTGCCACTCCCAGAATCGAATGCCACGTGATCCGTGTCGGCGAACTGCTGCGCGTTGATCGTCGCTGCCGTGGCACCAGGACGGCTGAGCACGGGAAGCCGTTCAGGCGTTCACGCCGGCCTCGACATGTTTCAGGCAGCCTGTTGCTCCTGCCCCGCTGGTTTGGGCGCCTCGCTTCGTGCCAGCCAGATTCCGCTCGCCACGATGAGCGCTCCACCGCCCAATGTCCAGGCATTGGGCGCGGCGTGCCAGAACAACCAGTCCAGCCCGAGCGCCCAGCCCAGGGCGCTGTATTCGAAAGGGGCGATGGCGGCGGCTTTGCCGTGGCGGAACGCCTCCGCGATCGCCGTCTGACCCAGAAAGCCGCTGATGGCCAGACCGACCAGCACCCAGGTGTGCCCGGCCTGGATCGGCACCCATTGCGGCACCGAAACCAGACTGCCGCCCAGCGCCATGCCGGCCGTCGTCCAGAAGACCAGTGCTGCGCTGGTTTCGGTGCGGCTGATGAGCCGGCCCAGCATGTTCGACAGCGCGTAGCAGACCGCCGCCGCCAGCACCGCCAGCGCACCGATCGAGAGGAAGGCGCCTTGCTCGGGACGCAGTGCGATCACGACACCGATGAAGCCCAGTCCGATGGCGATCCAGTGCCGCGGCTGGACCGACTCGCCAAGCAATGGCACGGCGATGAGCACCATCAGCAGTGGCGCGATGAAACTGAGCGTATAGGCCTCGGCCAAGCCGAGGGTCTTCAAGCCGTAGACGAAGAGCACGAGCATCGACATGTTCAGCACGGTGCGCAGCAGGTGCAAGCGCCAGCGCAGCCTGAGGTTGAACACGCTGGCGGCCTCGCGCCGGCAAGCGATGTACAGGCACACCAATGGCAATGCCGTCAGGCCGCGCAGCGCCATCACCTGTACCGGTGGATAGTGTCCGGCCAGGTGCTTGAGCAGCGCGTCCATGCAGGCGAAGAAGGCGCAAGCCAGCAGCATCGCGGCAATGCCGCGCAGGGTTTGGGTCGATTGCATGGCGGTTTGTCTCAAGGCGGAGGCCTGTCGGAGGCCTTTCCATTTTCCGGTCGTGGGGTCAGTTGGCCCGGTTCACTCCGAGGGCGTCGCAGTGCCCGATGACTGGGTGTTGATGTAATTACGAGCCTGAGGGAAAGAACCGGGTGAGCGCCTCTTGAAATGCCGGCAGATCGGCGCCCACGTGCGTCGTGGCGTAAGACGCTTTGAAGATCGTCAGTTCACCAATGACCTGCGACACCATCCGCGTGTACAGCGGTTCGACGACGACGGGACCGTTCGCATTGGCGGAGCCTGCGAGAAAAAGGGTGGCGGGAACGGGCTTGCCAGATGTCTTGAGTTGCTTTTCGAATTCCAGATAACCATTCAAATCCGGATGGCCTCCGACACTCGATTCAGTCGAGAGATAGTGAGAAAAACTCAGGCTGCCGGCGGACCCCTCCAGGACCAGAGCGGCGACCACGAGGTAGCCACCGTGCGAGAGTCCGGAGAGCACTCGCTTTTTGGGGTCTGCGCGATATTGCCGCTCGATGACCGGCGCCAGGTCCTTGGCAATGAAATTGACGTATTGCTCCGCGCCAGGGAGCAGGAAGTCGGTGTTGCGTCTCGCCGTCCCGCGTATGCCGACCAGAATGGCCTGTGTCCCGCGATGGAGCATCTCG
>JAZKDL010000355.1:0-9160 GCA_040387575.1 Pseudomonadota bacterium
GGCGTCGGCGATCACATGTCGCACTACAACGTGAACGCGAGCGTGCCCAAGACGCTGATCAAGCACCTGGTGCGCTGGGTCGCCGACAGCCAGGTGCTGGGCGGCGAAGGCAGCACGGTGCTGCACGCGATCGTCGACACCGAGGTCAGCCCGGAGCTGGTGCCCTACGACGCGCTCGACGTGGCGGCGCAGCCTGGCCAGAAGACCGAGGACACGATCGGGCCGTACGAGCTGCAGGACTTTCATCTGTACTACACGCTGCGCTACGGCTTCAAGCCCAGCAAGGTGGCGTACCTGGCGCATGTCGCGTGGCACGACCGCACCCAGGGTGGCTGGCCCGATGGGATGGAAGGCGAGGGCATGCGCAACGAATACGCCCTGCCCGCGATCCGAAAGCACCTGGGCACGTTCCTCTGGCGCTTCTTCAAGACCAGCCAGTTCAAGCGCTCCTGCGTGCCGAACGCGCCGAAGGTCGGCTCGGGCGGCTCGCTGTCGCCGCGCGGTGACTGGCGTGCGCCGAGCGATTCGGAAGCGGTCGTGTGGATGGCCGACCTGGAGACGGTGCCGGTCGAGTGAACGGCGCGGCGTTGTTGCAGCGCCGGCGTCGTGCGACGGCGCTATGCAGCCGCTGAAACCAGTGGCAAGCGCGGCAGATGCACGGCGAAGGCCGTGCCCTCCGCTGCGCTCGATGTCACGGTGATCGTTCCACCGTGCCCGACCACGATCTCGCGCGCAATGTAGAGACCCAGCCCGAGGCTGGTCGACGGCCGCTCGTGCGGCTCCGACTGGGTGGCCGCGATCTGCACCAGCGGATTGAAGATCACCTGCAGCGCATCCGGCGAAATCGGCTTGCCCTGGTTGCGCACGGTCAGCGTGACCTGCTGCGCGTCGCCCAGCACATCCAGTACGACCGGGAACGCGGCATCGCCATGCTGCACCGCGTTGGTCAGCAGGTTGCGCAGCACCTGGCGCATGCGGTGTTCGTCGAAAGGCACGATCAGGTCGCCCGCCATTTGGCAGACCAGCGCACGCTTCGGGTGGGCGGAGCGGACTTCATCGCAGGCCTCCTGGCACAGCGGCTGCAGGTCGCCCGTCGCCGGCACCACCTCGATGCCGCGGCCGAGCCGGGTGCGGGTGTATTCCAGCAGGTCGGTGATCATCTCGTCGATCGACGACACGCTGCGCTTGGCGATCTGCAGGATGCGTTCCTTCTGCGCCACGCCGGCTTCGGGCGAGCCGAGGATCTGGATGCAGGTGCTCAGCGCGCCCAGCGGACTGCGCAGGTCGTGGCCGAGCACCGCCAGGAAGGTGTCGCGCGAGATGCCGACGTCGTGCGAATAGCTGGCGATCGATTCCGCCAGCGCCTGGTCTATGCCTTCGTTGAAGCGGTTGATCTGGTCGTAGATCGCCAGTGGCTGCGTGCCGGTGTGGCCGGCCCACAGGCGCAGCACCGTCGCGCGCAAGGCGCGGTACTCGGCGTTGAGCTGCGTCAGGTTGAAGCCGGCCAACTGGCGCAGGCTGCCGTGGTCGGCGGCCGAGCGGTCGGGCAGTTGCGGCAGCTGCGGCGGCAGCGCGAGCCCTTCGGATTTGAGCCGGCGCTCGCCCTCGGTCTGCAACGAGTCCATGTCCACGGCGATGGCCTGGAGGATCTCGCGTGCGCTGTTGCGCAGCAATTGTTGGGACATCGTCTCGGCCGGCGGGATCAACGTTCGTGCGAACGCCTCCCACTCCACCATGATGTGTTCGATGTTGTCCTGGATGAAGCGGCTCAGTTGCATGGCATGGGGTCAGACGAGCCGAAGATGCGCAGGAGTATGCGCCCGACCCAGGGCGCTGCCGGGCTTTCTTGCGGGCGTTTGCTCAGAGCGTCGCGACCAGGGGACGCAGGTCGACTCTGGCGGACGCAACCGTCCAGGGCTTCGGCGTGAACCACTGCATCAGCAGCGCCGGCTCGGTCCAGGCGCGGAACAGCTTGTCGGGCGTGGCGCGGACGAGGCGGGTCAGGACGAGTTCGCGGTCGTTGGTGTCGGTGGCATCGGTCATGGCGTGGTTCCTCGCATGCGATCGATTCAAAGACCCGGTAGCGGCGCGATGTCCTTGGCCGGATTGACCAGGTACTTCGCGCCGGTCGAGCGCGCGTTGTAGACCGCGATCGCGTCGGGCTGCAGCATGCCGGCCAGCGAGACCTCGCCGGCGTAGCTGCTCGCAAAGGTCGTCTTCAATTCCGCGGCGACGCGCTCCTTGAGCTTCTGCACGACCTCCGGGCCGACCTTCTGCATGAAGGGGAACAGCAGCCAGCCGCCCATGCCCCAAGCCATACCGAAGCTGCGCGTGAACTCGGTCGGGCGGGTGTCGAGTCCGCCGTACAGGTAGACCTGCTTGTGCGTGGTCGAGCCGTAGCGGCTGTATTCCTTCGCGTTGCGATTCAGCGCCACCTCCATGCAGGCGAGGATCTGGCCGGCCAACGTGCCGCCGCCGGTCGCGTCGAAGGCGATGGTGGCGCCGGTGGCGGCCAGCGCGTCGGTCAGCGCCTCGGTGAAGCCGGGCGAGCTGGCGTCGCACACGTAGCGCGCGCCTTGCGAGGCCAGCAGTTGTGCCTGCTCCGGCTTGCGCACGATGTTGACCAGGCCGATGCCGTCCTTCTGGCAGATGCGGTTGAGCATCTGGCCGAGATTGGACGCTGCGGCCGTGTGGACCAGCGCCTTGTGGCCCTCGCGCCGCATCGTCTCGACCATGCCGAGCGCGGTCAGCGGATTGACGAAGCACGACGCGCCGTCCGCGGCTGATGCGCCCGCAGGCAACAGCAGGCATTGCGCGACGGCGATCGTGCGGTACTGCGCGTACATCTCGCCGCCCAGCACCGCGACCGTCTTGCCGAGCAGCGCCTGCGCCTCGGGCGAAGCGCCGGCCTTCACGACCACGCCCGCGCCTTCGTTGCCGACCGGCAGCGACTGGCCGATGCGCGCCGCCATCGCCTTCATCGCGGCTTCGGGCACGCGGGCGGTGACGACCGGCTGCCCGGGCGTGCCGCCGAAGGTCGCGGCGCGCATGTCGGCCGGGCCGAACAGCAAACCGAGATCGGACGGATTCAGCGGCGAAGCTTCGATGCGGACGACCACTTCGTGGTCCGCGGGTTCGGCGACCGGGACGCGTGCGAGCGTCACTTCGAGCTCGCCGTCGGGCTTGACGAGCGAGCGCAGTTGCAGGGCTGCGGGCGAATTGCTTGTGCTCATGGGGCCTCCTGGGTTGGCGGCGAGTTTAGGGCGCGATCGGCCGGTGTGTCGTCACCTGCGAGATGAATACTGAAGTAGTCGATGAAGCTGCGCAGTTTCGGCGCCATGTATTGCCGGCTGGTGTACACCGCGAACAGCGTGACCGCGGGCGCCGCGAACGCCGGCACCAGCCGCTGCAGCCGGCCTTGCGCGAGGTCGTCGTCGACCAGCCATTCGGGCAGATACGCGAGCCCCATGCCGGCGCGCACCGCGTGCAGCGTGAGCGTGGTGTCGTCCGAGCGCAGCACCGGCCGCAGCCGCAGCGGCGCGGTGCGGCCGTCCGGCCCCTTCAGCGTCATGCCTTCGATGTCGACGTAGCTCGGCACCACCGCGCCGAGCCGCGCCAAGTCGGCCGGCGTGGCGGGCATGCCCATTCGCGCGAGGTAGGCGGTCTCCGCCACCAGATGGAACTGAAGCCGGCACAAAGGCCGCGCGATCAGTGCGGGCGAAGGCTCCTGCGTGGCGCGCAACGCGAGGTCGTAGCCGTCGGCGGCGAGGTCGACCTTGCGATTCTCCAGATGGATGTCGACCAGCACTTCTGGATAGCGCTCGCGGTAGCCGGCCAGCACGCGTGCGAAGCGCGGCGTGGCGCACCACACCGGCGCACTGAGCTTGAGTTCGCCGCGCGGCGCCTCGTTCTTCTGGCCGATGGCGGCCTCGGCAGCGTCCAGCAAGTCGAGCGCCTGCTTGCTCTGCGCGTACCAGGCGGTGCCGGCTTCGGTCAGGCTCAGGTGGCGGCTCGACCGGTTCAGCAGCCGCGCGCCGAGCGACTTTTCGAGCTGCGCGACATGCTTGCTCGCCATCGGTGCCGAGATGCCGAGCCGCTCGGCCGCCTTCACGAAACTGCCCGATTCGACGACGTCGCGGAACACGCGCAAGCCGGTCATGCGGTCCATCGATGTTTCCTGTGGAGAAATGAATCGTTGAATCCTAGCCTGTCGATTTCTGGAAGTGAAATCTCTAGACTTGATCGAAAGGCGCGCAGTCCGTGCGCGCACAAGGAGCATTTGCATGACCACGATCGATACGAACCACGCCGGCCGTCCGGCGCTGCCGACTTATTTCATCTCGCACGGCGGCGGCCCGTGGCCGTGGATGAAGCGCGAAATGGGCGACACCTATGCGCGCCTCGAAGCCGCGTTGGCCGACATGCCGCGCCAGATCGGCCGCACGCCGCGCGCCATCCTGATGGTGTCGGCGCACTGGGAGTCGTCCGCTTTCACGGTGATGGCCAATCCGCGCCCGCCGATGATCTACGACTACGGCGGCTTCCCGGCCCACACCTACCAGGTGCACTACGACGCACCCGGCGCGCCCGACGTGGCGCTGCGCGTGCGCGACCTGATCGCCGCGGCCGGCTTGCCGGTGCAGGTCGATGCCGAACGCGGCTACGACCACGGCACCTTCTCGCCGATGGCCGCGATCTATCCGAAGGCCGACGTGCCGGTGCTGCAGCTGTCGCTGCGCCGCGGCCTCGACCCGGCCGAGCATCTGGCGCTGGGCCGCGCGCTCGCGCCGCTGCGCCATGAAGACGTGCTGATCGTCGGCAGCGGCCTGAGCTATCACAACCTGCGCAACTTCGGCCCGCAGGCGCGCGACGTGTCGAAGGCTTTCGACGACTGGCTCGGCCAGGCCGTCGTGAACGGCACGGCCGCCGCGCGCAACGAACAGCTCGAGGCCTGGGCGCAGGCGCCGGCCGCGCGCATCGCCCATCCGCGCGAGGAGCATCTGATTCCGTTGATGGTCGCGGTCGGCGCCGCCGAAGAGGAAGCCGGCGTGCGCGTCTATCACGAGGCCGATTTCATGGGCGGTCTGTCGGTGTCGAGCTTCCGTTTCGGCGAAGCGGTCGCGCAGGCCAGCGCCCAGTGAGCGCAGATCGCTGAATCGCTGAATCGCTGAGCGGTACGCGGGCTTTCAGCCTGAAGCCGATCCGTTCGTGCCGCCGCGCTGCAGCATGCCCATCAGAAAGGTGTGCAGCATCGCCTCGCGCCCGGCCAGCAACTGCGGCGTGGCACGACCGAGGTGTCCGCCGCTGCGCTCCTCGTACAGCCAGGCCTGCGGATGCCCCAGCGCCCGCAGCCGCGCGACCATCTTGCGGGCGTGCGACGGATGCACCCGGTCGTCGTTTCGGTTGCCGATGAACAGCACCGGCGGGTAGGCGACGCCCGCGCGTGCATCACGCACATCACGCAGGTTCTGCAGCGGCGACCACTTCTCGAGCACCGCGCGGTCGGCGGCGACGGCCGGGTCGCCGTACTCGCCGATCCATGACGGGCCGGCGGTGAAGCGCGTGAATTCGAGCATGTCGGTGAGCGGCACGCGCGACACCACCGCGCCGAACAGCTCGGGCCGCTGCACCATCACGGCCGACACCAGCGCGCCGCCGTTGCTCGCGCCGTAGATGCCGAGCTTCGAGGCCCGTGCGATGCGCCGGGCGGCGATGTCTTCGGCGACGGCGATGAAGTCGTCGAAGGACTTCTGGCGCTGCCGGCCCTTGGCCGCCTCGTGCCATTCGGTGCCGAACTCGCCGCCGCCGCGGATGTGCGCCAGCACGTAAGCGCCGCCGTAGCGCAGCCAGTCGATGCCCGGCAGCCGCTGGTAGCTCAGGTCCAGCGGAATGCCGAAACCGCCGTAGCCGTAGAGCAGCGTCGGCGTGCTGCCGTCGAGCGGCATCGCGGTGGGCGCGATCACCGTGTACGGAATGGCGGTGCCGTCGGCCGAGCGCGCCTCGAAGCGCTGCACCGACAGCCCGGCGGCGTCGAAGGCTGGAAGCTGCTGCTTGATCGGTGCCCAGGCCTGCGACGGTGGTTGCTGCTGCTGCTGCTGTTGCGATTGCTGTTGCTGCGCCACGTCCAGCAGCCCGAAGGCCTGTGGCACCAGCGGCGCCTGCGTCGTCAACCAGACCTGGTTGTTCGCAGCGGCATCGTCGGCTCGGATCGACACCAGGCCGGCGTCGGGCAGCGCGACTTCGCTCTGCGTGAAGCGCTCGCCGTCCCAGCGCTGGAAAGCGAGGCGCGGCTGCAGGTTGTCGGCCCAGGCGATGGCAAAGCCGTCGCGCACGCGCTCGGTGCGGATCGCGCGTTGCCGCGGGCCGGCCGCCAGCAGCGAATGGAAGCGCGCGGTCGGCTGCCCGGCCGTGGCCAGCGGCGTGGCGATCACGCTGCCGGCGCCGTGGCGTGTGCCGCCGTCATCGAAGGGCTCGCGCAGCAGGAGCACGATCCAGCCGCGCGCCAGCCAGCTTTCGGCGCCGTCCGGCAATGCCAGCGGTGTCGGCGTGGGCGTGTCCGTCCGCAGCAGCCAGCGCCGGTTCTGGAAGAAGCCGACGCGGCGCCCGACCAGCGCGACCGGCGGGCTGCCGTCCACGGTCAGCGCGTCGATGGTCACGCCGAGGTCGCCGGGTTCCCCGCGCAGCACTTCAGGGGCGTCGGCCAGCGCGGAGCCGCGGCGCCAGCGGCGGACCGTCATCGCATAGCCGCTGCGCGTGAGGCTGCCGTCGCCGAAATCAGTGGCGATCAGCAGTTCGTCGTTGCCGAACCAGTCGGCGTTCATCTTGGCGAGCGGCGCGTTGAAGCCGCCCGCCACGAACTGGCGCGAGGCCAGGTCGAACTCGCGCAGCTCGACGCGGTCTTCGCCGCCGGCCGACAGCCGGATGAGTGCGCGCTGGCCGTCCGGGCTCAGCTGGTAGCCGTTGAACGCGAGCGGGCGCATCTCCTGGCTGGCGAGCTTGTCGAAGTCGACCAGCACCTGCCAGTTGGGGCGTTCCTTGCGGTATTCCTCCAGCGTGGTGCGCCGCCACACGCCGTGCGGCTGGTCGGCGTTGTTGTAGTAGTTGTAAAGCCGGTCGCGGTGCGTCCGCACGAACTGGATGTTGGTGTTGCGGGCCGACAGGCTGGCGAGCGTGTCGCGGTAGCGGCGGCCGTAGTCGGGCAGGCCCTCGATCAGTGCGCGCGCCTCTTGGGTGCGGGCGTCGACCCAGGCGACGGCTTCTGCGCCGTCGACTTGTTCCAGTGCCGTTTCAAGAGAGGCGTCCGGACCGTTGCTCTGACTCCACGCGGCCAGCGGGCTGGCGAGCGGTTGGGCGAGGGCGAGCAGGGCGAGTTGGCGGCGGTTGAGCATCGGACGATCGTAGTGCGCCGACATGCCGCCGCCGGCCGTGTGCGCCCTATGGTTTGCCCTCACCGCCGGTGGCGTCCTTCGACAGCAGGCCGACCCGCACCTGCCGCCCCCAGCTGCCGTGGCCGGTCAGGAAGGTCCACCAGCCCCAGGCGGCGCCGCTGTGGCGCAGGATCTGGAAGGTGAAGGGCTCGACGATCGCGGCCAGGAAGGCCAGGCCCATGCTCGTTTCGCTCTGGCGGCCGATCCAGCGGCGGTAAAGGTGCACCGACCAGAGATGGAAGGCGAGGTCGAGCACGATCTTCGCGCCGATCACGCCGGCCACCGGCGCCAGAACGCCGAGGTCGCCGCGCACCAGGTAGGTCAACAGCAGGAAGAAGGCGGCCAGGCCGTAGAGCGGCTGCAGCGTGTCGATCGCCTTGACCGGCAGCATCAGCGTGCCGAGCCAGCCGTAGCGCCGGTCGCCGACCATCGCGCGGTACCAGTACTGTGTCTGCAGGAAGCCGCCGAACCAGCGCCGGCGCTGACGCAGAAACGGCATCAGGCCGCTCGGTGCGTCGGTGTGCGCCTGGGCGTCGCCAAGCACGCGCACGCGCCACGGCAGGCCGTGCGCCTCGGCGTGGCGGTAGAGGCGGTGGATCAGTTCGTAGTCTTCCACCAGGCAGTCGGTGTCGAAGCCGCCGACGGCCCGCACCGCGTCGAGCCGGAACGCGGCGAAGGCGCCGGAGATCAGCAGCAGCCCGTCGACCCGCGCCCAGGCGTAGCGCGACAGGAAGTTGCGGATGTATTCATAGGTCTGGAACCACTGAAAGCAACGGCCGGCCAGCGTGCGGCTGCAGACCGGCGTGATGACGCCGGTGGCCGCCACCAGGTCGGGGTCGGCCGAGAACGCGCGCCGCACCGCGGCGATGGCGCCGGCATCGAGCAGCGTGTCGCCGTCGACCGTCAGCACCGTGTCGCTGTCGATGCACAGCACGGCGGCGTTCAGCGCTACCGCCTTGCCGCCGTGCGGCAGCCGCAGCCAGCTCAGCGATGGGTGCAGCGTGCTGGGTGCGCTCAGCTGGCCGAATTCGGGCGCGACCAGACCGTAGCGCTGGGTCAGGAGTTCGGCCGTGCCGTCGGTCGAGCCGTCGTCGGCGATCACGATGCGGTCGGGCAGGTCGCTCTGGCCGAGCAGCGCGGCCAGCGTGACCGGCAGCACGGCGGCCTCGTTGTGCGACGCGACGATCACGCCCAGCGAACGGCGCGGTGCGGTGTCGGCCGCTGCAGCGGCGAGCGGCGTGGGCGGCCGCAGGATCGCGAGCGTCTGCCAGCCGACGAACAGCAGCAGCACGGTGTCGTACAGCACGTAGGCCACGCCGACCGACCACGACCAGACGTTGCCGCCGGAGACCTCCATGCGTCCGCCGTGGCGGAAGGCCATCGCGAAGAGCCCGATCCAGAGCAGCAGCACGCCGCCGTGGATGAGCCAGCTGCGCAAGGGCGTCGGTGGAGGCGAGAGCCGGGGCGAGGCGGCGGCGAAGGCGCGGGAGAGAGCGCTGGAGAGGGCGTCGTTCAAGCGGTGATCCGGGAAGGTGGACTGGGTACGCAAAGGCTGCGCCAACGGTTTCGGATGGGCAAAAAAAGCCCCGGAACCCGCGGGCCGTTGTCGGTGCGACTCGCCGACGGCCCGAGAATTCCCGCATGTCCTCCGAAACACGCTACACCCGGCCCGCGATCATCCTGCATTGGCTCATCGCCTTGCTCATGGCGGTCAATATCGCGCTGATCCTGCT
>JAZKDL010000356.1:0-6070 GCA_040387575.1 Pseudomonadota bacterium
CCGACGCGCTGGAACGCCATGCACAGCCGCGCGCGCGTGCTGAGCAGCACGATGTCGGCCAGCAGCAGCAGGCTGAAGCCGGCGCCGTAGGCCACACCATCGACCGCGGCGATGAGTGGCCGGTCGAGCTGATGCAGGTCGGTCGTCAGCCGGCGGAAGCGCTCCATCACGCTGCGGCTTTGCTCGGCGGTGCGTGGGCCGGCCGCGGCGGTCACGCGCACGTCGCCGCCCGCGCAGAAGGCGTCGCCGGCGCCGCGCAGCAGCACGGCGCGCACCGACGCATCGGCGCGGATGCGGCCGAGCGCATCGACGATGTCGTCCACCAGGCCGGCGTCGAGCGCGTTCAGCGATTTCGGCCGGTTCAGCACCAGCGTCGCCACGCCTTCTTCCACCGAGAAGAGCAGGCTCTGGTCGGTGTGCGCCGCGTGCACCGAATGAACCGGGTGACCTGGATCCGAGGCCGGCGCGTCCATCGGCCGGCCCTAGACGATCCCGCGTTCGCGCAACGCGCGGATGGCAGACGCATCGCGCCCGAGCACCCTGCCCAGCACCTCGTCGGTGTGCTGGCCCAACAGCGGCGGCGCGGCTGGCTCGGCCGGCGCGATGCCGGTGAAGCGGATCGGGCTCGCGCACAAGGTCACGCTGCCGGCGGTCGGGTGCGGCATCGCGACCGCCATGCCGCGGTGCTGCACTTGCGGGTTCTCGAAGACCTCGGGGTAGGTGTTGATCGGGCCGGACGGAATGCCGGCCGCTTCCAGCGCGGCGAGCAGCTCGGCAGCTTGCCATTGCGCGGTCAGCGCATTGAAGACTTCGGTCAGTTCGCCGCGATGTTCCAGGCGCCGCGCGTTGGTGACGAAGCGCGGGTCGTCGCCGAGTTCGGGGTGGCGCAGCACTTCGCAGAAGGTGCGGTACTGCGCTTCGGTGCCGCAGATCACGATGATCCCGCGGTCGGCGCAGGCGAAGGCTTGCGAGGGCAGGCCGCCGTTGCCCTGCGTGCCGCGGCGCGGTGGCACCGAACCGGTCGCGAGGTAGGTGGTCACGTAGTGCGACTGCGCGGCGATCGTGCAGTCCAGCAGCGCGATGTCGATGTGCTGGCCTTCGCCCGACGAGGTGTCGCGCTCGTACAGTGCGGCCACGATGGCCGACACCGCGTACTGGCCGGCCATGAAGTCCGCCAGGCTCGGGCCGGTCTTCATCGGGCCGCCGCCGGGCTCGCCGTCGGGCAGGCCGGTCACGCTCATCATCCCGCTCATCGCCTGGAACACGGTGTCGTAGCCGGGCAGCTTGCTGAGCGGGCCGTCCTGGCCGAAGCCGGTGATCGAGCAGTACACCAGGCGCGGGTTGAGCTCGCGCAGCGACGCGTAGTCGAGCCCGTAGCGCTTCAGGTCGCCGACCTTGAAGTTCTCGATCAGCACGTCGGCGCGCGTGGCCAGTTCACGGATCAGCGCCTGCCCCTCGCCCTTCGCCATGTCGATGGTGATCGAGCGCTTGTTGCGGTTGGCGCAGAGGTACATCGGCGACTCGCGCGTGTCCTGGCCGTCGGTGTCCTTCAGGAAGGGCGGGCCCCAGCGGCGCGCCTCGTCGCCGCGGCCCGGCCGCTCGACCTTGATGACGTCGGCGCCGAGGTCGGCCAGCGATTGGGCCGCGAGCGGCGCGGCCAGGATGCGGCCGAGATCGAGCACCTGGATGCCCTGCAGTGGAAGTCGTTTCATTGCGGCAGCTCCGCTCCGGTGTGTACGGTGTCTTCTGTATGAATGGGCCATGCCGCGTCGGCGAGCTGCGCGAAATGCGCGGCGGCGCCGTCGGGCTCGGTGCGCAGCAATTTGCTGCGGTAGGTCCAGCGGTGCAGCGGATGCTCCAGCGTGAGCCCCATGGCGCCCATGAACTGGTGCAGGTCGTAGGCGACCTTCGTCGCGATGTCCTGCGCGAAGCCGGCGGCCATGGCGGCGTCGGCTTCGGTGCCGCTGCTGGCGGCGCGGTAGACCAGCCAGCGCGCGCTTTCGACCGATGTGGCGCAAGTCGCGAGCCGATGCTGCACGCCCTGGAAGGCGCCGAGCGGCCGGCCGAACTGGCGCCGGTCCTTCACGTGGTCGAGCACGCTGTCGAGCCCGGCCGACAGGCAGCCGACCAGCTCGGCCGCGGTGCCGAGGCGCCACAGGCGCTGCAAGGTCGCGGCGTCCGCATCGGCCACCGTGGTCCATGGCAACGCCGCCGGATCGCGCAGCAGGCCCATCGGATAGGCGAACACGCTGTCGACGGCCTGCACGGCGCCGGCGTCCAGCGCCGCCACGTCGACGCGGCCCGCACGCAGGCGGATCAGCGTGCGGGCGATGGGCGCGAAGCGGATCGGCCGGTCGAGCCGTTCGCCGACCAGCGCGAACGGCCCGGGCCGGTCGGCGCAGGCCAGCGGCGCGATGAAGGTCGAGGCGACCATCTCCAGGCACAGCGGCAGCCGGCACAGTTCCATCACCATCGCGGCGGCTGCGACAGGGCCGAGCTCGTCGATCGCCATGCAGTCGAAGAAGCCGGCCTCGGCGATCTGTTGCTGCAAGGCGGTGGCGTACTCGACCCGGGTGGGCGCGGTGGGCGGGCGCGTGAGCTCGCGCGCCACCATCTTGCGCACGGCATCGAGCAGCGCCTCGTGGTCGTCGGTGGGTTGGAAGTTCATGCGCGGGGCTCCCGGGGCAGGCCGAGGTAGTCGGTGGCGACGAGGTTCAGCTGGATCTCGGCCGCACCCGAGGCGATGCCGGCGGCGATCGCGCGCTCGTGGTGCGACAGGTGCAGCGGGAAGGCGTCGCCGGTGAAGGTGTCGCCGAGAAAGTCGAGGCCGAAGTCGGCGACCGCATGGTCGGCAGCGACCACGGCCACGCGCGCCAGGCTCGCGTCGGCGCTCGGCGGCAGGCCGCGCGAGCGCTGGTCGACCACCCGGTAGACCAGCATGCGCGCCGCCTCGCAGGCCGCCAGCGCGGCGCCGGCGCGCGAGCGCACCACGGGGCTGTCGAACTCGCCCAGCGCCTGCAGCCGCCGCACCATCTGGTCGAGCACGCGGCGCGAGAACGCGTAGCGCGCGATGCCCACGCGTTCGTTCGACAGTGCGTAGCCGATGATCGGCCAGGCTTGGCCTTCCTCGCCGAGGCGCGTGCTGCGCGGCACCCGCACGTTGTCGAAAAACACCTCGTGGATGTCGCCGTCGCCGATCAGCGAGGGGATCGACCGCACGTGGATGCCGGGCGTGTCCATCGGCACCAGCAGGATCGCGATGCCGCCCTTGCCGGGCCCGCCGGTGCGTGCCAGCAGAAAGCAATGTTGCGCGAGGCCGGCGTAGGAGGTCCAGACCTTGGAGCCGTTGATGACGTAGTCGTCGCCCACGGTGTCGGCGCGCGTGCGCAGCGACGCGAGGTCAGACCCGGCCGATGGCTCCGAGAAGCCCTGGCACCAGACCATGCGGCCCGCGGCCATCTCGGGCAGATAGCGTTGCTGCTGTTCGGGCGTGCCGAAGCGGATGATCGTCATGCCGATGAAGTTGACGTTCATGTACTGCGGGCCGCGCGGCTCGCCGGCCGCCCACAGCTCCTCGCCGATGATGAAGTGCTCCCACGGCGGCGCGGCCCGGCCGCCGTGTTCCACCGGCCAGTGCGGTACCAGCAGGCCTTCGGCCGCGAGCTTCGGGCAGAAGTCGAAAGAGAACGCGGTCTGCTCTTTCGAGCCGGGGCCGTGGCGGCACAGGTCTTCCCAGTCCGGTGGCAGTTCGTCGCGCAGCAATGTGCGCACCCTGGCCCGCAGCGCATCCTGCTCGGGCGACCATTCGAAATTCACGTGTTCACTCCTGGCGTGGCTGATCGATGTGTCGGTTGACCTGCCGCATGTAGCTGACGTAGCCCATCGGCACCGGGCTGCCGCCGTGCACCGCGATGACGGCGCCGCTGGTCCAGGCCGAGGCGTCCGACACCAGGTAGGCGCACAGCGGGCCAACGTCGTCGGGCTGGCCGATGCGCTGCAGCGGCACCAGTTCGGTCTGGTTGCGGATGCGCGCCTCGGTGTTGAAGGTGGCGGCGAGTTCGTCGGTCATCACCACGCCCGGCGCCACGGCGTTCACGCGGATGCCGAGGTGGCCCCATTCGGCCGCCATCGTCAGCGTGAGGTTCTCCACGCCGGCCTTGGCCGCGCCGTAGTGGCCGGTGCGCGGGTTGGCATGCGACGCGCTGCGCGACGTGATGTTGACGATGGCACCACCGTGCTTCATCGCACGGGCCGCGGCCTGCGCCGCGAAGAAGGTCCACTTGAGGTTCAGGTCGACCACGCGGTCCCATTGGTCTTCGCGGATGTCGATCAGCGCGCCGATGTCGTCCGCGCGTGCGCTGCCCGCGTTGTTGACCCAGCCGTCGATGCGACCGAAGCGCGCGAGCGCCTGGTCGACCACGCGTGCCGTGTCGTCGCTGCGCGTCAGGTCGGCGGGCACGGCCAGCACCTGTGCGCCTTCTGCTTCGAGCCGCGACCGTGCGTGGTCCAGTGCGTCGGCCGAGCGTCCGGTGATCACCACCTGCGCGCCGCAGCGCGCCATCGCCAGGCTGATGCCGAAGCCGATGCCCTTGGCACCGCCCGTGACGACGACGGTCTTGCCCGCGAGCGAGAACATCCCGGCCGCGCTCATTCGGGCTTGTAGCCGATCTGCCGGGCCGAGCGCGCCCACATGTCCTGCTCCATGCGGATCTGATCGGACTGCCCGGACGGCGGGCCGCCCACCGGCACCACCGACGCCTGCACCAGCCGGCCGCGGATGTCCGCGTCTTTCAGGACTTCGTTGTAGGCGGCATTGAGCTTGGCGACGATCGGGTCGGGCGTGCCGGCCGGCACCCAGATGCCGTACGAGACCGCGAAGATCAGGTCGTTGATGCCCATGTCCGACAGCGTCGGCACGTCGGGCAGCGATGGCGAGCGTTCTTGTCCACCATGCAGCAGAGGCCGCACCTTGCCGTCCTTGATCATCGGCAGGTAGTTGAACGGCACGTCGATCGTCATCTGGATCTCGTTGCTGATCAGCGCCGTCAGCACCTGGCCGGCGCCCTTGTACGGCACGGCCGTCGCGTCGAAGCCCAGCTTCGACTTGAGCATCTCGTTGCTCAGCACCATGCTGCCGGCGGTGTACGAGTAGTTCAGCTTGCCGGCGTTCTGCTTGGCGTACTTGACGAACTCGTCCATGTTCTTCGCCGGCACGCTGCTGTTGACCATGAACATCATCCCGCCGCGCGCCAGGCAGATCACCGGCTTGAGCTGCTTCTGGATGTCGAACTTCAGGTCCTTCAGCAGCACCGGCGTGAGGCTGCCGCCGCCCAGGAAGATCATGGTGTAGCCGTCGGGCGCGGCGGCTGCCGTGTATTCGGCGCCGATCAATGCGGCGGCGCCAGGGCGGTTCTCCACGAACACCGGCTGCTTGAGCACCGCGCCGAGCTTTTCTGCGAAGGTGCGTGCCATCGCGTCGGAGCCACCAGCGCCGAAGGGCACGACCATCTTGATCGGCCGGCTGGGGAAGTCGGTGGCCTGCGCGAAGGCGGGTGGTGCCGCCGCAGCTGCCAGCGCCAATGCCGCTGTGGCGGTTTGGGTCAGCCAGGTGCGGCGCCGCACTGGTGCGTGGAATCGATCGATGCCCATGTCTCTGCTCCTTGTCGGAAGTCTTGCTGGACAGTCCAATATATGGACTGGTGTTTGTCTCTGTTCTCAATGACCGTGCGCACTGTAGAGTGCCGGGCACCCTCTGTGCTTGCCGCTAGGGGAAAGCACAGTCCGACCATTCCAGAATGTGGTCAAACGAGCAACCGGGAAATCAAACCATGGTGAAGACTTCGTCACCGGCCACCACACAGGCCGCTACGCGTTCAAGCGATGGCACGCAGGTGCTGCGCCGCGCCGCAGCCATTCTGCGCAGCGTCGCGCAGGCGGGCGCATCGGGCGTGTCGCTGGCGGACCTTGCGCGCGCCCATGCACTGGCGCGGCCGACAGCGCACCGCATCCTCCAATGCCTGGTCAGCGAAACCATCCTCGCGCAGGAAGAGGCCGACAAGCGCTACCGCGT
>JAZKDL010000357.1:0-2709 GCA_040387575.1 Pseudomonadota bacterium
AGGATCGCGTTGCAGGCGCCGGCGATCTTGGCGGTCGGCGTGACCTCGTCGACCAGGCCGACGGTCGTGACCTTGTGCGGCATGGTGACCAGCGCGCCGCGGATGTTGCTGAACCGGAAGATCGCCGCGAGCGACGTCGCATAGTCCTCTGGCTTGACGCCCATCGGCACCACCACCGCGTCGATCCCCTTCTGGTCGAACCAGGGGTTGTAGATCATCGGCGCCTTGAAGGCTTCGGTCGGGTAGCCCAGGTGGGCAATGAGGGTGGTCTTTCCGGAAATCATGGGTTTACTCCTGGGTGCGGGGCACGTGGTGGTCGCTGATCCAGCGCGCGCTCTTCATGGCGCGCTGCGCGACCGCCAGCGGTTCGAAATTGACGTAGTCGTCGTTGAACACCTCGAAGGTGTAGTCGCCGGCGTAGCCCATGTCCTCGAGCAGCTGCACCAGCGGACGCACGTCCTGCAGGCCTTCGCCGGGGAACAGGCGCTGGTGGCGTGCCAGTTCGATGATGTCGAGCGGCTTGTCGCCATAGGCGAAGAAATAGTCGGCCAGCTGCACCAGGAAGATCTTCTTCACGTCGACCTGCGACAGCCGCTCGAGCGACTCAGTCGTGTCGTCGCCGAGCACGGCCATGTGGAACGAGTCGAGGTTCAGGCCGACGGCCGGATGGTCGCAGCGCTGCACGATGTCCCAGGCCTGTTGCCAGCGGTTGACGTGCCGGCCCCAGCTCAGCGCCTCGTAGCAGATGCGGATACCCAGCGGCGCGGCCAGGTCGCCCAGGATGCGCAGGTCGGCCGCTGCACGCTCGGGGTCGTCGCTGGAACGCGGCAGCGTGGTCGAGCAGCACAGCAGCAGGTCGGCGCCGACCATCGACATCTGGCGCAGATGCTCGCGCGCAACGTCGAGCCGGTGCGCGCGCATCACGTCCGGCGCGCATTCGAAGTCGCGCAGCGGCTGGAAGTCGGTCACGCGCAGGCCGCTCGACTTGATCTGCGCCGCCGCGCCCGCCAGGCCGGCCGGATGCGTGACCAGGTCGCGCGCCCACATCTCGACGCCGGCAAAGCCCGCCGCCTTCATCGCTTCGAGCTTGTGCCCCAGATCGCCTCCCATGGTGATGGTGTTGAAGCCGAAGCGGTCGATGGCGATGGACATGGGAAGCGTGCGTCTTTCGGATGAATGCGGGAGCGCGATGGATGAGAAATGAAAAGCGACGCGTCAGCCGACCAGTTCGAGCTGCGCGAGCCGCGGCACGTCGATCAGCGCGGGCGCTGCAGACAGCCGCAGCATCGATCTGCTGCGCTCGTCGAAGGTCGGCCACTGCGGCACGCCTTCGCCGTTGGGGTTGCCGGTGCGCGCAAAGTTCAGCCAGATGTGCTGCATCAGCTGCGTGACGCGCGCGTCGTCCGCGCCCCAGTCGCGCGTGAGCACGCCGGTCGTGCCGAAGATGTACGCGTACTCGGAACTGTGGAACACGCCCAGCGCCTGCGCCGGTTCGGCGTCGCCCGACTCGCGGTAGCGCTGGCCGGGCTTGAAGGGCTGCAGGTGGTCGAAGTAATAGAGCCAGCTCGGCGCCTTGCGCGTATGGCTGCGCACGGCCGCGTGCACGCCGGACGCGAACAGCTCGTCGCCCACCAGCGCGAGGCTCGCGGCCTTCGCCTCGGCATCGGTCGCCGCGGGGTACAGCTGCCGGGCCTGCGTGATGCGGTCGCCGAAGCGCTTGGCCAGCTTGTCCTCGAAGCTCGCCAGGTCACGCGAGAAGCCGAAGGTGCTGCCTTCGTCGGCATTCCAGCCGGTCAGCAGCGGCACGGCGACCTGCTCGCCGGCGGCGAAGATCTCGCGCACCGGCCGCGCGATGAAGTCGCCATCGGCGATCGGCATCCAGCGTTCGGGCCGTGCGAGGTAACTGTCGAGCAGCGCCTCTGCCGGCAATGCGCGCAGCGCCTCGGGCGTGGTGGCGCCGATGCTCTCCGCAAAGGCGGCACCGGAGCGCTCGGCGTTCGCCAGGCTTTCCATGCCGGTCACGCCGAAGCTCTGCGCGATCGCGCGGGCGTAGAGCCCTTCAGTGCGCGGCGAAGCCATCATGTCGATGACGCCGGCCGCACCGGCCGACTGGCCGAAGATCGTGACCTGAGCGGGGTCGCCACCGAAGGCCGCGATGTTGCGTTGCACCCAGCGCAGCATGGCTTCCATGTCGCGCAGGCCGTAGTTGCCCGATCCGCTGAAGCCAGCGTCCGCCGCCTCGGCGCTGAAGGCCGGATGCGCCATGAAGCCGAACGGGCCGAGCCGGTAGTTGAAGGTCACCAGCACGACGCCTTGCGCCGGCAGGTCGCCGTCCACGAACACCGGGTTCGCACCCGAGCCCTGCTGGAAGCCGCCGCCGTGGAACCACACCATCACCGGCAAGCCGGCGTCGGCCGATGCGGCAGGCGTCCAGACGTTCAGGTAGAGGCAGTCTTCGCTCATCGGCTGCACGCCGGCAAATTCGAAGTACACGGATTCGGTCGATCGGCCGGGCTGCACGCACTGCGGCGGCAACGTGTCGGCGGCGCGCACGCCGCGCCAGGGCACGACCGGTTGCGGCGGCTGCCAGCGCAGCGCGCCGACCGGCGCTGCCGCGTACGGCAGGCCCAGGTACGCCCGCACGTTCGCGCCGGCCACGTTCGCGTTCGGCCACGCGATGCCGCTCACGAGCCCGCCGTCGACCTGGAT
>JAZKDL010000357.1:2809-4935 GCA_040387575.1 Pseudomonadota bacterium
CGCTCATGCAGCCGCTCCGGCCTTCTTGCCCAGCAGGCGCATCGGCACGTTGTAGGTTTCGCGGGCGGTCGATGCCGAGATCGCGGCGATCACGCACGAAGCGGTCACCAGGCCGGCCACCGGCATCCAGCCGTTCGGGCCGTCGCCCAGGATGGCCGCGCTGATGGTCGGCGCAAAGCCGCCGAGCGCGAAGCCGATCTGCGTGCCGATCGCCATGCCCGACAGGCGGACGCGGGTGTCGAACATTTCGCCGTAGAGCGATGGCCAGACCGCGTTCGACGCGCTGTAGACCACGCCCGACAGCAGGATGCCGAACACGTAGATCAGAAAGATGTCGCCCTGGGCGATGGCCCACAGCGTCGGCCAGATCATCACGGCACAGGCCAGTGCACCGAAGATGAAGACCGGCTTGCGGCCGATGCGGTCCGACAGGATCGCCCACAGCGGAATGGCGGCCAGCGCGACGAGGTTGGTGCAGACCAGCAGCGTCAGCATGCTGGCGCGCGGAATGTGCATGGTGTTGACCGCATAGGACAGCACGAAGATGCCGAAGATGGTGCTGACCACCGACACCAGCGCGGCGAAGATCACGCGCACCACGTCGGGCGTGTGGTCGCGGAACAGGATCGCCATCGGCAGCTTGGGCGCGGCTTGCGTCTTGGCTTCTTCCTCGAAGGCCGGGGTTTCCGGCAGGCTGCGGCGGACCCAGAAGCCGACCGCGACGACCACGGCGCTCAGGAAGAACGGAACGCGCCAGCCCCACGCCAGCAACTGGTCTTCGGGCAGGCTGGAAATCGGCAGGAACACCAGCGTCGCCAGGATGAAGCCCATCTGCGTGCCGCTCAGCGTGAAGCTGGTGAAGAAGCCGCGGCGGTGTTCCGGCGCATGCTCCAGCGTCATCGAGTTGGCACCGGCCTGTTCGCCGGCGGCCGACAAACCTTGCAGCAGGCGCAGCACGACCAGCAGGATCGGCGCAGCGATGCCGATCTGGTTGTACGTCGGCAGCAGGCCGATCGCGAAAGTCGAGATGCCCATCAGCAGCAGCGTGAAGGTCAGCACCTTCTTGCGACCGAACTTGTCGCCCACGTGGCCCATGAAGAACGCGCCGATCGGCCGCGTGATGTAGCCGACCCCGAAGGTCGCGAAGGCGGCCACGGTGGCGAGCTTCGGGTCGATCGACGGGAAGAACAGCTTGCCGAACACCAGCGCGGCGGCCGTGCCGTAGATGAAGAAGTCGTAGTACTCGACCGCGCTGCCGATCCAGCTTGCAAACGCGGCCTTGCGGGGCGACTTGCCCGCCTCCGAGGCGCGCGCCGCGGCGGCGGCTTTCGATGTGCTGATGGACATGTTTCGTCTCTCTTTTTGATGAAGCAGGCGGAAAAAAAGCACCTCGCGGCGCCGGGGTGGAAAGCGTCGGCTCCTCTAACTCTCTCAGGCGACGCTTGCGGACTGGTATCGAAGTGGCGTGCGGATCTCGTCCGCCATCGCGGCCGGATAGACGATCTCGCGAACGAAGTCGGCATCGGCGCGCAAGGCCTTGGCGGCATCGGCATGGCCGAAATAATCGAAGTAGTACGGCATCTGCTGCACCAGCATCTCGAAGCCGGCCTGTGCATTCAGGCCACGGGCCCGGACGGCACGCACCAGGGGCGTCGGCTGGTTGCGCAGCAGGATGTCGAACAGCGCCGCATGGCTGTCCATGCGCGCGACGTCGAAGGGCAGCGGGTGGGCTTCGTCCAGGCCCATCGCGGTCGCGTTGATCACGAGGTCGTAGCCGGCCGGATCGCTGCTGTCGGCGGCCGTTACCGTGGCGTCGAAGTAGGTGTCGAGCCGGGCCGCGACGCTGGCCGCCTTGCCGGCCGAGGTATCGAAGAAGGCGATGTGCTCGGCGCCATTCACGGTACCGCCTTCGGCCAGCGCCACGCCGATCGCGGAGGCGCTCACGCCGGCGCCGACCACCAGCACGCGCTTGCCGCGGAACGGGATGTTGCAGCGGTCGAGCGCGCCGAGCAGGCCTTCGCCGTCGAACAGGTCACCTTCGAGCTGGTCGTTGGCGGCACGCCGCACGATGTTGACCGAGCCCGCCACGCGGCCGAACAGCCCGCAGCCGTCCAGCAGGTCGACCA
>JAZKDL010000358.1:0-14576 GCA_040387575.1 Pseudomonadota bacterium
TGATGTTCTTGACGTTGAGGTTGTTCCACTCGTCCCACACCCAGAAACCGATGCCGACGCCGCCGGTCAGCATTTCGGCCGCGACGATCACCAGCCAGGCGGTGCCCACGGCCAGCCGAACGCCGGTCAGCATGTACGGCAGCACGGCGGGGAACAGGATCTTGGTGAGGATCTTCCATTCGCTCAGGTTCAGCACGCGCGCGACGTTCATGTAGTCGCTCGGCACGCGCTGCACGCCGACCGCCGTGTTGATCACCATCGGCCAGATCGAGCAGATGAAGATGGTCCAGATGGCGGCCGGGTTGGCGCCCTTGAACACCAGCAGGCCGATCGGCAGCCAGGCCAGCGGCGACACCGGCCGCAGCAGGCTGATCAGCGGATTGAACATGCGCGACAGGAACTCGAAGCGCCCGATCGCGAAGCCCGCCGGAATGCCGATCAGCGCCGCCAGGCCGAACCCCATGGCCACGCGCTTGAGCGACGACAGCACGTTCCAGCCGACGCCCTGGTCGTTCGGCCCCTTGCTGTAGAACGGATCGCTGAACACCTCGAGCGCCTGCTTGCCGGTTTCGAGCGGCGACGGGAAGCCGGTGGTGCTGTTGACCGAGATGAGTTCCCAGATCAGCAGCAGCAGGCCGAAGCCGGCGAGCGGCGGCAGAACGCGCATCCAGAAGGCGCGCAGGTCGAGCGTGTGGCGGATCTTCGGGGTTGGCGCGGTGGGCGCAACGACTGTTGGCTGCGTGACCGCCGTCGCAGCCTTGGAGGCGGTCGGCAATGAGGCCGAAGCCTCGATCGGGTGATGGAAAACGGCGCTGACCATGGTGTTTGGCTCCTCAGGCATGCAGCTTGAACGACTCGGCGTACTTCTTCGGATCCTTGCCGTCCCAGACCGTGCCGTCGAACAGCTTGCTGGTACGCATCGGGTCCTTCGGTACCGGTGTCTGCGTGGCGGCGGCGGCCTGCTTGTAGATGTCGATGCGGTTGATCTCGGTCGCGACCTTCAGGTAATCCGGATGCTCTTTCAGCAGGCCCCAGCGCTTGTGTTGGGTGAGAAACCACATGCCGTCGGACAGGTAGGGGAAGTTCACCGCGCCGTCGTTGTAGAACTTCATGTAGTTCGGGTCGTCCCAGGTCTTGCCCATGCCGTTGGTGTAGCGGCCCAGGATGCGCTGGTTGATCGCGTCGACGCTGGTGTTGACGTAGCTCTTGTCGGCGATGGTGTCGGCCATCTTGTTCTTGTTCTGGAGCCCGGCGTCGATCCACTTGCTGGCTTCCAGCACCGCGGCCGTCACGGCGCGCGCGGTGTTCGGGTACTTCTTGACGAAGTCCGCGGTCGTGCCGAGCACCTTTTCCGGATGGTCCTTCCAGATGTCCTGCGTCGTGATGGCCGTGACCCCGATGCCGTCCATGATGGCGCGCTGGCCCCAGGGTTCGCCCACGCAGTAGCCGTCCATGTTGCCGATGCGCATGTTGGCGACCATCTGCGGCGGCGGCACCACGATGTTCTTCACGTCCTTGAACGGGTCGATGCCGGCCGAGGCTAGCCAGTAGTAGAGCCACATCGCGTGGGTGCCGGTCGGGAAGGTCTGGGCGAAGGTGTACTCGCCCTTTTCCTTCTGGATGAACTTGGCGAGCGATGGCGCGTCGACCGCGCCCTTGTCGGCCAGCTTCTTCGACAGCGTGATCGCCTGGCCGTTGTTGTTGAGCGTCATCAGCACGGCCATGTCCTTCTTGGCGCCGCCGGCGCCGACGTGCATGCCGTAGACCAGTCCATACAGCACGTGCGCCATGTCGAGATCGCCGTTGGCCAGCTTGTCGCGCACGCCGGCCCAACTCGCTTCCTTGCTCGGGACGATCTTCACGCCGTACTTCTTGTCGATGCCGAGCACCGAGGCCATCACCACGCTGGCGCAGTCGGTCAGCGGAATGAAGCCGACCTTGACCTCCTCCTTCTCGGGCTTGTCGGAACCTTGCGCGTAGGCCAGGGCGCGCAGGGCCGGATCGATGCCGGCGGCACCGACGGCGGCGGCCTGCAGCACGCGGCGGCGACTGAGCTTGGTTTTCAGCAGATCGGTCATGGGGCGAACTCCAGAAGGAAGAAAGAGCGAAAGGGCAAAGCAGAAAACAAAAAAGGCGTCCGCATCGCGCAGAAGCCGTTCGAAAACGAGCCAATGCGCAGTGCGGACGCCTTTGTCCGGTCGGTGGGCGGCTCCCGTCATTGGAAGTCGCCTGCCTGAAGACCTACGTCGGTCTGTGCAAGGACTGATGCAAACGGCGTGCCAAGCTTTTCGTCGTTGCCTGTGCTGCGTTTTTCATAGCGGCAAAGCCTTGTGGCGCAAGCGAATGGCCGGGTTTGGTCCGGGCTGGCACGCAAGGCACGCTTGTTGTGCGTCGCACCAATTCAGGCCCACCAATTCAGGCAGACGTGCCCCGTGGCAGGTATTCGGCCATCGACAGCACCGATTCGGCCACGTCGACGACGCGCCGGTTCTGGTTCATCGCGGTCTGGCGCAGCATCTTGTGCGCCTCTTCCTCGCTCAATTGCCGGTGCGCCATCAGCAGGCCTTTGGCGCGCTCGACCAGCTTGCGTTCGTTCAAGGTCGCGCGCACGGTGTCGAGTTCGTCGCTCATCGCCTGAAGGCGCTGCGACTGCTCCTGCACCATCTCCAGGATCGAGCGCTCCAGCTGCCGGCCGTAGGGCGCCTTGGTGTTGATCGCCGGCGCCGCATCCGTCGCAGGCGCATCGAAGAACGCGGTGGCCGTGCTGCGGCCTTCGGCGGCGAGTTGCGTGAGCAGCGCCTCGTGCGCGGCAAGCTCGCTTCGCGCCTGCGCAATCTTGGATTCGCACAGCGTGCGCAGATCGGCCGCGAGGCGCTCTTCGACCACCTGCATGCCGTCGATCCGGCGAGAACTGCAATCGAACCAGGTCGGGCTGAGTTCCGGATTCAAGGGCACGCCGGCCGGCGCCGCGCAGGCGATGCGGCGCAGCCGTTCGAGCTCGGCGGTCTGCGCAGGCGGCAGGTTGCTTTGCCATTGCGCGGCCAGTTCAGGGCCCGAGAACTCGACGAAAACATGGAAGCAGCGCTCCTGCGATTCGATCAGGTGCAGCCATTGCTGCTGCCGGGCGCTGTCGTTCAGTCCGGACGTGAAGGCGGCCGCGCCACAGGCCCGTTCCTGGCCGGCGAATTCCTTGCCTTGCATGAAGTTGAACATCGCGACCAGAAGGCGAGATATTTCCGGATCGGTGGCGCCGTCGGCCGCCTCGAACACGACGGCCAGCAGACCGGCGATCAGTTTCACGAAGGCGCTGGTGGCGTCGGCTGGCGGCATGCCGAGTTGGTCGATGCGTCCGCGCAGGTGGGGCAGGGCGTCGAGCCCCGGCAGCACCCACGCAATCCGGCTGAACAGCCGCGCGCCGTTGCCGATGCGGTGCGCGTCGGTTTCCAGTTGCTCGAAGCCGGCGCGCACGATGTCTTCGAACTGTCGGCTGTCGGCAATCTGTTCGCTGCGCTCGGTGGCGAAACGGCGGCCCGCCGAGGCGAGCAACACGTTCGACAGGCCGCGTTCACGCTGCAGCGCGTGCACCAGCCGGCCAATGGCGCTGACCAGTTCGCTCGTGCGGGCGAGCTGGTCCAGTTCGTCGATCTCGCAGCGCAGGGCCGCGATCAAAAAGCTCAGTCCGGATTTCATCGTGTGGGGTCCTGGAGGCGGACGGCGTTCAGGGACATGCAGCAACATCCATGCCTCGAGGGCGGCCGCATCCTACACTCGGCCGATGCTCGTATTGGGAATCGAATCATCCTGCGATGAAACCGGCGTGGCGCTGGTCGAGGCCGGCGCCAGCGGCCTGCCGCGTCTGGCCGCGCACGCGCTGCACAGCCAGATCGCCATGCACCAGGCCTACGGCGGCGTGGTGCCCGAACTCGCCAGCCGCGACCACATCCGGCGCGTGCTGCCGCTGGCGCAGGCGGTGTTTGACGAAGCCGGCCGCACGCTGGCCGAGGTCGACGTGGTCGCCTACACGCGCGGCCCGGGACTGGCCGGCGCGTTGCTGGTCGGCGCTGGCGTGGCCTGCGCCCTGGGCGCGGCGCTCGGCAAGCCGGTGCTCGGCGTGCATCATCTCGAAGGCCATCTGCTGTCGCCCTTCCTGAGCGTGGATGCGCCGGAATTCCCGTTCGTCGCGCTGCTGGTTTCCGGCGGACACACGCAGCTGATGCGCGTGGACGGTGTCGGTCGATATCAAATTCTTGGCGAGACCATCGACGACGCGGCCGGCGAGGCCTTCGACAAATCCGCCAAGCTGATGGGCTTGCCATACCCCGGTGGCCCGTGGCTTGCGAAGCTGGCGGAGCAGGGCGATCCGGCCGCGTTCAAGCTGCCGCGACCGCTCCTGCACAGCGGCAATCTCGACTTCTCCTTTGCCGGGCTGAAGACCGCGGTGCTGACGCAGGCGCGCAAGCTCGGCGACGACCTGGAAGCGCGCAAGCCCGACCTCGCAGCATCCACGCAGGCGGCGATCGTCGAGGTGTTGTTGAAGAAGAGTCTCGCGGCGCTCGACCAGACCGGACTGGATCGGCTGGTGGTGGCCGGCGGCGTGGGCGCCAACCGGGCATTGCGAGGGCAACTGAATGCCGCCTGCGCGCGTCGTGGCGTGCGTGTGCACTATCCCGAGCTTCACCTGTGCACCGACAACGGCGCGATGATCGCCATGGCCGCCGCGATGCGCCTGCAGGCCGGCATGCAGCAGCCGACCGATGTCTACGCGTTCGACGTCAAGCCGCGCTGGCCGCTGGACACACTGGAGCGGGTCGAAGGCTGATTCGGTGATCTGCGCTGCAGCGTTGCGCGGCGACATCCGGTTTCATCTGGTTTCATCTGGTTTTCACTGGGTGCGTTTCAACTTACTCGGCCCTCTCTCCGGCTGGCTTCGTGCTGAACGTCATGCCAGGTTGGTACGGCTCCGACTCGTCCGCGAGCCGCTTGAATTCCTTGGCATAGAGCCCGGCAAGCTGCGGCCAGCGCCGGAACAGATTGAAGTTCTCCGCGTTCTGCTGCGCGCCGGCGCGCGTGAAGTTCATCGAGCCGAAGCCGACCGTGTCGGCATCGATGACGACGAACTTGTGATGCATCACCGGGTAGCGCGAATTGATCCACAGCGGCACCGCCTGGTTGTGAAAGAAGGTCGCGCTCGAGTACTTGAGCGTGGCCTGCGAGCGGTCGAGCACGACGCGCACGTCGACATTGCGTGCATGCGCCGAGCTCAGCGCCTTTGCGATCACCGACGAAGTGAAGTAGTAGCCCGCGACCCAGACGCGCTGGCGGGCTGCGCCGATGGCAGCGGCGATCGCCTGGTCGGTGTGGCCGTCGGGCGAGAAGAACACTTCGGCGGTGGCGCGTGCTGCGGCGGGCGGCAGCGGGACAACGATCCCGTCAGCGGCCCGCGCCGTTGCTGGCGCGATGAACAAGGTGAGTGTGGCGATGGCCACAAGGGTGCCGCAGGCCTGAGCCCGCTGGACAAGGCGTTTCATGTGATTCCTCCTGATGTTCGATGCGCTCTGCGTGGCGCGGGCCGATTGTCGGGGGCTCGAACGCGGGAGGGTCTTCATGCCCTGAACGACGGCTTCTCGTTGGCCAGTCAGGCAGTTGCTGGATGAGCAAGCATGAAAAAAAGGCCAGCAACCGGAGCCGCTGGCCTTGTCGCGCCGGGTGCGCCACGTGTGCGGTGGCGTACCTCGGCGGAACTCAGTTGATCGCCAGTTGCTGGACGTTGCTGACAGGCGCCAGCTTGCCGAGCTTCAGGGTGAGCACGCCGTTCTCGAGCTTGGCTTCGCTGGCAGCGACATCGATGTCCTGCGGCAGCTCGTAGGCGGCTTTCAGCTGGCGCTTGGCTTCGGCCTTGCTTTCGATGCGGACGACGGCGCCTTCGATGCCGATCGACAGGTCGTCGCGCGACAGGCCGGGCACGTCCAGCGTCAGCGTCCAGGTTTTGTCGTCCTGTTCGACGCCGACGGGACGGCGATTGCCCCCGGCGAGGGCGTCGTTGACGAAGCGCTCGAAGCTGCGGTCATAGGCGCGGGGTGCGAAACGGGCGGTGCGGACGGCGGGTGCGAAGAACATGGTGAAAACTCCTGAATTGAACACAAGCGGGACAAGAAAGGTGTGTCCCTTACACTGCGCGGCCTTTCAACATGAGTGCCGCTTGCCTCCCCATCTAGGCGCCGCGGCACGCGTTTCAAGAGAATGACCCAGAGCTTTATTTGCCGCCGCCAAGCCTTGAAATTCGGCGCTTCGGCGCTAGCGGCCATGGTGGCCGGCCCGGCGTTTTCGCAATCCACCGGCCCTATCCGGCTGGCGCTGATCGAGAGCATGAGCGGCCCCTTCGCCAACACCGGCGAGGCCGTGTTCCGCAACATCCTCTGGGCCGTCGAACGCGTGAATGCGCGCGGCGGCATTGCGCTGCCGGGCGGCGCCCGCATGCTGCAGCTCGACCGCTATGACAGCAAGGGCCAGAACGAAGAGGCGCTGTCGGCGCTGCGCGCCGCCATGGACGACGGTGCGCGCATCGTGCTGCAGGGCAACTCGTCGGCCACCGCCGCAGCGCTGGTCGACGCGATCGACAAGAACAACGAGCGCGACCCGTCGCGGCGCGTGCTGTTCCTGAATTACTCCGCGGTCGATCCGGTGCTGACCAACGAGCGCTGCAGCTTCTGGCACTTCCGCTTCGACGCCCATGCCGACATGCGCGTGACGGCGCTGATGGACGTGGTCAAGGACGACGCACAGCTCAAGCGCGTCTACCTGATCGGCCAGGATTACAGCTTCGGCCAGGCGGTGCTGCGCGAGTCGAAGCGCCAGCTGACGGCGCTGCGGCCCGACGTGCAGGTGGTCGGTGACGAACTGCACCCGATGGGCCGCGTGAAGGACTTCGCGCCCTACGCGAGCAAGATCCTCGCGAGCGGTGCGCAGGCGGTGGTCACCGGCAACTGGGGCAACGATCTCACGCTGCTCGTGAAGGCGGCACGCGAGGCTGGCTTCAACGGCACGTTCTATACGTTCTACGGCAACGCGCTGGGTGCGCCGGCCGCGATCGGCGATGCCGGCATCGGCCGCGTGATCGCCGTGGCCGACTGGCTGCCGAACGTCCAGACGCCGCAGTCGGAAGCCTTCTACAAGGACTTCCGTACGCGTTTCCCGAAGCCGGCCGACGACTACGTGCACATGCGGATGCAGCTCCTGGTCGAGTCGCTGGCGCAGGCGGTGACGCGCGCGGGCAGCACCGACGCCATTGCGGTGGCGCGCGCGTTGGAGCAGGCGGACGTCACGCTGGCCGGCCAGCGCGGCCGCATGCGTGCCGCAGATCACCAGTTCCAGCAGCAACTGGTCGTCGGCATGATGGACAGGCAGGGCGCGCCGGGTGTCAAGTTCGACGTCGAAGGTTCGGGCTATGGGTTCCGCGTGATCAAGACGGTCGCCGCCGAACGCGCCGAGATGCCGACCACCTGCAAGATGCAACGTCCCTGAAGCGCCAGACAGAAAGAAACGACATGCGCCAAGCCATCCATCAGCTCGAAGCCTCCAAGATCCGTGAAGTCGCCAACGCCGGCCTCGGCCGCGACGACGTGCTCGCCTTCTGGTTCGGCGAGAGCGACGAAGTCACGCCCGAAGTGATCCGCAACGCGGCGATCGAGTCGCTGCAGCGCGGCGAGACCTTCTACGCCCACAACCTCGGGCTGCCCGAATTGCGCGAGGCCGTGGCGCGTTACACCAGCACGCTGCACCCGGCGGTGGATGCGTCGCGCATCGCGATCACCTCGGGCGGCGTCAGCGCACTGATGCTCGCCGTGCAGGCGCTGGTCGATGCAGGCGACGAGGTCGTGGCCGTCACGCCAGTCTGGCCCAACCTGGTGGCCCAGCCGGCGATCATGGGCGCGACCGTCCGCTGCGTGCCACTCAAACCGCGCGACGGCGAGTGGACGCTGGACCTGGACGCGCTGAAGAGCGCGGTCACGGCGCGCACCAAGCTGCTGATCGTGAACGCGCCCAACAATCCGACTGGGTGGACGCTGACCCGCGATGAGCAGCAGGAAATCCTGGCGCATTGCCGGTCGACCGGCACCTGGATCCTGGCGGACGAGGTCTACGAGCGTTTGTATTTCGAGCCGACGCCCAATGCCTGTGCGCCGAGCTTCCTCGATGTCGCCGCGCCGGAAGACCGGCTGGTGGTGGCGCACAGCTTCTCCAAGAGCTTCCTGATGACCGGCTGGCGCCTCGGCTGGCTGGTGATGCCGTCCGCGCTGATGGACGGCATGGGCAAGCTGATCGAATTCAACACCTCGTGCGCCAGCGTGTTCACCCAGCGCGCCGGCGTGGCGGCGCTGGCGCATGTGGACGAGATCACGCCGCGCGTCGTCGCGCACCTCAAGTCCTGCCGCGACGTGCTGGTGCCGCTTCTGGCCGAGGTGCCTGGCGTGCGCGTGGTGCCTGCCAAGGGCGGGATGTATGCGTTCTTCCAACTGGAGGGCTATGGCAATTCGCTGGACACCGCCAAGCGCCTTGTTGTCGAGGCCGGTATCGGGCTCGCACCCGGTGAAGCCTTTGCGCCCGAAGCGCAGGGCTGGCTGCGCTGGTGTTTCGCGTCGAAGGACCCGCAACGCCTCGTCGAAGGCGTGCAACGGCTGAAAACCTGGCTGTCTGGGCAGCAGGCAAGCGGCACGTTATAATCCTGAGTTCTGCCGAAAGGCGCACGGTGGGTGCAGTTCCAGCGCTCACCGCAAGTCAAACATCCCGGAACAAAGGAAATCATCATGATCGCAGCCTCCATCAAGGCCGAAGTCGTCAAGGACAACGCCCGCGCCGCCAACGACACGGGTAGTCCTGAAGTGCAAGTCGCACTGCTGACCGCTCGCATCAACGAGCTCACCCCCCACTTCAAGACCCACGCCAAGGACCACCATGGCCGCCGCGGTCTGCTGCGTATGGTGAGCCGCCGCCGCAAGCTCCTCGACTACCTCAAGTCCAAGGATGCCGACCGCTACACCGCGCTGATCGCCAAGCTGGGTCTGCGCAAGTAAATCGGATTGCATGAAAAAACGCCTGGGTTAGTCCGCTAGCTCAGGCGTTTTTTACTTCGCGATCCAGTTTTTGGAGTGCCGAAACAGAGCGAAGCTGTGTCATTCCAACGAAGTCCGGGCGGGCTCCGTTGGAATGGCATCGTGTTCTGGGAAGCGCTCCCCACCTGCAGGTCGTGCCGCGTCGGCGTGGCCTGCTCTCAAACCAGGAGCTAAACATGAGTCTCTTCAACAAAGTCACCAAGTCCTTCCAGTGGGGCGACAAGACCGTCGTCATGGAAACCGGTGAAATCGCCCGTCAGGCCAGCGGCGCCGTCAAGGTCGACATCGACGGCACGGTCATCCTCGCCACGGTGGTCGCCTCCAAGTCGGCCAAGCCCGGCCAGGACTTCTTCCCGCTGACCGTCGACTACATCGAGAAGACCTATGCCGCCGGCAAGATCCCCGGCAGCTTCTTCAAGCGCGAAGCCAAGCCCAGCGAACACGAAACGCTGACCAGCCGCCTGATCGATCGTCCGATCCGCCCGCTGTTCCCCGAAGGTTTCCTGAACGAAGTGCACGTGGTCATCCACACGCTGTCGCTCAACCCCGAAGTCGATGCTGATATCGCTGCCATGATCGGCGTTTCCGCCGCGCTGTCGGTCTCCGGCATTCCCTTCAGCGGCCCGATCGGCGCCGCCCGTGTGGGCTATGTCAACGGCCAGTACGTGCTGAATCCGGGCCAAACCGCCCGCAAGGATTCGCAGATGGACCTGGTCGTGGCCGGTACCGAAGCCGCCGTGCTGATGGTCGAATCCGAAGCGCTGCAGTTGTCCGAAGAAATCATGCTGGGTGGCGTGGTGTTCGGTCATGAGCAGGCCAACGTTGCCATCAGCGCGATTCATGAGCTCGTGCGCGATGCCGGCAAGCCGGTGTGGGAATGGACGGCTCCGGCCGAAGACGAGGCCTTCGTCGCCAAGGTCAACGGCCTAGCCGAAGAGAAGCTGCGCGCGGTCTACCAGATCCGCAGCAAGCAAGCCCGTACGCAAGCCCTGCGCGAAGCCAACGCTGGCGTGCTGGCCGCGCTGAAGGAAAGCGGTGAGCCGTTCGATTCGGGCAAGGTCAACGACCTGCTGTTCGCGATCGAATCGAAGATCGTCCGCAGCCAGATCCTCGAAGGAGAGCCGCGTATCGACGGCCGTGACACGCGCACCGTGCGCCCGATCGAGATCCGCAACTCCGTGCTGCCGCGCACCCACGGTTCGGCCCTGTTCACCCGCGGTGAAACCCAGGCGCTGGTCATCACCACGCTCGGTACCGAGCGCGACGCGCAGCGCATCGACGCGCTGGCTGGCGAGTACGAAGACCGCTTCCTGTTCCACTACAACATGCCTCCCTTCGCCACCGGCGAAGTCGGCCGCATGGGCTCCACCAAGCGCCGTGAAATCGGCCACGGCCGTCTGGCCAAGCGCGCGCTCGTCGCGGTGCTGCCGAGCAAGGAAGAATTCCCGTACACGGTGCGCGTCGTTTCGGAAATCACCGAGTCGAACGGCTCGTCGTCGATGGCTTCGGTCTGCGGCGGCTGCCTGTCGATGATGGACGCCGGCGTGCCGATGAAGGCTCACGTGGCCGGTATCGCCATGGGCCTGATCAAGGAAGGCAACCGCTTCGCGGTGCTGACCGACATCCTGGGCGACGAAGATCACCTGGGCGACATGGACTTCAAGGTGGCCGGTACGACCAACGGCATCACCGCGCTGCAGATGGACATCAAGATCCAGGGCATCACGAAAGAAATCATGCAGGTTGCATTGGCTCAGGCCAAGGAAGCCCGCATGCACATCCTCGGCAAGATGCAGGAAGCCATGGGCGAAGCGAAGGCCGAGGTATCGAACTTCGCGCCCCGCATGACCACGCTGAAGATCAATCCGGAAAAAATCCGTGATGTGATCGGCAAGGGCGGCGCCGTCATTCGCGGTCTGCAGGAAGAGACTGGCACGACGATCAACATCGACGAAGACGGCACGATCACCATCGCTTCGACCGATCCGGAAAAGGCAGAGCTGGCCAAAAAGCGCATCGAGCAGATTACGGCGGAAGTCGAAATCGGCAAGGTGTACGAAGGCCCGGTCACCAAGATCCTCGACTTCGGCGCACTGATCAACCTGCTGCCTGGCAAGGACGGTCTGCTGCATATCAGCCAGATCGCCCACGAGCGCGTCGAGAAAGTGACCGACTATCTGACCGAAGGCCAGATCGTCAAGGTCAAGGTCCTCGAAACGGACGAAAAAGGCCGTGTGAAGCTGTCGATGAAGGCTCTGGCCGAGCGCCCGGCCGGCATGGAATTCCAGGAGCGTGCACCGCGTGAAGACCGTGGCGATCGCCGCGAGCGTCCGCAACGCGCACCCCGCTTCGACAACAACGGCAACGGTGGCGAGCAGGCGGAACAGCGCCCGAGCGAGCCGCAGTCATCGCAGCAATCGAACCGCGGCGGCGATCAACAGTCCTGAGCGTGAGGAGGTAGGCGGCAATGCCGTCTACACCGTGTACCCCGCCACGTCCGCCCCTTGGGGCGGACATTTGCCATCAGGAAGATCATGAAAGCCATTGAGATCACATCGTTCGGCGCACCGGAGGTCTTGCGCGTGGCAGAGCGTCCGGTTCCCGAAGCGGGTGTCGGCGAACTTTTGATCCGCGTCGCTGCGAGCGGCGTGAATCGCCCGGACGTGCTGCAGCGCACCGGCAACTACCCGGTTCCTCCGGGTGCGTCCGACTTGCCTGGCCTCGAGGTGGCTGGCGAGATCGTCGCTGGTGACGCCGCGGCTTTGGCTCGGGCCGGCCTGTCGATCGGCGATCGTGTCTGTGCGTTGGTGGCTGGTGGGGGCTATGCGGAATTCTGCGTGGCGCCTGTCGTGCAGTGCCTGCCGGTGCCCAAGGGGTGGCGAGACGTCGATGCGGCGTCGCTGCCCGAGACCTTCTTCACGGTCTGGAGCAACGTGTTCGAACGCGGTCGCCTCCAAAAGGGCGAGACGCTGTTGATTCAAGGCGGCTCCAGCGGCATCGGCGTGACTGCGATCCAGCTCGCCAAGGCGATGGGCGCGACCGTCATCGTGACGGCTGGCAGCGACGAGAAATGCGAAGCCTGCAAGGCGCTCGGCGCCGACCATGCGATCAACTATCGCACGGCGGATTTCGTCGAGCAGGCGCTGGCGATCACCGGTGGCAAGGGCGTTGATGTCGTCCTCGACATGGTGGCCGGTGCCTACGTTGGCCGCGAACTTGGTTGCCTGGCCGAAGACGGCCGGTTAGTCATCATTGCGGTCCAGGGTGGCGTCAAGAGCGAGATCAATGCGGGCCTCGTGCTGCGCAAGCGCCTGACCTTGACCGGTTCGACGCTGCGTCCGCGGCCGGTGGCGTTTAAAGGTGCCATTGCATCGGCGCTTCGTGAAAAGGTGTGGCCATTGCTGGAAAGTGGCGCGATCAAGCCCGTTATTCATAGCGTTTTTGCCGCTGTTGGGGAGCCGAGCGGCGCCGCGCAGGCCCACAGTCTGATGGAATCCAACCAGCACATCGGCAAGATCGTGCTGACTTGGTGATGGAAGCAACAAAGAGATGACAAATCGAAAACTGATTGCCGGTAACTGGAAGATGAACGGCAGCCTGGTTGCCAACGAAGCCTTGGTGGCGGCGTTGTTGCAAGGCGCTCGGCCGGCTTGCGACGTTGCGCTATGCGTTCCTGCGCCTTACCTGGCTCAGGTGCAAGGCCTGCTTGCGGGCTCGGCGTTGGTGTTGGGCGCGCAGGACGTGTCGGCTCAGCCGCAAGGCGCATTCACTGGAGAGCAATCGGCTGCGATGTTGCGGGATTTCGGCGTGCGCTACGCAATCGTCGGGCATTCGGAGCGCCGCCAATACCACGGTGAGACGGACGACATCGTAGCCGCCAAGGCGGCTGCTGCGCTGTCGAAAGGCATCACGCCGATCGTTTGCGTCGGCGAAACTCTGGAAGAGCGCGAGGCCGGACGGACGGAAGAGGTGGTCAAGCGTCAACTCGCAGCCGTCATCCATGTGAACGGGCATTGCATCAGCGAAATTGTCGTTGCGTATGAGCCCATCTGGGCGATCGGAACCGGCAAGACGGCAACGCCGGAGCAGGCGCAAGCCGTTCATGCGGTGCTGCGCGCGCAGTTGCATCACGCGGCAAGCGAGCATGCGGCCGGTATTCAAATTCTTTACGGCGGCAGCATGAATGCGTCGAATGCGGCGCAACTGCTGTCGCAGCCTGATATCGATGGTGGTCTGATTGGTGGCGCGTCCCTCAAGGCGCCGGACTTCCTGCAAATCATTGCCGCTGCGCGCTGAGCGCGAGCGGTTTTTCCCTTCAAGGAGTTACAAAGAGATGAACGTGGTTCTCAATATTCTGGTGGGCGTGCAGATGCTCTCCGCACTCGCAATGATCGGGCTGATCCTGGTCCAGCACGGCAAGGGTGCCGACATGGGCGCGGCATTCGGCAGCGGCAGTGCCGGCAGCTTGTTCGGCGCCAGTGGCAGCGCAAACTTCCTTTCGCGCACCACGGCGGTGCTTGCTGCAGTCTTCTTCGTCTGTACGCTGTTGTTGGCCTATTTCAGCCATGCGCGGCCGACGGGCGGCGGCAGTCTGCTGGAGCGTGCCGCAGTGGGTGTGCCGGCGCCGGTCGCGCCTAACTCTGCAAGCCAGATTCCATCGGCCGCCGCGCCAGCAACGGCCGCATCGGGTGCTGGTGCTGCGCCTGCTGTCCCTGCATCGGGCGCGGCACAGATTCCGTCGAAATAAACTAGTAAGATTGATGCACTCGCCGAGTGAAAAAGGCGACGTTTCAGGGTAAACTCTAAAGCTGTTCCGGAAAGCCAAAGACCTCTTGGTCTCCTCATGCCATCCGGACAGAAAAAACCGCGGTCGTGGTGAAATTGGTAGACACGCTATCTTGAGGGGGTAGTGGCGAAAGCTGTGCGAGTTCGAGTCTCGCCGACCGCACCAAATATCACTGGCAGGGAGCGTGCTTCCTGCCAGTGGCAAGCGGTGATAGAACCCTGATGAACCTCGAATCCTACCTCCCCGTCCTCTTGTTCATTCTGGTCGGTATCGGTGTAGGCATCGGACCCCAGGTTCTCGGATATGTCCTCGGCCCCAATCGGCCCGATGCGGCAAAAAACTCCCCTTACGAATGCGGCTTCGAAGCTTTCGAAAACGCCCGCATGCAGTTCGATGTCCGCTACTACCTGGTGGCCATCCTCTTCATTCTTTTTGATCTCGAGATCGCCTTTCTCTTTCCTTGGGCTGTGGCCCTGAAAGAGGTGGGCGCGGCCGGCTTCTGGGCGGTCGTGATCTTCCTGGCAATTCTTGTCGTGGGCTTCGCCTACGAGTGGAAAAAAGGCGCTCTCGACTGGGAATAGCCGGATTCCGGCAACAAGGATAGTCATGGCCATTGAAGGCGTATTTAAGGAAGGCTTCGTCACCACGTCCTACGACTCGGTGGTGAACTGGGCCAAGAC
>JAZKDL010000359.1:0-6958 GCA_040387575.1 Pseudomonadota bacterium
TCATCGTGGCCGGCCACCATTTGCGGCGGGCCGGCGACGCCCAGGGCACCGAGACGTAACGCCGCAGCAGCCACGCGGCCGACAGCACGATCGGCGCGAGCATGGCCAGGGCGCCGGCGATCTGCGACGCGGACGCGAACTGGTTGTAGAAGCGCGCCTTCAGGATGCTCATGCCGTAGACCGCCGAATGCAGGTCGGCCTCGCGTGCGGCCAGTGCGAGCAGCACCACGCACATGGCGGCCTTGTCGATGCGCGCGAGTCCCGGCACACGGACCGCGAGGACCAGCGCCGCCGCCGCCAGGTACACGGCGATGGTGCTTCGTTCGACCGGTCCGTCTTCCTGCAGGAACGACAGCGGCAGGAACTCCGGCGTACCGAGGCCGACGGCCACCGCAATCACCGCGCAGCCCAGCGCCAGCCACAGCGCGATGCGGCCATCGGCCAGTCGGCGCGACAGGCGCACCAGCCGGCGCGGCATCAATGCAGTCGAAGGGCCCTCGCCGTAGCCGTAGACCGCTGCCAGTGTGGCGGCCTGTGCCTGCAGCCACGGCCAGACCGTCGACAGCGCGCCTGCCAGCACCGCGCCCAGCAGCACGCCGGCCGCGATGTCGAGCGGGAAGTGCACGCCGACATAGACCCGCGACAACGAGGTCGCCACGGCGATGCCGGCGATGACCCAGCCGACATCGCGCAACGGCCGGCGCAGCATCAGCACGAAGGCTGTCGTGAACATCACCGATGCGTGTGCGCTCGGCAGGCCGGCGCGTGCGCCGTGTGGGATGTGCTCGGGGCTGAGGCCCATTGCGAAAGGGCGCGGCATGCCGATCGACTCGGCCAACTGCTTGGCCAGCAGCGATGCGACACCGGCCGCGAGCAGCGCGGCGATCACGTAGACGCGCTCTGGCGGACGGCGAAACGCGGTCCAGCCCAGCAGGGCGACGCAGAGCCAGGACGAGCCGGTCGCGAGCGCAGCGGCCAATGGCAGCAGCAACGGATGCGGCGTGAAGCCGGCGCCGAAGAATTCGAACAGCCAGAGGTTCAGCGATTGCACGGCGCGCTCCGTGCGGAGAAGTGGGACAGCAGGGAAGACATGACGATCTCGAGAAAAGCGGCGCGAAGACTTCGGCCGGTGGGGCGATCCTGCCCGGCCATGATGAAGGACTCATGGAACGGCGCGTGGGGGTATTCGGCCGGGCATGTGCATTCTCGGCGAGGTGCCGATCCCGATGTTGCGGCGGGTTTTGGCGGGCACGGCGGATCGGGCCGTGCAGGCCATGCCTGCCGGTACCGATTCGATTTAGAGTGACGCCATGAACCCCACAGAATTCAACATCCCGGCCGACCGCCTGCCCGCGCTGCTGTGTGCGATGCCGAAGGCCGAGCTCCACATGCACATCGAAGGCTCGCTGGAGCCCGAGCTGATCTTCGCGCTGGCGCAGCGCAACCGCGTCACGCTGCCTTACGCCAATGTGGAAGCGCTCCGCGAGGCCTACGCCTTCACCAATCTGCAGAGCTTCCTGGACATCTACTACGCCGGCGCCAGCGTGCTTCTCGAGGAACAGGATTTCTACGACATGGCCTGGGCCTACCTGGAGCGCGCCGCGGCCGACAACGTGGTGCGCACCGAGATGTTCTTCGACCCGCAGACCCACACGGCACGCGGCGTCGACATCGGGACCGTGATCGACGGCTTGCATCGGGCCTGCGTCGACGCCGAAGCCCGGCTCGGCGTGAGCGCCGCGCTGATCCTGTGCTTCCTGCGCCACCTCAGCGAGGAAGAGGCGTTCGAGACGCTCGAACAGGCGCTGCCCTACCGCGACAAGTTCATCGGCATCGGCCTGGATTCGAGCGAGCTCGGCCATCCGCCGGAGAAGTTCGCGCGCGTGTTCGCGCGTTGCCGTGAACTCGGCTTCCACCTGGTTGCGCACGCGGGCGAAGAAGGGCCGCCCGAGTTCGTCTGGAGCGCGCTCGACGTGCTGAAGGTCGAGCGCGTCGACCACGGCGTGCAGAGCGCCAAGGACCCGGCGCTGATGCAGCGGCTGGCGCAGGACCGCATTCCGCTGACCGTGTGCCCGCTGTCGAACCTCAAGCTCTGCGTGTTCCCGGACCTGGCGCAGCACAACCTGAAGACGCTGCTCGATGCCGGGCTGGTCGCCACGGTCAACTCCGACGACCCGGCGTACTTCGGCGGCTACATGAACGAGAACTTCCTGCAGACCTTTGCCGCGACCGGGCTCACCGCGCAGCACGCGTGGCAGCTGGCGGCGAACAGTTTCGAGGGCAGCTTCATCGGCGAGGAAGAGAAGCGGGCGTACATCGAGCGGCTCGATGCGTGCTTCGCCAGCTTCGCCGAGGCCGTTTAGCCGTTCAGCCGTTTAGAAGTCCAGCTTGGCGCTCACGCTGAAGGTGCGTGGGTCGCCGGCCTTGATGTAGTTCTCGTACTGGTATTCCCAGTACTTCCGGTTGGTCACGTTGTTGACCGCGAAGCGGAAGGTCGTGTCGTAGCCGCCGATGCGCGTCACATAGCTCGCGCCCAGGTTGGCAAGCGTGTAGCCGGGCAGCTTGATCTGGTTCGATGCATCGAGCATGGTGGTGCCGGTGTACTTCGCGTCGGCCGACAGCTTGAGGCCAGGCACTTGCGGCACGGCGTACGACAGCTGCGCGGCCGCCACGAAGTTCGGCGCGCCGGCCACACGGTTGCCGTTGTTCAGGCTGCCGCGCTGGTAGCTGCTGTCGAGTGCCATCAGGTTGCCGCTCAGTTCCCATTGCGAACCCAGTCGGGTCGACGCGCCCAGCTCGACACCCTGGTAGATCGACAGCCCGTCCTGCACCAGCACGTTGGCGCTGTTGGCGTATTCGGCGCCGCGCTCGATGCGGAAGACCGCAGCCGTCGCGCTCCAGCGTTCGTGCTCGGTCTTCGCGCCCAGCTCATATTGCTTGCTCTTCAGCGGGTTCAGCAGATCGCCGTAGTTGGCATACGTCGTGCCGGGCGTGCTGCCCTGTTCGAGCGACTCGACATAGCTGGCGTAGAGCGTGGTGTCCGGCGCCGGCTTGAACATCAGCGCGGCGGTCGGCGTCAGCACGCCGTTCTTGCCGTAGGTCGAGCTGCGCGTGCCGCTCGTGTCGTAGCCGTTCTGCGTGTAGTTCGTGCTGCGCAGGCCGGCCAGCACCGACCAGCGCTCGGACAGCTTCACCGTGTCGCTCGCGAACACGGCGCGCTGCGTGATGTCGCTGGTGTGGTAGCGCACAAAGTCGGTGCTGCTCAGGTAGTCGTTGGTGTTCTGCGCATACAGGCTGCCCGTGCCGATCAGCTGGTAGATGCTGTTGCTGCTGTAGTTGTTGGTCTGGCGCTGCCACGAGGCACCCAGCACGACCTGGTGTTCGATGTCGCCGGTGCGCACCTTGCCTTCGGCCATCGCCTGCCACTGGTCGAAGCGGTGGCCTTCGGCGCCGTCGTATCGGTAGTCGTCGTAACTGCCGGTCGCGTCCTGCAGATAGGCGATGCTCTCGTTGCGGCTGCGCGTCGCGGTGCTGTGGCTGTAGCCGGTGCTGAGCGTCCAGTCGGGCGAGAGCTGGTATTTCAGGCCGGTGGAAACCATGTTGAAGTCGGTGGCCAGATGCTGGCCCGCACCCACCAGGTTCGCGTTGTCGGCGCTGATGGTCGCGGGCAAGCTGGTGCCGGTGTAGCTGCCGGTGTAGATCGACGGTGTCTGGCCGGTGGCGGTGCGCTTCTGGTGGAGCGAATCGAAGGTCCAGGTGAGCTTGTCGGTGAGCTTGGCGTCCAGGCCGAGCGACACCGAATCGCGTTGCACGTTGCCGTCGTTGTAGGTCTTGCCTTCCTCGTGCGTGGCGTTGAGCCGGTAGCCGAAACGGTCGTCCGTGCCGAAGCGTCCGCCCAGGTCGACGTGCTCGCTCCAGATGCCGGCCGTCTTGTAGCCGACCTCGATGCTGCGCACCGGCGTGTCGGTCGGCTTCTTCGTCACGTAATTGATGATGCCGCCCGGCGCGCCGAAGCCGTACATGAAGCCCGAAGAACCCTTGAGCAGTTCGACCTGCTCGAACTGTTCGTAGGGCAACGTGATCGCGTAGCTCAGGAAGGGCTGGCCGTTGATGCGGTAGCCGTTCTGCCAGTCCAGCGGCAGGCCCCGTACCGTGACGTAGCTGGCCCAGCTGTTGTAGGCGTCGCTGTTGTCGGACACCGATGCATCGAGCGCGAACACGTCGCCGAGCTTGGAGACCTGCCGCTCGGCGAGGCTGTCGCTGGTCACCACGGTGGTGGAAAAAGGCGTGTCGAGCTGGCGGCGCGTGCCGAGTGCGCCACTGCTGACGGGTGTGGCGAGGTGCTGCGACGTGGCGTCGGGCGCTTCGGCATTGACGGTGACGGTCGGCAGGGCGGCTTCGCCGGATTTGGTTTCAGTGGTCTGTGCGTGGACGCTTGACGCAGCGCACAGCGCGATCAGAGCGAATCGGGAAACGGAGCCGGATGTGACGGAGGCGCAGGCGGCAGCGATGGCCTTGAGTTTGGGCTGGGACAAAGGGACTCTCTGAGATGTAAACGACAACGATTGTCATTTGCGATCTTGGAGGGAAGTGGGAAGTGGGAAGTGGTTCAGTGAACCGCGCAGTGGCTGCGTTGGCGGATATCCATCAGCTGGTGCCGCGAATGCCGGTCTGCGCGCGCTGCGCCCACCAGTTCCAAACCGCCCCGCCCGCCATCAACACACACGTCCCCAAGAACACCGAGCGCATGCCGAAGTGCCCGCCGACGAAGCCGCCCATCAGCGGGCCGATGACCTGCCCCGTGTACTGCGCCGAGACCGAGTAACCCAACATCTGGCCGGCGGCGCGTTCGGGCACGCTGTGGCGGATCACGCTGGCGATGCAGGGCAGCAGTCCGCCGAGCGACAGGCCCATCAGGAAGCGCAGCACCACCAGTTGCCAGCTGGCGGTCACGAAGGCCTGCGGTATCAACAGCACGGCCGACACCGCGAGGCAGCCGACGATCACGTTCCAGGCGCCGATGCGGTCGGCCAGCCGGCCGAGCCGCGCAGCCGACAGGATGCTGCCCAGCGCCGCAGCCGCCATCACGAGGCCGGCGACCATCGTGACGTGCCCGACGTCGGCGACCAATTGCGAGACGTACACCGTGATGATCGGTTCGATCGACATGTTCGCCAGCATCAGCAGCGTGCCGGTGATGAACATCGCGATGACGGGGCGCCGGTCCGGGATCGACGCCCAGCCGTCGTGCGACTTCGCGCCTTTCACGGGTGCGGGGCGCGGCGCTTCGCGGATCAGGAAGGCGGTCGCGAGGAAGGCCAGAAAGATCACTGCACCCGCCGCGAAGAAGGTCGCGCGGATGCCGATCAGCGGCGGCAACACGCCTCCGAGCAGCGGCCCGGCGAGGTTGCCCGCCATGATCGCGGACGACAGCGTGCCGAGCGCCCAGCCGGAGCGTTCCTTCGGCGTCTGCGTCGCGACCAGCACGGTCGAGCCCGACGCGTAGCCACCCAGCAGCCCGGCCAGCAGCCGCAGCCCGACGAGCTGCCACACGTCCTGCGCGATGCCGATCAGCGCCATCGCGACGGCCATGCCGAGGCTCGCGCGAATCAGCATCAGCTTGCGGCCGTAGCGGTCGGCCAGCCGGCCCCACAGCGGCGCCACCAGCGCGGCGCTGAAGAAGGTCGCGCCATAGGCCACGCCCGACCACTGCACGATGGCCGCATGCTCCGCGACGCCGAGTTGCTCGACATAGAGCGGCAGGAAAGGCAGCAGCAGCGTCATCGCCACGATCGTGGTGAACGAGCCGAGCATGCAGACGAACAGGTTGCGCCGCCAGTAAAGGGATTCGGGCGCGGGCAGGGAGGAGGGCATGGCGGGATTGTCCGGCGCGATCGCCGTACGGACCCCTGCCGGTTGGCGTGGGGCGCCTTCGTCGTGGCAGACCCGTCGGCCGCGCTGGAAACATGCCTCGCACTAGAATCCCGGCCCGCGTTGCAGGCGTCCCGGCTGCCGCGCAGACTGTGTTTCACCGGGGCCATGTAGAGGACCACCATGTACAAAAACCTCGCAGCCGCTTTCGCGGCCGCCTGTTTTTCCCTTTCCGTTCCCTTGGCGCTGGCGCAGGCCGTGAAGTCCGCCGCGCCGGCCTTGCCGGCCGCTCCTTCAGCTTCCGAGCCGCTGAAGATCGGCTTCGTCTACGTCGCACCGCTGTCCGATGCCGGCTGGGTGCATCAGCACGACCTGGCCCGCAAAGCCGTCGAAAGCGCACTCGGCTCGCGCGTGCGCACCAGCTACGTCGAGAACGTGGCCGAGGGCGCCGACGCCGAACGCGTGATCCGCGACCTCGCGCGGCAGGGCAACAAGCTCATCTTCACGCCCAGCTTCGGCTACATGGAGCCGACGCTGAAGGTGGCGCGGGACTTTCCGGACGTGAAGTTCGAATCCGTCACCGGCTACAAGACCGCCGACAACGTGTCGGCGTCGAACGCGCGCTATTACGAAGGCCGCTATCTCGCGGGCGTCGCGGCGGGCCGCATGACGAAGACGCACCTGGCCGGCTATGTCGCCGGCTTCCCGATCCCCGAAGTGCTGCAGGGCCTGAACGCCTTCACGCTGGGCATGCGTTCGGTCGACCCGAAGGCGCAGGTCAAGGTCGTCTGGCTCGATGCCTGGTTCGACCCGCCGAAGGAGCGCGACGCCGCGATGACGCTGTTCAACCAGGATGTCGACGTGATCGCCTTCCACACCGGTTCGACCGCGGTGATGGCCGCTGCGCAGGAGCGCGGAAAGATGGCGGTGGCGTATCACTCCGACATGCGCCAGGTCGCGCCGGACGCGCAGATCGTCGCGGTCACGCACCAGTGGGGCGGCTACTACACGCAGCGTGCCCGCGCCGTGCTGGACGGCAGCTGGAAGCCGGGCAATCTCTGGGGCGGCGTGAAGGAAGGGATGATCC
>JAZKDL010000360.1:0-6714 GCA_040387575.1 Pseudomonadota bacterium
ATCGGGTGGCCGGGAGGCCGGGGGCCGGCGCAGCTCCCTCCGAATGGACGGTGGACGGCCGTCAAGCGGTCTGTTTGCTTAAATAATGCATTCTTTTAGGCGGCCCATGCGCTGTTTCACGATTTGAGATTGCATCTCCTCAGCCATGGAAGACCCTTCATCTAGGGTTGTCCCGAGTTTCACGTGCGAATCACGAGATGCATGATGCATTCTTAATTCGAGATTCGCACCACCGGTAAAGGACATCGACCATGCCAACCACCCGAAGAATCCTGCTGAAAGCCGCCGGCGCCGCCGCGGCCAGCGTCGCCAGCTTCCACATCAACGCCCAATCCACCCAAAGCGCGGAACCCGGCATCGACCGCGCCACCCGCACGGTCACGGTCGGTGCGTTCACGCCGGTCACCGGCCCCGTGCCTTTCTATGCCACGCTGACGCACGCGGCCGATGCCTGCCTGCGCCATGTGTCCGAGACCGGCGCCATGGACGGCTGGAAGATCCGCTTCGTCACCTACGACGACGGCTATGAACCGGCCCGCAGCGTGGCCGTCACCCGCCGTCTGGTGGAGGAAGACAAGGTGTTCTCGCTGGTCGCATCGGTCGGCACGGCGCAGAACGTGGCGGTCATTCCGTATGCGCGCGAAGTCGGCTTGCCGATGCTCGGCCCGATCGGCGGCTCGCCCGCGCTGTTCGGCGAAAAGCTGGTGTTCCCGCTGCTGCCCGACTACGGCTGGTCGGCCGCATCCAACGTCGACTTCGCGCGCAACGTGCTCAAGCACGACCGCATCGCGCTGCTGTGGGAAAACGACGAGCTCGGCCGCTCTGCCCTGCGCGGCTTCGACACGTACATGAAGTCGGCCGGGCTGGCGGCCGTCGAGTCGATTCCGTTCGAGGTCCGCAGCACCGACTTCTCGGCGCACATGCGCCGCATCGGCAATGCACGGGCGCAGGTGGTGGTGCTGTTCGGCTCCAACGCCAACCTGGCGGCAGCGCTCAAATCGGCCGAGCGGCTCGGCGTGCAGACCAAGTGGATGGCACCCTTCTTCACGGCGGACCCGATCACGCAGAAGCTCGCGGGCCCACTGCTGGAAGGCACCTACTTCTCGTCGTGGCTGTTGCCGGTGAGCTCCGACGAGCCCGACGTGGCGGCCTACCGCACGGCGGTAGCGAAGTACTACCCGAACGATCCGATTGGCGTCTTCGGACTCAACGGCTGGAGCAACGCGGCGCTGTTCGTCGCGGGCTTCCGCATGCTGCTGGCCAGTGGCAAGCCGCTCACCCGCGAGAACCTGGTGGCGGTGATGGAGACCATGAACAACGCGACCGTCGGCGGCGCGAAGCAGGTGAGCTTCAAGTCGGGCGACCACCGCGGCGCGCGGCAAGAGGCCATCCTTCAGGCCAGCGGCGACGGCTTCAAGATGGTTCAGGACTTCCGGCCGTACCCGGCCTCGGTCTTCAACGCGGCGTTGACCTGATGACCTTTATCGATTCCAACGTCGCGCCGGCCGTTGCCGGCACCGAGGATTTCTCCGCCTGGATCGGCCGCGAGGAACAGCACACGCAGCGCATCGAAGCGACGCATGTCGCCGCGATGGCCGCAACGCTCGACCTGCCGCAGCCGCCCGCCGAAGGTGATGCGCTGCCGCCGGGCTGGCAGTGGCTCTTCTTCAATCCGGTGGTGCGCCGCAGCGGGCTGGGCGACGACGGCCATCCGAAGCGTGGCGGCTTCCTGCCGCCGATCGCGTTGCCGCGCCGCATGTGGGCCGGCAGCCGGCTGCGCTACCTGGCGGACGTGCCGGTCGGTGCAACGGCCACGCGCACCAGCCGCATCCTGAAGGTCGAGAACAAGACCGGCCGGCGTGGCCAGTTGTGGTTCGTCACTGTCGGCCACACGGTGCGGTGCGACGGCCGCGACTGCATCGTGGAGGAGCAGGACATCGTGTACCGCGAGCCGCCCGCGCCGGGCAGCGCGGCGCCGACGCCCGAGCCCGCGCCGGCCCATGCCGAATGGACCCGCGACATCACGCCCGACACCACGCTGCTGTTCCGCTATTCGGCGCTGACCTTCAACGGCCACCGCATCCACTACGACGCGCCCTATGCGCGCGATGTCGAAGGCTATCCGGCGCTGGTGGTGCACGGCCCGCTGACCGCGACGCTGCTGCAGGACTTCGCGCTGAGCTGCCGGCCCGGCAGCCGGCTCACGGCCTTCGACTTCCGTGGCGCGATGCCGCTGCACGTCGATGCGCCGTTCACGCTGCAGGCCAGCCCGCAGGACGATGGCACGCTCAAGCTGTGGGCGCGCAGCCCCGATGGCGGCCTGGCGATGACGGCGAACGCGACGCTGGCATGAGCACCTCCAGCATGTCCGCCGCATCCGCGCCGACACGCGTCGGCAAGAGCTATCTCTTCGTGCCGGGCGACCGGCCCGAGCGCTTCGCGAAGGCCGCAGCCAGCGGTGCCGACCGCATCATCATCGACCTCGAGGACGCGGTGGCGCCGGCCAGCAAGCCGGCCGCGCGTGCGGCGGCGCTCGACTGGCTGCGCACCGGCGCGCCCGCAATGGTTCGCATCAACGGCTGCGACACGCCCTGGTTCCACGACGACCTGCGCATGCTCGAGGACTTCGCTGCAGCCGGCCTGATGGTGCCGAAGGCCGATGCCGAGGTAATGGCCGCCGTGGCGGCCGCTGCTGCGGACACGCCGCGCGCCGAACTGGTGGCGCTGGTCGAAACCGTCGCCGGCTGGGCCAGCGCACGCCAGATCCTCGCGACCGGCCCGACCGTGCGCCTGGCCTTCGGCAACATCGATTTCGCGCTCGACTCGGGCCTGGCCGACGGCGACGACACGCTGGCCGCCGTGCGCGCCGCGCTGGTGCTGGAGTCGCGCCTGGCCGGCAGGCCCGCGCCGATCGACGGCGTCAGCCTGGAGCTGACCGACGCCGCCGTCATCGCACGCCACGCGCAGCAGTCGAAGCGCTGGGGCTTCGGCGGCAAGCTCTGCATCCATCCACGGCAGGTCGAGGCGGTGAACCTCGCCTTTCGCGCCTCGCCGCAGGACTGCGACTGGGCGCGCCGCGTGCTCGACGCCGCTGGCACCAGCGGTGGCGCCGCGGTCGCGCTCGACGGAAAGATGATCGATCGCCCCGTGATCGAACGGGCGCGCCGCATCCTGGCCGAGGCCGGCTGACGGCCACGCACGTCGCCCACACAGGCCGTCACAAGCCCCTCGCACACCTCGTTTTCAACCTATCAAGGAGACACACCATGGCATTGCATCTGAGCGGTCCGTCCACGCTGGAGGGCCGCACCGTCCTCATCACCGGCGGCACCGGCGGCATGGGCCGCGCCATCGCCACCCACTTCGCCGCAGCCGGCGCGCGCGTGGTGGCGACCGACATCGCCGAGCATGCCGACGTCGGCCGCGGCATCAGCTACCTGCGCTACGACGTGACCTCGCGCAGCGAGACCGATGCGGTGGTCGAACAGGTGACGCACGCGCACGGTCCGATCGACATCCTGGTGCTGTGCGCCGGCACCATCTCGCGCACGCCGCTGGGCGACAGCACCGACGAGGAATGGGACAGCATCTTCGACGTGAACGTGCGCGGCGTGGTCAACCCGACACGCAAGCTGTTCCCGCAGATGGTGGAGCGCGGCTTCGGCAAGATCCTGGCCTGCGGCTCGATCGCGGCGAAGAACGGCGGCGTCGCCTCGGGGCCGGCCTATGTGTCGGCCAAGTCGGCGGTGCACGGCCTGATGCGCTGGATCGCCAAGGCCGGCGCGCCGCACGGCGTGTACGCCAACACGCTCGCACCCGGACCGGTCGAGACCGCCATGTGGGCCAAGGTCACCAACAACCAGGCGCCGGCCGCATCGGCCGCCACCGGCGTGCCGCTCGGCCGCTGGGGCAACGCCGACGACATCGCGCAGGCGGCGCTGTTCCTGTGCTCGCCGGCATCGAACTGGATCACCGGCACGTCGCTCGACGTGAGCGGCGGCATGTGGATGGACTGAGGCCGACCATGAGCACAACAACCATCGGCTTCATCGGCCTGGGCGTGATGGGCAGCGGCATGTGCCGCAACATCGCGCTGAAGCACGGCGGCCCGGTCATCGCCTATGACGCCAACCCGGCGGCCGCATCGTTTCTCGACGGCACGCCGGCCGTGCTGGTGGCTTCGGTCGCCGAGGTCGCGGCCCGCGCCGACATCGTCTGCCTCTCGCTGCCCGGCGACGCGCAGGTGCGGCAGGTCTGTTGCGGCGACGGCGGGCTGGCCGCGCAGCCGCGCCGGCCGCAGGTCATCGTCGACCTCAGCACCACGTCGGTGGCCGGCGCGCGCGCCATCGCGGCCGAACTGGCCGCGCACGACATCGCCTTCGCCGACGCGCCGGTGGCACGCACCCGCGAGGCTGCGCAGCGCGGCGAGCTCAGCATCATGGTCGGCGCCGACGCGGCGCTGTTCGCGCGCATCGAGCCGGTGCTGCGCTACATGGGCACCGACGTCACGCACTGCGGCGAGGTCGGCTGCGGCCAGGTCGTGAAGCTGGTCAACAACGCGCTGGTCGCCGAGCACGTGGTCGCGCTGGCCGAGATGATGGTGATCAGCGAACGCGCCGGCGTGAAGCCGGCGGTGCTGCTCGACGCGGTATCGAAGGGCTCGGGCGACAGCTTCGTGCTGCGCAACCACGGCCGCAAGGCGATGCTGCCGCGCGAATTCCCGGAGCGCGCCTTTCCGCCGGAGTACATGGTCAAGGACATCTCGTACGTGCTCGCGCTGGCCGACGAGATGCGCGTGCCGGCGCGCGTGGCCGAACTCGCCAAGCGCTATTACGAAGCCGCGTCGACGCAGGGCTTCTCGGGCCGTTACTTCCCCGTGGTGATCGACCTGATCGACCAGGGCATCGACATCGACCACTGACCATGCAGACCACTTCCTGGCTCTCCGACCTGCTGGCCCTGCTGTGGACCGGCACCGTCAGCGGCTGCCTGTATGCGCTCGGCGCGATGGGCATCGTGCTGATCTACAAGAGCTCGCGCGTCGTGAACTTCGCGCACGGCAACATGGCCGGGCTGTCGGCCTTCCTGGTGTTCGGCCTGGCCGGCGGCGGGCTGGCGCAGCTGCCGTGGGGCGTGGCGGTGCTGTGTTCGCTCGGGCTTCTCGCGCTGCTGGCGCTGGTCGCCTATGTGCTGATCGCGCCGCTGGTGTTCCGCTCCGACCTGACCAGCACGATCGCCACGCTGGGCGTCGGGCTGATCATCCAGGGCGCGACGCAGCTGGTGTTTGGCTCCGACGTGGTCAACCTCGACCTGCCGCTGCCACGCTGGTCGGCCCAATGGGGTCCGGTGCGCGTGACGGCCTACGACGTGTGCGTACTCGGCGCGACCGCGCTGCTGATCGGCACGCTCTACCTGGTGATCGACCGCACGCGCGTCGGCGTCGCGTTCCGCGCGGTGGCGGCCAACCCGTTCGCGTCGCGCGTGTGCGGGCTGAGCCTGCGCCAGCTGCATGCGATGTCGTGGGCTGCGGCGGCGCTGCTGGGCGTGGTCAGTGCGCTGCTGATCGTGCCGACGACCTTCCTGTCGTCCACCACCGTGAGCTCCTTCATGTTGCAGGCCTTCGCGGCGGCGGTGATCGGCGGCTTCACCAGCCTGCCGGGTGCGGTGCTCGGCGGCATCTTCATCGGCATCCTGACCAACCTGCTGTCGTTCTACATCGCGGCGGAATTCAACAACAGCTTCCTGCTGGTGTCGATGCTCGCCCTACTCGTCCTGCGTCCGCAGGGCCTTCTCTCACGGAGTGCCATCAGCCGTGCCTGACACCACATCCCTCTCGCTGCCGCGCGCAGCCGCCGCGGAGCCGACTCGCGTGGCCGACAAACCCGCGCGCCAGCTCCCGTGGCAGCGCGCCGCCAACGTGCTGGCGCTGCTCGTGCTGCTGATCGCGCCCGCGCTCATGGGCGGCTTCTGGACCTATGCGCTCGGCGTGTGCTTCGCCAACGCGATCGCGGTGCTGTCGGTCAGCTTTCTGGTGCGCTACTCGGGCGAGGTGTCGCTCGGGCATGGCGTGTTCGTCGCGGCCGGCGCGTACACCGCGGCGCTGCTGGAGCGGCACCTGCACTGGCCGGTGCTGGCCAGCCTGCCGGTCGCGGCGCTGGTCGGCGCGATGCTGGCGGCGGCCTTCGCCTGGCCGTCGCGCCGGCTGTCGGGCATCTACCTCGCGGTGGTGACGATGGCGCTGGCGCTCGCGCTGCCTGAGGTGCTGCTGCACTTCTCGGCCTGGACCGGCGGCTTCGAGGGTTTGAGCATGAAGCGCGACACGCTCCCAGCCATGCCCGCCGGACTGCAGCGCTACTACGTGCCGCTGGCCGTGCTGTGCGGCGTCGGCGCCGCGCTGCACCTGTTCCGGCGCTCGCGTCAGGGCATCGGCCTGCTGTTGATGCGCACGTCGGTGCATGCGGCCGAATCCTTCGGCATGTCGCGCAGCAGCGCCCGCGTCTGCGCCATGGCGGCGAGCGGCGGCATCGCGGGCATCGCCGGCGCGATGCTGGCCTTCAGCACCTCGACGGTCGGCCCGAGCAGCTTCACGCTGTGGACCTCGATCTTCCTGCTGGTGGGCTCGGTCGTGAGCCTCTATGTGCTGACCGCCTTCGCAGGGCTGGTCGGCGCGCTCTTCCTCACCGCGGTGCCGCTGGTGTTCGCGAGTGCCGGCGC
>JAZKDL010000360.1:6814-11116 GCA_040387575.1 Pseudomonadota bacterium
GTCTTCGAGCCCGGCCGCATCACCGGCCTGATCGGGCCGAATGGCGCGGGCAAGACCAGCTTCTTCAATTGCCTGACAGGCCTTTACCTGCCGCAGGAAGGACGCATCCGCCTCGGCAGCACAGCCGTCGGCCACCTGCCGCCGAACAAGCGCGCGATGCTCGGCTTTGCGCGCAGCTTCCAGCATGTCGCGCTGTGCCCTGAACTCAGTTGCGTGGAGAACGTGATGGCCGGCCTGCAGCGTCAGGCGCGCGCCGGATGGCTGTCGGCCTTCCTGCCCTTGCCGGCCGCCAATGCCGAGCGTCGGGCGCATCGCGAACTCGCGCGCCAGGCATTGGAGCGCGTGGGCGCCGGCAAGGCCGCCGATGCACTGCCAGCCGAGCTGCCGCCCGGCATGCTGCGGCTGGTCGAGATCGCGCGCGCCATCGTCGGCAAGCCGCAGGTGCTGCTGCTGGACGAGCCCGCGGCCGGCCTGAACTCCGCCGAGACGGCCGAGCTTGCCGCCGTGCTGCTGCGCCTGCGCCAGCCCGACCTGGTGCTGCTGGTGGTCGAACACGACATGGACCTGATCATGGGCATCTGCGACACGATCCACGTGCTGAGCGCCGGCCGCATGCTGGCCCACGGCACGCCGGCCGACATCCGCGCCAACCCCGAGGTCGTGCGCGTCTACCTGGGAGACGAGGATGTCTGACGCCCTGCTGTCCACGCGCGGCCTGTCGGTGCGCTACGGCGCGACCGTGGCGCTGCACGGCGCCGATCTGTCCGTCGCGCGCGCCGGCGTGTCGGCGCTGCTCGGCGCCAACGGCGCGGGCAAGTCGAGCACGCTGAAAGCGATCGCGGGGCTGGCGCCGGCCGGTGGCGTCGTCCACTTCGACGGGCAGGACATCAGCCGCTGGGACAACCGGCGCCGCTACCGCGCCGGCATCGTCTACGTGCCCGAAGGCCGCGAGATCGTGCCCGACCTGAGCGTGGCCGAGAACCTGCTGCTCGGCGGCTACTTCGCCAGCGGGCGCGAACGCGCGACGCGGCGCGACATGGTGCTGGCCTTCTTCCCCGAGATCGCGAGCCGCCTGCACAGCCCGGCCGGGCTGATGAGTGGCGGCGAACAGCAGATGCTGGCGATCGGCCGCGCGCTGATGTCGGGACCACGGCTCTTGCTGCTCGACGAGCCGTCGCTGGGCCTCGCACCGCAACTGGTGGTGCGCGTGTTCGAGCGGCTCGCCGCCATCCAGCGCGAGCAGTCGCTGTCGGCGCTGCTGGTGGAACAGAGCTTTCCGATGGCCGCGCGCCTGGCCGACCACGCGTGGTTCATGCGGCACGGCGAGATCACCGGCGAATTCACCGGCGACGAGATGCGCAGCGGCGGTGCCCGCGAACGCGCCACCAGCGCCTACCTGGGCGCCCATGTATCCACAGCAACGCCCGCGATCGCCTGACCGGCATGAAGGAGACCTCCAGACCATGAAGAGCACGCAACTGCAGGGACGCATCGTCGCGTCCGGACTCGCCTTTCCCGAAGGCCCGATCGCGCTGCCCGACGGCAGCGTGCTGGTGGTGGAGATCGCCGGCGGCCGGCTCAAGCGCATCGCGCCGGACGGCGCGGTCGAGGTCGTCGCCGAACTCGGCGGCGGACCGAACGGCGCGGCCATGGGGCCGGACGGCTGCTGCTACGTCTGCAACAACGGCGGCTTCGCCTGGCGCACCGACGACGGCTTCTCGCGGCCGACCGGCGCGGCGCTCGACTACCAGGGCGGCTCGATCCAGAAGGTCGACCTGCGCACCGGCCAGGTGACCACGCTCTACACGCATTGCGGCGACATCCAGCTGCGCGGGCCGAACGACATCGTGTTCGACGCCAGCGGCGATTTCTGGTTCACCGACCACGGCAAGACGCGCGACCGGAACATGGACCGCGGCGCCGTGTTCCATGCGCGCGCCGACGGCAGCGCGATCGTGCAGGCGGCGTTCCCGGTCATCACGCCGAACGGCGTCGGCATCTCGCCCGATGGCGGCACGCTGTACGTGAGCGAGACGGAGACGAGCCGCCTGTGGTCGTACCCGATCCTCGGCCCCGGCAAGCTCGGCATGGAACCCTGGCCATCGCCGAATGGCGGCCGGCTGGTGCACGGCATGCAGGGCTTCCAGCGCTTCGATTCGATGGCGCTGGAGGAAAACGGCAACGTCTGCGTGGCGACGCTGGTGCGCGGCGGCATCAGCGTGTTCTCGCCGGCCGGCGAATGGCTGGAGTTCCACGCCGCGCCGGAAGGCTACTGCACCAACATCTGCTTCGGCGGGCCGGAGCGCCGCACCGCGTACATCACGCTGTCGGGCTACGGCAACCTGATGGCGGTCGACTGGCCGCGGGCGGGGTTGGCGCTGGCGTTCTGACCCGCAGCCGATCGCTTCATCAGAAACGAATCACGACCTTGCCGAACGCACCGCGCTCCAGGTGCGCGAACGCCTCCGGCACGGCGTCGGCGCCGTACTCCGCGGCGATCACCGGCTGCAGCGCGTTCATGTCGATGGCACGCACCATCTCTTCGAGCGCGCGCCGATGGCCGACGCTGATGCCCTGCACCGTGCCCCGGCTGCGGATCGCCTGAAAGGCCGAGCCGCTGATCTCGCGGCCTTCGATCACACCGATCACGGACAGCCGGCCGCCTTGCGCCAGCGCCTCCATGGAACGACCGAAGTTCGGGCCGCCGACCGTTTCCAGAACGTGCTCCGCGCCGCGCCCGCCGGTCAGGCGACGCACCTCGGCCGGCCAGTCGGAATCGCGCGCGAGCGCGTGGGCGGCGCCGAGCGCCAGCGCGCGCTCGCGCTTGTCCGCGCTGCCCGACACGACGATCGCCTGCGCGCCCTGCAGCCGCGCGAACTGCAGGCCGAACAGCGCGACCCCGCCGGTGCCGTGGACCAGCACGGTCTGGCCCGCATGCAGCCCGCCCGACTCGACGAGCGCGAACCAGGCCGTGAGCGCGGCGCAGGGCAGCGTGCTGGCCTGCGCGGCAGTCAACGTGGTGGGCGCCGCGACTGCCCACTGCGCGTCGAGCAGCACATGCGACGCGAGCGCGCCGGGCCCCGGGCCGCCCAGCGCCATCGCCTCGGGCGGCGCCATGCCGTCGAGCCAGCCCGCGACGAAGGTGCTGATCACCCGCTCGCCGCCGGTCCAGCGCGTGACACCGGCGCCGACCGCGGCCACGGTGCCGGCCAGATCGGAACCCGGCACGAAGGGCAATGGCGGCGTCCAGCCGTAGTTGTTGTCGGTCACCATGAGGTCGCGGTAGTTCAGCGAGGCGGCCTCGACGCGCACCAGGATCTGGCCAGGTCCGGGTTGCGGCACAGGCAGTTCGACCTGTTGCAGATGCTGGCGTCCGAAGTCGCTGATCTGCCAGCGGCGAAGAATGTCGGTCATGTCGTGTCCTTGCGAAGAGAAAAGAGATAAGCCATGCTATTGATTCCTTCACGACCGCAGTGGCGCATCTCATTCGCTTGAATGGCGCCCTGAACACACCAATGAGCGAACGACTCAACGGCATCGAAGCCTTCGTCGCGGCTGTCGAGGCCGGCAATTTCGCGCTGGCGGCCCAGCGGCTGCGGCTCACGCGCTCGGCCGTCGGCAAGAGCGTGGCGCGGCTCGAAGAGCGCCTGGGCACGCGGCTCTTTCATCGCACCACCCGCAGCCAGAGCCTCACGGAAGACGGCCATGCCTATTACGAACGCTGCCGCCGCGCGCTGGCCGAACTCGATGCGGCCGATGCGGCGGTCGAGGCCGGCCGGCAGACGCCGACCGGGCGCGTGCGCATCACCATGCCCGCGCTGATCGGCCGGACCTGCGTCGCGCCGCTGTTGCTCGAACTGGCGCAGCGGCATCCGCAGCTCGCGTTCGACGTGTCCTTCAGCGACCGGCGCATCGACATCGTGGACGAGGGCTTCGACCTCGCCGTGCGCAGCGGCGAGCTTGGCGACAGTGCCGCGCTGGTCGCGCGGCCGCTGGGCCACCAGTGGATGGGCGTGTATGCGTCGCCGGACTATCTAACGACGCACGGCCGGCTCGCGAATGTGCAGGCATTGATCCGCGACGCATCGGCGCACCGCTTCGTCGGCTATGCGCGCGCGACCGGCTCGCCGCCTTGGCAATTCAACGAGGCGAACGATGCCGACCATTCGGCAGGCCGGACCACCGAGTTCGTCGCGCACACCCGCTTCGCGTTCAGCTGCGACAGCCTCGAGGTGTCGGCCATGGCCGCCATCCGCGGCATGGGCATGGCGCGCCTGCCGACCTGGCTGGTGGCCGACGCCG
>JAZKDL010000361.1:0-3861 GCA_040387575.1 Pseudomonadota bacterium
GCCGTGCGGCAGCGTTCGCGGCGCATGCCGACTACGACATCGTCGTGACCAACGCGGGCGGCCCGCCACCCGGCGATTTCCGCGACTGGGACCGCGATGCGTGGATCAAGGCGGTCGATGCCAACATGCTGACGCCGATCGAACTGATCAAGGCGACGATCGACGGCATGGCTGCGCGCGGTTACGGACGCATCGTGAACATCACCTCGAGCTCGGTGAAGGCGCCGATCGACATCCTCGGCCTGTCCAACGGCGCGCGCAGCGGGCTCACAGGGTTCGTGGCGGGCGTGGCGCGTTCGTCGATCGCAGCCAAGGGCGTGACCATCAACAGCCTGCTGCCCGGCGCATTCGACACCGACCGGCTCAAGGGCACGATGGCCGGCGCCGCGAAGAAGTCGGGGCAGGACGTCGAAACGTTGCGCGCGGCGCGGCAGAAGAACATCCCGGCGGGCCGTTTCGGCAACCCGGAGGAGTTCGGTTCGATCTGCGCCTTCCTGTGCAGCCTGCAGGCCGGCTACATGACGGGGCAGAACGTGCTCGCCGACGGGGGGGCCTACCCCGGCACCTACTGAGAGTTCAGCGCCTGGCTGAAACCCCGATGCCGCAGACGATCAGCGCGAAGGCCGCGCCGTGGTACCAGTGCGGCATCTCCTTCAGGAAGGCGGCCGACAGCAGCGCGGCGAACAGCGGCGTCAGGTTGATGAAGAAGCCGGCCGCCTTCGGGCCGGCCTGGTGGACGCCGGCGCCCCAGAAGCGGAACGCGAAGATCGCCGGTCCGATCGCGATGAACAGCAGCGCGCCGGCCAGCGTCCAGCTCCAGTCCATGTGGCTCGCGCCCGCTGCCCATTCGCCAGCCGAGAAAAGCCCCGACCAGCCGAGGCCGAACACCATCTGCGCCATCAGAAAGGCCGACCAGTCGTGGCGGATGTCCGCGGGCTCCTTCGTGCCGACCAGCATCCAGCTGTAGAACGCCCAGGCGATGGTCGCCAGCATCATGTAGAGATCGCCCGGCACCAGCCGCAGCGCGAGCAGTTGTTGCCATTGGCCGTGGCTGAGCACCAGCAGCACGCCGAGCATCGACAGCACCGCGCCCGCGATTTCGTTGCGGCTCACGCGCTGGCCGAAGAAGAGCGTGCCGGTCGCGAGCATCCAGAACGGCATGCTGGAGCCGACCAACGTCACGTTGAGCGGCGTCGACGTCTGCAGCGCGAGGTATTGCAATGCGTTGTACATGCCCACGCCCAGCAAGCCGAGTACCGTGTAGCGACGCCAATGCGCCCACAGCGGGCTGGTGCGCCGCAGCACGGCGGCGGCCAGCGGCAGCATCAGCACGAAGGCCAGCAGCCAGCGCACGAAGTTCAGGGTGAGCGGCGACGCCATGTCGCGCAAGGCGCGGCCGATCACCGCGTTGGAGGCCCAGAGCAGCGGCGGAATGGTCAGCAGGAGGGCGGTGGCAGGGGTCAGTCGCTTGGTCATTGGGGCAGGACTCTAGCGGACTGCGAAGGCGATTCCGGTCGCTGCCGCGTCTGCGAAAGACATGGGTCCGTGGCAGGATCGGCATTCCCGTTTTTCCAGGAACGAATCCGATGAGCAAAGCCGTACGCATCGACCGCCATGGCGGTCCCGAAGAACTCCAGATCGTCGATGTCAGCGTCGGCGAACCCGGGCCTGGCGAGATCCGCATCCGCCACAAGGCCGTGGGCCTGAACTTCATCGACACCTACCAGCGCAGCGGGCTCTATCCGTTCGCGATGCCGCTGCAGCTGGGCATGGAGGCATCGGGCATCGTCGAGGCCGTCGGTGAAGGCGTGACGCACCTGAAGCCGGGCGACCGTGCCGCCTATGCCAGCCAGCCGCCGGGCGCGTACTGCGAGCTGCGCGTGATGCCCGCCAAGTGCGTCTGCAAGCTGCCTGACGCGATCTCCTTCGAGACCGGCGCCGCGATGATGCTCAAGGGCCTGACGGCGCAGTACCTGCTGAAGAAGACGCTGCCCGCCGAAGGCCTGCAACCCGGCGACTTCATCCTGTTCCATGCCGCGGCCGGTGGCGTCGGCCTGATCGCCTGCCAGTGGGCCAAGGCGCTCGGCCTGCAGCTGATCGGCACGGCGGGCTCCGATGCCAAGTGCAAGCTCGCGCTGGAACATGGCGCCGCGCATGCGATCAACTACAGCACCGAAAACTTCGCCGCGCGCGTGAAGGAGATCACCGGCGGCAAGGGCGTGAAGGTGGTCTACGACTCGGTCGGCAAGGACACCTACGAAGGCTCGATCGACTGCCTGCGGCCGTTCGGCCTGCTGGCCGTGTTCGGCAACGGCTCGGGGCCGGTGCCGCCGATCAGCCTGGGCACGCTCGCGTCGAAGGGCTCTCTCTACGTCACGCGGCCCACGTTGTTCACCCACATCGCGACACGCGAGGCGACGCAGGCGATGGCCGATGACCTGTTCGCCATCGTCGAAAGCGGCGCGGTGAAGATCCCGATCGATCAGCGCTATGCGCTGGAAGACGTGCAGCAGGCGCACCGCGACCTCGAAGCGCGCAAGACCACGGGCTGCACGATTCTCACGCTCTGACGTTCGCGTCCGGCGGCCGCGCCGCCTGCACCGTCTCGCGCACCAGCTGCCACACGCGCTGAGCGAGCGGCGAGGGTGCCCGGTTGCGCCGGTGCACCAGCATGATGTCGCGCTGCACGCGTGGCAGCAGCGGGATCGAGGCGAGCCGGCCAATGCCTTCCGCCGGCACCGACAGCGCCGGCATCACGCTGATGCCGATGCGCGCCTCGACCATCCGGAACACGGTGGTCGGGTGGCCGAGCTGCTGCACCACCTCGCAATGCGCGCCGTGCACCATCAGCGCGGTGTCGATCAGCCGCCGGCTGCCCGACGCGTGGTCGAGCAGCACGAGCGCTTCGCCGTCGAGTGTCGACCAGTCCACGCTTTGACGCTGTGCCAGCGCATGGTCGTGCGGCACCACGAGCACGAAAGGGTCCTGGAGGATCGTCTCGCAGTGCAGGTCATCGGTGGACGAAGGCTCGATCACCACACCGAAATCCACCTCGCCGCCGCGCACGCTGTCGAGCACGTCTTGCTGGATGCGATCGAGCAGCACCAGCTGGATGTCGGGCTCCTGCGTGGCGCAGGCGGCGATGCAGGCCGGCATCAGATTGGCCGACAGCGTCGGACTGCTTGCGACGCGCACGCGGCCGCGGTGTGCGCTGGCCATGTTCTTCACGTCCAGCAGTGTCTGGTCAAGTTCGTCGAGAACGCGCTCCAGCCGCACCGAGAGCGACTGTCCGGCCTCGGTCAGCACCACTTCGCGCGTGGTGCGGTCCAGCAGCTTCAAGCCCAGCTGCGATTCCAGTTCGAGAATCGATCGGCTGACCGCCGGTTGCGTGAGTCCGACGGCTTCACCGGCTCGGCTGAAGTTGCGTTGCTGGGCTGCGGCCAGAAAGACGCGAAGCTGGCGCAAACTGATATTCATGCGCTGAAATCATATATCTATCAGATAAATCCATTTCTCTTTTGAATCGAGCCCAGGCCCAATCCTTCCCATGGCACGTTCACGCTTCCTCCCCGACAACTTCACCTTGGCCCTGGTCTGCACCGTCGCGCTGGCGTCGCTGCTGCCCGCGAGCGGCATCACGGCCGTTTTCTTCAACGGCCTGACGACGGTGGCCATCGGCCTGCTGTTCTTCCTGCACGGCGCCAAGCTGTCGCGCGAAGCCATCGTGGCGGGCATCGGCCATTGGCGGTTGCACCTGCTGGTACTGGCCTGCACCTTCGTGCTGTTCCCGGTGCTCGGCCTGCTGCTGAAGCCGGTGCTGTCGCCGCTGGTGACGCCGGCGCTCTACACCGGCATCCTGTA
>JAZKDL010000361.1:3961-7474 GCA_040387575.1 Pseudomonadota bacterium
TGACCACCTGGATCGCACGCAAGCTTGGCTTCGACAAGGCCGATGAAATCACCATCGTCTTCTGCGGCTCCAAGAAGAGCCTGGCGAGCGGCGTGCCGATGGCGCACGTGCTGTTTGCGGCGCCGGCGGTCGGTGCGGTGGTGCTGCCGATCATGCTGTTCCATCAGATGCAGTTGATGGTCTGCGCGGTGCTGGCGCAGCGCTATGCGCGGAGGCCGATTTTGGCGGACGACGCCAGCGTTTCAGCCAAGCCGATCTGATTCGATTCTTCGCCGGGCCTCTGCGCCCGGCGTTTCCTCAACTGTTGTCTTCGACGGGCGTGAGCCGCGCCTCGCGCAGCCGGCTGGGCGCCAGCGCGCCAGCGGAATCAAGGATCGGATAGGCGATCGAGCAGATGTGCGAGTTGATCCGCTTCAGGTCGCTGATCAGGTCGATGTGCAGCGAACTCGTTTCCATGCTCGGCGCGGTGCGGTCCATCAAGCGGAACAGGTGGGTGCTTGCATAAGCACGCTCCAGGTCGCGAAAGCGTGCCTTCTCTTCCAGCAGCTTCTGCGCATCGCGCACGTTGCCATTCAGGAACACGCTCATTCCCAGACGCAGGTTGGCGACCAGCCGTTCGTGCAGCTCGACGATCTCGGCCATGCCGGCTTCCGAGAAGTTGCGCTGCGGCTTGATCTTCTTGTCCTCGATGTCGATGATCACGCGCTCGATGATGTCGCCGACCTGCTCCATGTTGATGGTGAAGCTGATGATGTCGGTCCAGCGCTTGCTTTCCTCCTCACCCAGTGCCTCGCGCGAGATCTTCGTCAGGTAGTACTTGATGTCGGAGTAGAGGCGGTCGACCGTGTCGTCGAGCTTGCGCAGTTCGTCGGCCAGGCGCAGGTCGTTGGTGCGGATCACGCTGAGCATGCCGATCAGCATGGTCTCGACCACGTCCGCCTGGTGCAGCGCTTCACGCGCGGCGTTCGAGATGGCGAGCGAGGGTGTGGACAGCGCCGACGGGTCCAGGTGCTGCGGCCGGCTGGTCGACGGCGGCTTCTGCGGCACGGGCAGCATGCGCCGCACCAGGCTCGCAATCCAGTCCGTCAGCCCGATGAAGCCCAGGCTCACGACCACGTTGAAGGCCAGGTGATAGAGCACCACCAACTGCGTGGCGTCGGAAATGTAAGGGCGCGCATAGCGAAGGTACAAACCGATGAACGGCGCAGCCACAGCGACGCCCAACAGCTTGAACAGCAGATTGCCGACGGTCACCTGCCGCACGGCCACATCGGCCTTGGCGGTCGTCAGCACGGCCAGCACGCCGCTGCCGAGGTTGGCGCCGAGCACCAGGCCGAGCGCGACGTCGAGCGGCACCACGGCCGAGGTCGCCATCGCGGCGACCAGAAGCACCACGGCCAGGCTGGAATATGCAACGACGGCCAGCATGGCGCCGATCGTGATCTCGAGCAGCACGTCGCTGCTGATGGAGGCGAGCACGGCGCGCATGGCTGGCGATTCGAACAGCGGTCCGGTTGCCTGCACCACCAGTTGTAGCGCGAGCAGCATCAGGCCGAGGCCGATCAGCACGCGGCCGAAGCGGCCGGCGGCACGCTCGGGCCGGGTGATCGACAGCACCACGCCGACGAAGATGAACAGCGGCGAAAGCCAGGACAGGTCGGTCGAGAACAGCACCGACATCAGCGCCGTGCCGACGTCCGCGCCGCGCATCACCGCCAGCGCGGCCGGCAAGGCGATCAGCCCCTGTCCGACGAAGGACGATGTCATCAGTGACGTGGCCGTGCTCGACTGCACCAGCGCGGTCACGCCGATACCGGACAACGCGGCCGTGAAGCGATTGCGCATGCTGCGCGCCAGCAGCGTGCGGAGGTTGGCGCCGAAGACACGCAATACGCCTGTGCGAACGAGATGGGTGCCCCAGACCAGCAGCGCGATGGCTGCGAGCAAGTTCAGTAGATGCTTCATGGAAGCGGAAGACTATACGCCCCGCTGTCCATGGCTATTTACCTCGACGCACGCGCCGCAGTTCGTCCAGGATCAGGCAGATCGCACCGAGCGTGATGGCGCTATCGGCGACGTTGAAGGCCGGGAAATGACGGCCGGCCAGATGGAAGTCGAGGAAGTCGACCACATAGCCATGCATCAGCCGGTCGACCACGTTGCCGATCGCGCCGCCCAGGATGCAGGCCATCGCGAAGCTGAACAGCTTCTGGCCGGCATGCGTACGCAGCATCCACACGATGAACAGCGCCGCGGCCACGCCGATCGCGGTGAACAGCCAGCGCTGCCAGCCGGTGCCGTCCGCCAGGAACGAGAAGGCGGCGCCGGTGTTGTGCGCGCGCACGATGTTGAAGAAGCTGGTGATCCGGGTCGCATCGCCCAGGTGGTAATAGCCCAGGATCAGCGTCTTGGTGAACTGGTCGATGATGAAGAAGATCAACGCCAGGCCGAGCCAGGGCCAGACGCCGAGCGACCGAGAGCCGCTCGACTTTCGGGGTGCAGCAGCGCGCGCCATCACGCGACGCTCCGCGCTTCGCCCGCGCCGTAGAGGTTGCTCGTGCAGCGGCCGCAGATCGTCGGATGCGCCACGTCGTGGCCGACATCGGCGCGCCAGTGCCAGCAGCGTTCGCACTTGGTGTCGGTGCTCGCCGTGACCACCGTCGACGCAGCGTCGCCGGCCAGCAGTTCGACCGCGGACGTGATGAAGACGAACTTCAGGTCGTCGCCCAGCGACGCCAGCAGCGCGTGGTCTTCCGGCATTGCCGTGAGCGCGACGTTGGCCTGCAGCGACGAGCCGACCTGTCCGGTCGTGCGCACCGCCTCGATCTCCTTGTTCACGCCGTCGCGGATCTCGCGGATGCGCGACCACTTGGCCAGCAGGCCTTCGTCCGGCGTACCCAGGTCGCTATAGACCTGCGTGAAGATGGATTCACCATTGCCGATCAGCGTCCACGCCTCTTCGGCGGTAAAGCTCAGGAACGGCGCCATCCAGCGCAGCATCGCCTGCGTGATGTGCCAGAGCGCGGTCTGCGCACTGCGGCGCGCGAGCGAGCCGGGGGCGGTCGTGTAGAGGCGGTCCTTCAGCACGTCCAGGTAGAAAGCGCCGAGGTCTTCGGAGCAATACACCTGCAGCTTCGACACCACCGGATGGAACTCGTAGACCTTGTAGTGCGCGAGCACCTCGGCCTGGAACTGCGCGGCACGGCTGAGCGCGTAGCGGTCGATTTCGAGCAGCTGGTCGAGCGGCACGCCGTCCTTGGCGATGTCGAAGTCGCTGGTGTTGGCCAGCAGGAAGCGCAGCGTGTTGCGGATCCGGCGGTAGGCATCGACCACGCGCGCAAGGATCTTGTCGTCGCCGGCGATGTCGCCCGAATAGTCGCTGGCCGCCACCCAGAGGCGGATGATTTCCGCGCCGAGCTTCTTGCTGATCTCCTGCGGATCGATGCCGTTGCCGAGCGACTTGCTCATCTTGCGGCCCTGGCTGTCGACCGTGAAGCCGTGCGTCAGCAGGCC
>JAZKDL010000362.1:0-3092 GCA_040387575.1 Pseudomonadota bacterium
GAATGCGCAGCGCCATCGCGGCGGCGCACCACGGCACGCATGCGGGCGAGCAGCTCACGGAATTCGAAGGGCTTGAGCAGATAGTCGTCGGCGCCGAGGTCGAGCCCGAGGATGCGATCGTCGAGCCCGTCGCGCGCGGTCAGCACCAGCACCGGCGTGAGATCGCCGCGCTCGCGGGCGCGGCGCAGCACTTCGGTGCCATCCTGCTTCGGCAGGCCCAGGTCGAGCAGCGCGCAGGTGTAGCCGCCATCGGCGAGCGCGCTCTGCGCCAGCGCGCCGTCGCGCACCCAGTCGACCGACCAGCCCGCGCCTTCGAGTGCCTGCGACAGGCTGCGCCCGATCATCTCGTCGTCTTCGACCAGCAACGCACGCACGGCATCCCCCAAAGCCCGAAAACACGGAGTATGCGCAGCCTAGCCACAAATTGTTAGCTGCGAATGAGCCCGTTCCTAGAATGAAATTGCCGCACCGCACGGCGGGGGTGAGTTCATCAATATCAGGGAGTTCACAAAAATGGAACACAGCACTTTGCAGAAGTGGGCGGCCGAATTCATCGGTACGTTCTGGCTCGTTTTCGGTGGCTGCGGCAGCGCCATCCTGGCCGCAGGATTCCCCGGTCTCGGCATCGGTTTTGCAGGCGTCTCATTGGCTTTCGGCCTCACCGTGCTTACCGGCGCGTACGCGTTCGGCGGCATCTCGGGCGGCCATTTCAACCCGGCGGTCTCGGTCGGCCTGGCACTGGCCGGGCGCTTCAAGCCTTCGCAGCTTCCGGGCTATGTGGTGGTGCAGGTGCTGGGCGCGATCGCGGCCGGCGCCACCCTGTACCTGATCGCATCCGGCAAGCCCGGCTTCGACGCGGGCGGCTTCGCGACCAACGGCTACGGCGCGCATTCGCCGGGGCAATACAGCCTGATGGCCGCGCTGGTCTGCGAGACGGTGATGAGCGCCGTCTTCCTCATCGTCATCCTCGGCACCACCTCGGTCCGCAATCCGGCGGGCTTCGGCGGACTGGCCATCGGGCTGTGCCTGACGCTGATCCACCTGGTGTCGATTCCGGTGACGAACACCTCGGTCAATCCGGCGCGCAGCACCGGCGTGGCGCTGTTCGGCCCGGCGCATGCCAGTGCGCAGCTCTGGCTGTTCTGGGTCGCGCCGATCGTCGGCGCCGCGATCGGCGCAATGATCTACCGGCTGCTGCTGTCCGCACCCGGCGAGTACAAGCACAAGCCGCATCCAACGCTGGCGCGCGATGCGGTCGCCTGAGGGCTCTGCGCCCGGATCCGGCGCCTAGAAGCGCTCGTCCGTCCCGAGGTAGCGCCACTGCCCGGCGGGCAGGTTGCCCAGCACGACACGGCCGATGCGGATGCGCTTGAGGCCGACCACCTTGAGCCCGACCTGCTCGCACATGCGGCGGATCTGGCGCTTCTTGCCTTCGGTCAGCACGAAGCGCAGCTGCTCGGGGTTCTGCCAGTCGACCCGGGCCGGCTTCAGGCGCTGGCCGTCGAGACTCAGCCCGTGGCGCAAGCGCGCCAATTGGGCCGGCGGAAACACCCGCTGCACGTCGGTCGTCACCTCGGCAGGACTGTTGGGCAAGCTGCCCGGCGGGGCCCAGGTCACACGCACCAGGTACTCCTTCTCGATGCCCGAGTCCTCGCCGATCAGTTGGCGTGCGACGCGGCCGTCCTGCGTCAGCACCAGCAGCCCGACCGAATCGATGTCGAGCCGCCCGGCCGGCGCGAGGCCGCGCGTCTGCGGCGGCGAGAAGCGGTTGCTGCTCGGGTCTTCGCGCCAGTGGGTGCGCGGGTTGATCAGCATCACGGCCGGCTCGTGGCCGTCCTCGGCCTGGCCGCTCACGTAGCCCATCGGCTTGTGAAGAATGATCGTCACCTGCGTCGCCTGGTGGCCCTGCGCCTTCTTGTCGACCTCGACCCGATCGGCCGGCGTGACCTTGACGCCCATCGGCGCGACCTGCCCGTTGACCTTGACCCAGCCCTGCTCGATCCAGAGATCGGCCTCGCGCCGCGAGCAGATGCCGAGCTCGGCCATGCGCTTGTTGAGGCGCACGGCGCCGGAAGGGGGAGATGTGGGCTCGGTCATTCGAAGGATGGTTGGACGCGCGCAGGGCCGGAAGTGCCGGGCGGCGGGTCGCCAATTATCCGTGCGCAGGCCGCGCACGGCACGGACCGGCTCACTTGGCCTTCGGGTCGAAGCCCAGCGTCTTCATCGCAGGGCCGAGCGCCTGCGCCGCATAGCCGTCCCACGGCGCATTGCCTTCGTCGAGCCGGTCGTGGATGTCGGCCACCGTCCAGTGCGCTCCGCTGCGGATCGACTCGACCTCCTCCCACCGGATCGGCACCGACACGCCCATGCCGGGCCGCGCGCGCGCCGACCAGGCACACGCGGTGGTCGCGCCGAAGCCGTTGCGCAGGTAGTCGATGAAGATCTTGCCGACGCGATTCTTGGGCCCGCTCTTGGCCACGAAGATCTGCGGCAACGTGCGGGCGAGATGCTGAACGATCGCTTGCGAGAAAGCCTTGACCGTGTCCCAACCATGCTGCTTGCGGACTGCCACCACCACGTGCAGGCCCTTGCCGCCGCTGGTCTTGACGAAGGCCTCGAGTCCGAGCTGCTGCAGGAACACGCGCACCAGACCCGCGCCCTGTTGCATCGTCTTCCATTCGACACCTTCGCCAGGATCGAGGTCGAAGGTCATGCGGTCGGGCTTGTCGATGCTCGTCTTCAACGCGTTCCAGGTGTGCAGCTCGACCACGTTCATCTGCGCGGCGGACAGCAGCGCCTCCGCACTCGGGAGTTCCATCAGCGGCGCATGGTCGGGGTCCAGCGCCGGGTCGAGCGACTTCACGCCGGCGATCTTGCCCTCCAGGTGCTTCTGGAAGAACAGCTCGCCGCCGATGCCCGACGGCGCCCGCACCAGCGACACCGGCCGCGCCTTCAGGTGCGGCAGGATCAGCGGCGCCACCAGGCCGTAGTAGCGCACCAGGTCGAGCTTGGTGAAGCCGGTCGAGGCGTCGATGACGCGTTCGGGATGGGTCACGTGCAAGGAGGACATCGGGGTTTCCGGAAGCGGGGCG
>JAZKDL010000362.1:3192-8390 GCA_040387575.1 Pseudomonadota bacterium
GCGTTCGGGATGGGTCACGTGCAAGGAGGACATCGGGGTTTCCGGAAGCGGGGCGCCGCCCTTGGGTTTCGCCGCGGACCTGCGCACGGCCTTGGCGGTCGTTGTCTTTGTGGCTTTGGTGGCCTTGGTGGCCTTGCCGGCGCCCTCGCCTGCGTCCGCATGCATCGGCTGCTCGCGCACGATGGCACGCGCCGGCTTGTCGCTGCGCAGGCCGTGGAAGACCGAATGGCGGATGCGGCCGGTGCTGGTCCATTCGCCGAAAGACACCTCCGCCAGCAGCACCGGCCGCACCCAGTGGGCCTTGCGATCGATGTCGGTCTTGACGGCCAGCGGGCTTTTGTCCGCGGCCACCGCATCGAGCTGCTTGCGCACCTCGGCCAGCGACGCGCGGTCGAAGCCGGTGCCGACGTTGCCCGCATACTGCAGCTTGCCGTCGGCGTCGTGCACGCCCAGCAGCAGCGACCCGATGCCGCTGCGCGAACCCTGAGGATCGGTCCAGCCGGCAATCACGAACTCCTGCCGCTGTGCGCACTTGAGCTTGATCCAGCTGTCGGCGCGGCGCGTCACGTACGGCGCCGACCGCTTCTTGCCGATCACGCCCTCCAGCCCCATGCGGCAGGCCGAGGCGATCAGATCCTCGGGCTTCGCGTCGAAGCTTTCGCTGAAGCGCAGCGGCTCGGGCGCGCCCTTTTCGAACAGCAGCGCGAGCAGCGCACGCCGCGTCTCCAGCGGCTCCTCGCGCAGGTCGCGGCCGTTCAGGTAGGGCAGGTCGAACAGGTGGTAGACGATGTCGCCGGTGTGGGTGCTGTCGAAGGCGTTCTGCAGCGCCTGGAAGTCGGGCACGCCGCGCGCGCCGTTGACCACGATCTCGCCGTCAAGCCAGCCGGACTTCAGCGGCAGCCGCGAGATGGCCTTGGCCAGATGCGGCAGCTTGTGCGTCCAGTCGTGGCCGTTGCGGGTGAAGAGCTGCACCGACTTGCCCTCGACGCGTGCGAGCAGCCGGTAGCCGTCGAACTTGATCTCGAACAGCCAGTCAGCCGGATCGCCCGGCACGCCATCGGCCAACGTGGCGAGCTGCGGCTTGAGCGTGGCGGGGAGTTCGGCGGCGCGGCCCGGCAACGCGGTGGCGGTCGCACCTCGGGTGCGGATGGTTGCCTTGGCGGTGGCATCGCCAGGCGCCTTGCCGGTCGTCTTGCTGCTTGCCTCGCTGGACGTTTTCGCCGCCGTCTTCCGTGTCGCTTTCACCGGTGCCGCATCGCGCAGCGGCACCACGCTGTCGGGCATCTCGTCGACCACGCTGAACGCACTCGCCTCGCGCACGAAATCGTCCTTCTCCTTGATCAGCAGCCAGGGCGGCTGCTTCTCGTCACGGCCCTTCATTCGGATCAGCGCCCACTTGCCCTGCATCTTGCGGCCATGCATCTCGAACTTGAGCATGCCGTCGCGCCAGCCCGCCTTCGCATCGCCGATCGGCGTCCAGGTGCCTTCGTCCCAGATGATGACCTTGCCCGCGCCGTACTGGCCCGCGGGTATCTGCCCCTCGAAGCGGTTGTAGGCGATCGGATGGTCCTCGACCTGCACCGCCATGCGCTTGTCCTTCGGGTCGTAGCTCGGACCTTTCGGCACGGCCCAGCTTTTCATGGTGCCGTCGATCTCGAGGCGGAAGTCGTAGTGCAGCCGGCTCGCCCAGTGCTTCTGGATCACGAAGACCGGTGCGCCCTCGGCTCCCGGCTCACCACCTTCGGACGGCTCGGACGTGATCGCGAAATTGCGCTTCTCGCGGTAGCGTTTGAGGAGGTCGTCCATGTCAGTCCGGCCTGCAGATCTGCAGACACTGCCTCACACCCAAAGCGCGCGTCATCTCAGGCCGCCTTGCGCGCAGCGGCCTTGGTGGCCGTCTTTGCTGCCGTCTTCGTCGGCGCCTTGCGGCTGGCCGATTTCTTCGCGTCCGGTGCCGATGGAGTCGTCTTGCCGCCAGCCGAACTTTTTGCGCCGCCCTTCAGGCTGCGCGCCAGCAGCTCGGTCAGGTCAATCACCTGTGCGCCACCGGACGGTGCTTCTTCCTCCGGCTGGATCACGGTCTCGGTCTTGCCGGCCTTGACCTTCTTGTCGACCAGCGCCATCACCGCCTGCTTGAACTCGTCCTGGAATTCGTTCGGATCGAAATGGCCCGACATGTCGTCGACCAGTTGCGCGGCCATCTTGAGTTCTGCCGCGCTCAGGCCTGCCGCCTTGACGCCCTCGGCCGGCAAGTCGAGCCCGTCCATGGGCTTGACCTCGTCACCCCAGCGCATCAGGTTCAGCACCAGCGCCGGCCCCGAAGCGATCAACGCCGCGAGATGCTGCTTGGTCTGGATCACGACCTTCGCCAGGCCGATCTTGCCGGTGCGTGCCAGCGTCTCGCGCAGCAGCGCATAGACCTTCTGGCCCTTGTTGATCGGTGCCAGGTAGTAAGGGCGTTCCAGGAACAGGAAGGGCACTTCCGAGGCGTCGACGAAGCTCAGGATCTCGATGGTCTGCGTGGTGCGCGGATACGCGGCCTCGATTTCTTCGGGCGAGATGATCACGTAGTGGCCGTCTTCGTACTCGACACCCTTCACGATGTTCTCGCGGTCGATCTCTTTGCCGGTCTTCTTGTTGATGCGCTTGTAGCCGACCGGGTCCATCGAGCGCTTGTCGAGCCAGTCGAAGTCGATGCCCTGCTCGGTGCTGGCCGTGTGCAGGCCGACCGGGATGTGGACCAGGCCGAAGGTGATGGCGCCCTTCCAGAGGACGCGGCTGCCGGTTGCCATGAACTGAACCTCGCTGGAGCCAATGGGGCCGACCAGTCTTGCGCGCGTTCGATGCGGCGCTGTAGGTTGTGCGGCAATCCAGCGGTCGGCAGCCGCCGTTCAGCCGCGCGGTCGGCGGTGCCTGAACCAGAGGATCAGCGCGGCCAGCGCCAGGCCGACCCAGTAGTCGACCGGCGCGCCGAACAGCCAGTGCTTGTGCCAGGTGGCCAGCGCCGGGTCGAAGCGCGCCCAGCCCCAGGCCGGGTTGATCAGGAACCAGAGGAAGTCTTCGGCGACCCAGAACACGATCAGCCCGACCAGCGCGAGCCCGGCGTCGCGCCAGGTCCAGCGGCCCTGGAACGCGAGCGGCGCGAAGAAGGCCAGCGCCATGAAGGTGAAGACCCACGCGTGGTAGCCGGTCATCGCGCGGCCGCCCCAGAACAGGTCGAGCAGCCAGTGGTGCTCGATGCGCCAGGTCGGCAGGCTGGTGGCCCAGCCGGCGCCGCCTTCGATCTGGATCTCGGCGTTCGCGAAGAACAGCGCCATCACGAGCACCCAGGCCAGGTACACGGCGGTGCGGCGCAGGCTGCGATCGGGCGAGTTCATGAAGAAACCTCCGCCCTGCGGGCTGCGGTGCGAGCGCCTTCGGGCGGCCGGGCGGCGCTCATGAAGAAACCTCCGCGCCGAACACATGGTCCAGCACCCGCTGCGCCGCATCGGGCCGGCCCAGCGCGCGGCTGATCTGCGCCATGCGCAGCAGCTTGTCGGGCGCGGCCATCAGCGCGGCGAGCTTGTAGTCGAGCCCGATCGCGTCGTAGGCCAGACAGGCCGCGCCGGCCTCCAGCAGAAAGCCGGCGTTGTGCTCCTCCTGGCCGGGAATCGGCGCGACCAGCAGCATCGGCCGGCCGAGCGCGAGGCATTCGGAGATCGTCAGCCCGCCGGGCTTGGTCACGACCAGGTCGGCCGCGGCCATCCACGCATGCATTTCGTCGGTGAAGCCGACCGGCAGCAAGCGGCCCGGATGGCGCAGCGCCAGCGCTTGCAGTGCGGCGAGCGCCCTGGCGTTGCGACCTGCCACCGCGACCAGCTGAAAGTCGCAGCCCGGCCCGTCGAGCGCCAGCGCGCGCGCCACCATCGCCGGCAGATCGCCGATGCCGGAACCGCCCGACGTCATCAGCACCACGCGGCGCGACGGATCGAGGCCGAGCCGAAGCAGGTCGCTTTCGCGCTGCACGTTCCGATCGCTTTGATCGGACTTATCGGACTTATCGGACTGATCGCCCTGACCGGACTGTCCAGCAACCCGCGAGAAGCCAGGCATCACCGGGATGCCGGTGACGTGCAGCCGCGCCGGCGCAAGGCCGCGGGCGCGCATGCGGAACGCGACCTCATCGGTCGCCGCCAGGTAGCCCGCCATGCCCGGCACGAGCCACATGTTGTGCAGGTCGTAGTCGGTCACCTGCAGCCAGACGGGGCAGTCGAGGCGGCCGCTGCTGCGCTCGCGCATCAAGAGCTCGGCCGGCAGGAAATGCGTGCAGACGATGGCCGCAGGCCGCAGGCGGTGCACCTCGCGCAGCAACGCGCCCGCGCTCGCCCGCTCGACAGCGCGGCGCAGGCGCTGCGACATGGCGCTGTGCGGCGTGCTATCGGTCTTCTGGTGGATGTACGACCAGAGCCCCGGCGCGCATCGCACGAGCTGCAGGTAGGCGTCCGTGTACGCCCAGCGAAAGCCGGGCGCCATGTGGGCCATTGCATCGACGTGGACGGCACCGCCGGCGAGGCCGCGCGCATCAGCGGCGGCGCAGAGCGCCTGCGCGGCACGCACGTGGCCGTTGCCGGCGCTGACGCTGAGGACGAGAAGTGAGGTCATGCGGGCGGCAGGCGGACGTCGAACGGCGGACGAGGCACCGGCGGCGGGTTGCCGCAGGTCGCCGGAAATTATGTGGAGCGTTGATGACAGTTCCGCGCGCCGTCCGACAAGCCCCGCGCGCGGTGCGCTGCATGCTGGAATGGGTCGGTCGTTCGACCACCCCCCGCATTCCAGGAGTCTTCATGCGCACACCGTTTCTTGCTCAGCCGGCCTCTTCCAGTCTTTCCTTCAGCCCTTCTTTTCGCGCCGCTTCACGGCCGCTTCTCGCCCGCACGTTGCGCAGCCTCGCGGCCACCGCAGCGATCGGCCTCGCCGGCACGGCCGCGATGGCCGCAGGCATGACGGTCGAATCCACCGCCTTCAAGGACGGCGCCTCGATCCCGGCCGAACACGCCGGTGATTCGGGCACCTGCGGTGGCCGCAATGTGTCGCTGCCGGTCGCCTGGTCGAACCTGCCGGCCAACACGAAGTCGGTCGCCGTGCTGCTGTCCGACCCCGACGGCGCCAGCGGTCTCGGCGTGTCGCACTGGGTGGCCTACAACATCGCGGCGGAGCGC
>JAZKDL010000363.1:0-5040 GCA_040387575.1 Pseudomonadota bacterium
CCCAGAGGTCGAGCACCTCGTTCTCCATCAGCTGGCGCGTCTGCACGTCGAGTGCGCTGAAGGGCTCGTCCATCAGGATGATGTCGGGGTCGAGGACCAGCGTTTGCGCCAGTGCGACCCGCTTGCGCATGCCGCCTGAGAGTTGATGCGGATAGCGATCGCCGAAACCGGTCAGCCCGACCCGCGCCAGCCATTGGACGGCCTGCGCCCTGGCTTCCGAGTCGGGCACGCCGCGGTATTGCAGCCCGACCATCACGTTGTCGAGTGTGCTGCGCCATGGCATCAGCGCCTCGGTCTGGAACATGTAGCCGGCGCGGGTGTTGATGCCCTCGAGCGGCCGGCCGAACACCTTGACGCTGCCGGACGACGGCGCCAGCAGGCCGGCCCCGACGTTCAGCAGCGTCGATTTGCCGCAGCCGGTCGGCCCGACGACCGAGACGAACTCACCTTCGCGAATACGCAACGTGGTGTCGGCGACCGCGGTGTAGCGTTGGCCAGGGTCGTCCTTGGAACGAAAGGTGCAGCTGATGTCGATCAGTTCGAGCGCGTGGTCTGAATGGGAGGACATGGTCGGAATCTCGGCATGCGATGCCTCAAGAAAAAACCCGGCCGCGGCCGGGTTGCGAGCGCTTTGGCTTCAGGCCTTGAACCTGTCCTTGGCGCGTTTGGCGAACTCATTCGTATAGGTCTTGGCCAGGTCGATCTTGTCGGCCTTCACGCTGGTGTCGAAACTGGCAATGGCGGCCAGCGCTGTCTTCGGTCCGTCCACCGGCACGAGACCGTCGGTCGCGATCGACTCCCGCACCTTGTCGAATGACGCGAGGTACAACGCGCGGTCACCCAGCAAGAAGGTTTCGGGCACGGTCTTGATGATGTCACCCGGCCCTGCGGTCTGCAGCCACTTCAGCCCATGCACGATGGCATTGGCCAGCGCCTGACAGGTGTTCGGATTCTTCTGGATGAACTCGGCCGATGCGTAAAGGCAGGCTGCAGGCATCGTTCCACCGAAGACTTCCTGTGTGCCCTTCAGCGTGCGCGTGTCGCTGATGATCTTCACATCGCCCTTCTGCTCGAGCATCGTCATGACCGGGTCGGTGTTGCTGATCGCATCGATCTGGCCGGAGCGCAGTGCGGTCAATGCGCCCGCGGCCACGCCGACGCCGATATAGCTCACGTCGCTGGCCTTCAGGCCACCACGCGAAAGCACCAGATTGGCGACCATGTTGGTCGACGATCCCGGTGCCGACACGCCGATCTTCTTGCCCTTGAGATCCGCAATCCCGCCATAGTTCGCCATGTTCTTGGTCGACACACCGACAGCGATCTGCGGTGCGCGCCCCTGCAGCACGAATGATTGGAAAATCTGGTTCTTGGCCTGCAGGTTGATGGTGTGTTCGAACGCGCCCGAGCAGACATCCGCCGATCCACCCACCACGGCCTGCAACGCGCGCGCGCCGCCGGCGAAGTCCGATATCTCCACGTCGAGCCCTTCGGCCTTGAAGTAGCCAAGCTGTTCGGAGATGGTCAGCGGCAGGTAGTAGAACGCCGCCTTCCCGCCCACCGCGATGGAGACCTTCGTCTTCTCGAGCTTGGCCTGCGCAAACACGTGCGGGACGGCGATCGATGCGGCGCCGAGCGCGGCGACGGCGGAAAAAGTGCGGCGATTGAGCATGAAGCAGGTCCCTTGGGCTCGTTGGTCTTGATGTCGATCGAGCTTAGGCGGGGCCACGACGCACTTGCATCGGGAACATCCCGCGCGCGGGTTTTCACGTAACGCAGCAGGCGCGTTGCGCGCCGCCGACCGGCCTATCTGCCCGCGAAAACGATCGCGATGTTGACCAGGAAACCCAGCATCCAGAACGCGCTGCGCAGCGATGAAAACCCACGCAAGTACAGCGCGATGAACACCAGCCTGAGGAGCACATAGGCCACGGCCAGCAAGTTCAACGTCGGCTGAGCGGCGCCCAGCTGGTGCGCGATGATCACGGCACCGATGAAGAAGGGCAGCCCTTCGAAGCTGTTTTCCTGCGCCGCATTCGCGCGAGCGCGCCAACCACTCTGCCGCTGCGCCCATTCGCGCGGGGCGTGGTTGTCACGCGGCACGAATCCGCCGCCGATCTTTGCAATGTAAGCACAGAGATAGGGCAATGCCACGGCGACCAGAACGCACCAATAGGCAAGGGTCAGGGAAGGAAGCACATTGATCTCCGGCACGGGGTGTGCGCAGTTACGTCCGGTCGGGACTCTTACCTTCTGTCAACCAGTGCATGGGCGATGGTGCCGAGGTCGACATATTCAAGCTCGCTTCCGGCGGGCACGCCGCGCGCAAGTCGCGTGACGGTGAGGCCACGCTGCTTCAACGTCTCGCCGATGACGTGCGCAGTCGCCTCGCCCTCGGCAGTGAAGTTGGTGGCGAGAATCACCTCCACCACTGTGCCGTCGAGCGCGCGATCGAACAGCTTCTGCAGCCCGATGTCGCGCGGACCGATCCCGTCGAGCGGACTCAGCTTGCCCATCAACACGAAGTAGTAGCCGCGGAACGCACCGGTGCGTTCGAGCGCCGCTTGATCGGCAGGCGTCTCGACCACGCAGAGCTTGGTCGCATCGCGTCGCGAATCGAGGCAGACACCGCAGATCGCCGCTTCGGTAAAGGTATTGCAGAGTTCGCAATGACGCACGCTGGCCACTGCCTGCTGCAGCGCACGCGCCAGCACCTGAGAGCCCTCGCGGTCATGCTGCAGCAAATGAAAGGCCATGCGCGACGCCGACTTCACGCCGACGCCAGGCAGCCGACGCAACGCATCGATCAGCGCATCGAGCGAGCTGGCATCAGCCATGTGAAGGCCGCATCAGAACGGCATCTTCATGCCGGGCGGCAGACCGGCGGTCAGCTTGCCCATCTTCTGTTCGCTGGTCTCCTCCGCCTTGCGCACGGCCGCGTTGAAAGCGGCCGCCACGAGGTCTTCGAGCATGTCCTTGTCATCGGCCAGCAGGCTCGGGTCGATGGTGATGCGCTTCACGTCGTGCTTGCACGTCATGAGCACCTTGACCAGGCCCGCACCGGATTCGCCTTCGACCTCGATCGTGGCCAGCTCTTCCTGCGCCTTCTTGAGGTTGTCCTGCATCGCCTGCGCCTGCTTCATGAGGCCGGCCAGTTGTCCTTTGTTGAACATCGTTGGTCCTTGTTTCGGGTAAATATGAAAGAAAAGTCAGGCAGGCCTGAGTGTGCCGGGGACGATCTTCGCGTCCCAGTCGCGCATCATCGCCTGTACCTCCGGGTCGCTGCGGATCGCTTCTTCCGCGATCCGCTGCCGCTCGTCCGCAGCCATCTTGTTGCGGCGAGCCGGGCTGTCGCCAACGGCTCCGATCTCGATCACGATTTTCACGCCATGGCCGATGCCGGCCAGCGCGGTCTGCAGCTTTTCACGGCTCGCCGTCTGGTTGAGCGAGGAGCGCTCGACGCGCAGCATCCACTGGTCGACGTCGCGCGCCACGAGTTGCGATTGCAGCGCCAGCTCGCGGGCCAGCGCGTTGATGGCTTCGGCTACGACCAGCTGCGTCACGGTCGCATGCCAGAAGTCACCCTCTTCACTGGAGGCAAAGCTTTCGGTACCCGGCTGAGCCGGACCGTCGCGCAGGGAATCACGCGCACTGGCAGGTGGCTGCACGCGCACCGGCATCGCCATGACGGCAGAGGCCGGCGCAGCGGACAGCTCGGCAAACGACGAAGGCGCACGCTCGGCGTCGGCCGTGCGCGGCATTGGCGTATCGCGCACCGCGAGCCGTTGGCCCGGCGGTGCGGCATCCACTCGCCGGGGAATTCCAGGCGTGGCGTTCGACGCCGCGGCCTCGATCGGACCGGGCGCATGAGTGACCGGGTTCTGCACCGGATCAATGGGCTGCCGCCGCGCCGGCGCAGGATTCGCTGAAGGCGTCGGAAGGACGTCGAAGATAACTGCTGCCGACGCCTCGGGTTCTCGCGGCGCTGCAACAACAGCCCCTTCGGACTCATTCAGAGTTTTTTTTTCCGCGGTGACCGATCGGCCAGGCTTGAATGCCAGCAATCGCAGCAACACCATGGTGAGCGCCGCATATTCATCTGGCGCCAGGCCGAGCTCGCCACGGCCATGCAGGCACAGGCTGTAGAGCAGTTGCGTTTCATCCGGCGGCATCAAGGCGGCAAGGCGCACGGTTTCCGCCGCATCGGGATCGGCAGGATCGGCCCCGTCGGCACGTGAAGGCACGGCCTGGAGCACGGCCATGGCCTGCAGCACCGTCGTCATTTCCTCGAGCGTGGAGGCGGCGGACAAGCCCTCCCGGCGCAGCGTTTCCGAGGTTTCGACGACCGTCTTGCCATCGGCTTGCGCCAATGCGTTGATCAATCGAAACACATGTCCGCGATCGACGCTGCCGAGCATCTGGCGCACGCCGGCCTCGACAAGCGTGCCATTGCCGAAAGCGATCGCCTGGTCGGTCAGCGACAAGGCGTCGCGCATGGAACCACGGGCCGCGCGTGCCAGCAGCCGCAGCGCCTGCACTTCGGCCGGCACCTGCTCGGTCTGCAGCACCTGTGTGAGGTGCTCCAGCACGGTCTCCGGCGCCATCGGACGCAGGTTGAACTGCAGGCAGCGCGACAGCACGGTCACCGGCACCTTCTGCGGATCGGTCGTTGCCAGCACGAACTTGAGGTATTCGGGCGGCTCCTCCAGCGTCTTCAGCATCGCGTTGAAGGCGGTGTTGGTGAGCATGTGCACTTCGTCGATCATGAAGACCTTGAAGCGGCCCTGCACCGGCTTGTACACCGCTTGCTCAAGCAAGGACTGCACCTCGTCGACACCACGGTTCGATGCGGCGTCGAGTTCGGTGTAGTCGACGAAGCGGCCGGAATCGATGTCGCGGCACGCCTGGCAGACGCCGCAGGGCGTGGCAGTGATGCCACCGTGCCCATCGACGCCCTGGCAGTTGAGCGACTTGGCCAGGATGCGCGATACGGTGGTCTTGCCGACGCCGCGTGTGCCGGTGAACAGGTAGGCGTGGTGC
>JAZKDL010000364.1:0-2800 GCA_040387575.1 Pseudomonadota bacterium
TGATCGGCGGCGCAGACCAGCATCTGCGGCTGCACCAGTTGCGGCAGCTCGCTGCCGAGGATGCTGCCGATGCGCAGCCCGAGCGCTTCGAGCCGGCCGAGTGCGCCGACCGGCTTGGTCTTGTTGTCGATCGCGTGCTGCAGCCGCTGAGTGAGCGCTGCATCGTTCAAGTCGTCGATCGTGGGAATCAGGGAAGTGGTCGTCATGAGGTCAGTCGATGAGGGCGTCGAGTACGCCGGGTGCGAAATGGGTGTCGATGAAATCGGCCAGGCCGTCGAACACGGCGTCCAGCGTGGGTGCGGTGGCGCCGAACAGCGCCTGTAGCGCCGCCGGATCTTCGAACAGGCCGTGCAGGTAGAGCCCGAGCACGTTGCCCGCGGCGTTCTGCCAGGCCAAGCCGTCGGGCATCACGGCCTGCGCGACATCGCCGGCCGCGGCCATCGCGGCGTGCGGCGCGGTCTGGCCGTGATGGATTTCGTAGCCGCCGACCACGACGTCCGACAACGCCGCCCAAGGCCCGCGCAGCGTGGCGAAGCGCGCCTCGCGCTGGCGCACCGTCTTGTCGGGTGCGAACACGGTGACCAGCGGCAGCAGCCCGAGCCCGGGCGCATTGCCGTCGATGCCGTGCGGGTCGATCAACGCCTCGCCCAGCATCTGCAGCCCGCCGCAGATGCCGAGCACCCTGCCACCGCGCGCCGCATGCGCGGCGATCGCGCGGTCGAGGCCTTGCGTCCGCAGCCAGGCCAGGTCGCCGCTGGTGTGCTTGGAGCCGGGCAGCACGATCCAGTCGGCATCGGCCACGTCCGCCGGGCTGCGCGCCCAACGCAGGCGCACGCCGGGCACGTTCTTCAACGGCTGGAACTCGTCGAGATTGCTGATGCGCGGATACGCCACCACGGCGACGGTGGTCGTCACTTCGCCGGCCGCTGTGCTGCGGTCATCGAAGACGCCGTCTTCTTCCGGCAGGCCGTGCTGCCACCACATCGGCAGCGTCGCCACGGTCGGCACGCCGGTCATGGCCTCGAGTTGTTGCGGCGCGGGCGCGAGCAGTGATGCGTCGCCGCGGAAGCGGTTCAGCACGAAGCCGTGCAACAGCGCGCGGTCGGCTTCGGGCATCAGGGCCCAGGTGCCGTAGAGATGCGCGAAGGCGCCGCCGCGGTCGATGTCGGTCACCAGCAGGCAGCGCGCGTCGGCATGGCGGGCCACGCGCAGGTTCACGATGTCGCTCGCCATCAGGTTGATCTCGGCCGGCGAGCCTGCGCCTTCGATCACGACGATGTCGTTTTCGGCGCGCAGCGCATCGAGCGATGCGGCGATCTGCGGCCACACGCGTTCGCTGCGGCCGCGCCACGGCAGGCCGGTGAGTTCGGCATTCACCTGGCCAAGCAGCACGACCTGGCTGTGCGTGTCGCGCTCGGGCTTGAGCAGCAGCGGGTTCATCCGCACGTCCGGCACCGCGCGCGCCGCGAGCGCCTGGAAGTACTGCGCGCTGCCGATCTCTCCGCCTTCGACCACCCGCGCGTTGTTGCTCATGTTCTGCGCCTTGAACGGCGCGACCTTGAAGCCCTGCCGCGCATACCAGCGGCACAGCGCGGTCGTGACCCAGCTCTTGCCGGCGCCGCTCGTCGTTCCCAGGACCATCACGCATTTAGCTGCCATGCGGCGATTGTCGTCGGGCGCAATGCCCGCAGAAGCGCGGCGCCAGAGCGGGATTCATAGAATCACCGCGACACCCTGCGATTCGAACGGTGCGCATCCACTCCCACACAGATTCATGACATCCGTTGATATCCACCTGTTGCTCACGGCCCTGGGCAGCGTCCTGCTGCTCGTCGCCCTCATCGTTTCGCGCGTCCGCATGCACCCGCTCGTCGCCTTGCTGGTGGTCTGCGTCGGCGTCGGGTTCGCAACGGGCATGGACCTCGCCGAGATCACCAAGAACATCACCAATGGCGCGGGCAAGACGCTGGGTGCCGTCGGCGTCGTGATCGCGCTGGGCGCGATGCTCGGAAAGATCCTTGCCGATGCGGGCATCACCGAACAGATCGCCAACGCCATCCTGCGCCACGCATCGGACCGCATGATCCCGTGGGCCATGACGCTGGTGGCCTTCGTGGTCGGCATTCCGATGTTCTTCGAGGTCGGCCTCGTGGTGCTGCTGCCGCTGATCTTCAGCGTGGCGCGCAAGCTGGAGGACCGCGAGCGCTTCAAGGGCTCGGCCTATGTGTACGTGGGCGTTCCGGTCATCGCCGCGCTTGCGGCGATGCACGGCATGGTGCCGCCGCACCCCGGTCCGCTGACGGCGATCGCAACGCTCAAGACCAGCGTCGGTCCGACCATGCTCTACGGGTTCATTGCGGCGCTGCCGGCCATGGTGCTGGCGGGTCCGCTGTATGGCATCTTCATCTCGCGGCGCATGACCACGCGGCCCGAGCAGGCGTTGCTCGACCAGTTCACGCTCGCCCAGCAGCGGGAAGGCACCGGCAAGCCGGCTGGCGTCGGCCTCGGCGCATTTGCGGCCTTGCTGCCGGCCTTGCTGATGCTGGCGCATGCGTTGAGCGAGACCTTTTTGCCCGACGGTTCGGCCATCGCGAACGCCGCCGAATTTCTGGGCAATCCGCTGATCGCCATGCTGCTCGGCGTGCTGTTCGCGGCAGTGGCGCTGGTGTACGCGCGCGGTGGCAATTCCGAGCACTTGCGCGAAGCCATGGGCGCCAGCCTCAAGCCGATCGCGGGGATCATGCTGATCATTGCGGGCGGCGGCGCCTTTCAGCAAATCCTGACCAGCGCCAAGGTCGGC
>JAZKDL010000365.1:0-4320 GCA_040387575.1 Pseudomonadota bacterium
CCGCTGGCCGTGCGCACCGGCTTGGCCTGGCTGGATGCGCAGGGCACGCCGGACGGCACGCCGCAATCGCCGGCGTGGCAAAAGGCCGCGGCCTGCTACGAGGGGGGCGCTTCGCAGTTCAGCGTGGCCGAAGTCGCCGGCAGTGCGTATCTGGCGCGGGCGTACCCGAGTTTTTCGGCGCTGTGGGCCGAGGGCGCGTTCGCGCAATGGGTCGGGTTGCTGCTGGCGCCGCTGGACGAGGCCGTGCAGCGCATGGGCAAGGTGGCTGCATGACGCTTCCCGCATTGCTGCAACCCCTGCGCCTGCCGCTACAGGGCAGCCGTTTGATCGAGGCCAGCGCCGGCACCGGCAAGACCTTCACCATCGCCGCGCTGTACCTGCGGCTGGTGCTCGGCCATGGCGACGGCGGAGCGGCCTTCGCGCGGCCGCTCACGCCGCCCGAGATCCTGGTCGTGACCTTCACCGACGCCGCGACCAAGGAGCTGCGCGACCGCATCCGCGCGCGGCTCGCCGAGGCGGCCGAAGCCTTCCTCATCGAGCCCGCCGACGTACCGCCGACACCGGCTGGGCACGACTTCCTGCACGACCTGCGCGCGAGCTATCCCGAGACGCATTGGCATGCCTGCGCCCGCACGCTGCGGCTCGCCGCCGAGTGGATGGACGAGGCCGCCGTCTCGACCATCCACGGCTGGTGCAACCGCATGCTGAGCGAGCACGCCTTCGACAGCGGCAGCCTGTTCACGCAGACGCTCGAAACCGACCAGCGCCTGCTCCACGCCGAGACCGTACGCGACTACTGGCGCAGTTTCTTCGCGCCGTTGCCGCCTGCCGATGCGAAGCAGGTGCGCGCGTGGTGGGCCACGCCCGATGCGCTGGAAGGCGAGGTCGATCGCCTGCTCGGTCTGACCGAGGCGCTGCCTGCCGGCCGGCCGCCCGCCGAGGCCTTGCGCGAGGCGCGCGAAGAAGCGGCGGTCGCGCTGGCTGCGCTCAAGCATCCCTGGGCCGGTGAGCGCGGCTGGGCCGTCGAGCTGCTCGCGTTGCTCGAGACGGCGGTCGCGGCCAAGCAATGCAAGCTGCCCAAGCGCAAGGACTGGCTGCAGGCCCTGCGCGACTGGGCCGAAGGCGACGCGGTGCTGCCCGCCTTGACCGACACCGCCTGGAAGCGCCTGTCGCCCGCCGGCCTCGGCGAAGGCTGGAGCGGCGACGACGCGCCGCTGCGCCATCCCGCGCTGAGCGCCTGCGGCAGCCTGCGCGAGGCGATCGGCGCGCTGGCCGATGGCCGTGAAGCGGTGCTGCGGCATGCGGTCCACTGGTGCGCGGCGCGCCTCGCGGCCGAGCAGGCGCGGCGTGCGCAGATGGGCTTCGACGAACTGCTGACCCGGCTCGACGCCGCGCTGCAAGGGCCGAACGGTCCGCGCCTGGCCGCGCTGATCCGCCAGCAGTTTCCGGTCGCGCTGATCGACGAGTTCCAGGACACCGACCCGTTGCAGTACCGCATCTTCGACGCGATCTACGGCGTCGCCGCGAACGCGCAGGACACGGCGCTGGTGCTGATCGGCGACCCCAAGCAGGCGATCTATGCGTTCCGCGGCGCCGACATCCACACCTACCTCGCGGCACGGCGCGACACCGGCGATCGCCATGCGACGCTGGGCACCAACTTCCGCTCGACCGAAGCGATGGTCGATGCGGTGAACCGGGTCTTCCTGCAGGCCGAGGCGCGCGAGGCCGGCGAGGGCGCCTTTCTGTTCCGCCATGGCGGCGACAACCCGCTGCCTTTCGTCGCGGTGCAGGCCCGCGGGCGCGGCGAGCGCTGGCAGGTGCAGGGCAGCGATGCGCCTGCGTTGACCTGCTGGACGCTCGATGCCGACCAGGCTGGCGGCGGCGGCGAAGCGCAGCGCGTGCTGGCCTCGGCCTGCGCTACGGAGATCGTGCGGCTGCTCAACGGCGGCCAGGCCGGCGATGTCGGCTTCGCATCGCCCGATGGCGCGCTGCGGCCGGTGTCGCCGGGCGACATCGCCGTGCTGGTCAACAGTGGCCGCGAGGCGCGTGCCGTGCGGCAGGCGCTGTCGGCGCGCGGTGTGCGCAGCGTGTACCTGTCCGACAAGGACTCGGTGTTCCAGAGCCCGGCTGCGGCCGAGGTGCAACGCTGGCTGGCCGCCTGTGCCGAGCCCGACGACGACCGTCCGCTGCGCGCCGCGCTGGGCACGGCGTCGCTGGCCTTGTCCTGGGCCGAGCTCGACCGGCTGAACCACGACGAGCTCGACTGGGAAGCGCGCGTGCTGCAATTTCGCCGCTACCAGCAGATCTGGCGCCGCCAGGGCGTGCTGCCGATGCTGCGCCGCCTGCTGCATGACTTCGGCGTGCCGCAACGCCTGCTCGGCGCGAACGGCGAACGCCTGCTGACCGATCTGCTGCACCTGTCCGAACTGCTGCAGGAGGCCGCGGGCCAACTGCATGGCGAGCATGCGTTGATCCGCTGGCTGGCCGAGCAACGCCACGACGAAGACGCCCAGGGCGAGGCGCCCAAGCTGCGGCTCGAAAGCGATGCGGCGCTGGTCAAGGTCGTGACCGTTCACAAGTCCAAGGGCCTCGAATATCCACTGGTCTTCCTGCCCTTCGCCACCGCGTTCCGCGCGACCAAGGCCGGCGACTTGCCGCTCAAGTGGCACGACGACGCCGGCCGTTTGCGGGTCAGCCTGCATGCCGACGACGAGGTGCTCGCGCGCGCCGACCGCGAGCGGCTCGGCGAAGACCTGCGCAAGCTCTACGTCGCGCTGACGCGGGCGCGCCACGCGACCTGGCTCGGCATTGCGCCGTTGCCGGGCATGGAGCGCAGCGCGATCGGCTACCTGCTGGCCGGCGGCGCAGCGCTGCCGCCCGATGCGCTGCGGCCCGCGCTCGATGCGCTCGCCGTGGGCCATCCGGCGATCGCGGTGGCGCCCGCACCCGAAGCCGATGAAGCGCGTTACCAGGCCGAGTCGGTCGTGCCGCAGCTTTCACCGGAGCCGCCGTTGCCGCCCGCGCCGCCCGAGCGCTGGTGGATCGCGAGCTACTCGGCGTTGCGCCGCGCGCACCAGGCCGTCGATGACGAGGCCGTGATCGCTTATGGCGCAGACGGCGCGACGGACACGGGTGGTGCGGCTGGCGATGCGCCCGGCTGGTCGGCGCCGCAGCCAGGCCCGACGGACGCAGCCGAGGACATCTACGCCGACAGCGCGAGCGATGCGCCGACGATCGATTCGGCGCCGTCGCAGTCTCTTGCGTTGGACGGTGTCGCCGTGCCCGACGCCGGCGGCCTGCACGGCTTTCCGCGCGGCGCCGGCCCCGGCAGCTTCCTGCACGGCTTGCTCGAATGGCTGGGCCGCCAGGGTTTTGCGCGCGTGCTTTCCGACCCGGCGCTGCAGGCCGATCTGGCCGACCTGGTCGCGCGGCGCTGCAACCTGAGCGGCTGGAGCCATTGGACGGAGCCGCTGCGCGCCTGGCTGCTCGGCTGGCTCGCCGCGCCGCTCGACTTGCGTGCGCTCAGTGCCGAACTGACGCCGGTCGCGCCAGCCGCGCTCGGCCGCGTGCAGATCGAGATGGAGTTCTGGTTCGGCATCGACCGCGTCGACACGCGCGCGCTCGACGCGCTGGTCTGCCGCCACACGCTCGGCGGCGTGGCGCGGCCGGCGCTGCTGCCGCAGCAGGTCAACGGCATGCTCAAGGGCTTCATCGACCTGGTGTTCGAACATGAAGGCCGCTATGTGGTGGTCGACTACAAATCCAACTGGCTCGGCCCGGCGGACGCCGACTACACCGCCGAGGCGCTGCGCGACGCCGTGCTGACGCATCGCTACGAGCTGCAGTACGTGCTGTACGTGTTCGCGCTGCACCGGCTGCTGAGCGTGCGGCTGCCGGGCTACGACTACGACCTGCATGTCGGCGGCGCAGCGTGCCTGTTCCTGCGCGGCCATGCGTCGCCCGGCCAGGGGCTGCATGCCGAACGGCCGCCGCGTGTGCTGATCGAGGCGCTCGATGCGCTGTTTCAAGGTGCGGGCGTGGAGGACATGGCATGACCGCGGTGTTCCTCGGCCCGCGTCCGCAAAGGCACGCACCGATGCTCGAAGCGCTCGAGCGCTGGGTCGCAGAAGGCTGGTTGCGCGCGCTCGACGCCAGCTTCGCGGACTTCCTCGCGCACCAGGCGCCCGACGCCGATCCGCTGCTGATCCTGGCTGCAGCACTCGCCAGCCACCAGCTCGGCCGCGGCCACGCCTGCCTCGACCTGCGCGCCGCGCTCGACGATGCGGAGCGTGCGCTGTCGCTGCCGCCCGAAGGCCA
>JAZKDL010000365.1:4420-7801 GCA_040387575.1 Pseudomonadota bacterium
GGCGACACGCCGCTGGTGCGCATCGGCACGCGGCTCTACCTGCGCCGTTACTGGCAGTACGAGCAATCGGTGCGCGAGGCGATCCTGCGGCGCGTCGAGATGCCGACCGCGGCCGCCGCACCCGAGGCGCAGGCGACGCTGGCCGCCGCGCTCGGCGTGCTGTTTCCGCCGCGCCCCGGCGGTGCCACCGACTGGCAGAAGATCGCCTGCGCACTTGCCGCGCGGCAACGCTTCGGCATCGTCACCGGCGGTCCGGGCACGGGCAAGACGACCACCGTGGTGCGGCTGCTGGCGCTGCTGCAGCACCTGTCGCTGTCGGCCGCCACCGGCGCGCGGCGGCTGCGCATTCGGCTGGCTGCGCCCACCGGCAAGGCCGCGGCGCGGCTGAACGAATCGATCGCCGGTGCGGTCGCGCAGTTGCCGCTCGCCGGCCTGCCGGATGCGGAGGCGTTGCGGGCCTCGATCCCGACCGACGTGAGCACGGTGCATCGCCTGCTCGGCAGCCGGCCCGACAGCCGGCATTTCCGGCACGACGCGCAGCATCCGTTGGCGCTCGACGTGCTGGTGATCGACGAGGCCTCGATGCTCGACCTCGAGATGATGGCCGCCGTGTTCGCCGCGCTGCCGGCGCAGGCCTGCCTGATCCTGCTGGGCGACAAGGACCAGCTCGCGTCGGTGGAAGCGGGCGCCGTGCTCGGCGACCTGTGCCAGCGCGCCGATGGCGGCTACTACCGGCCCGACACCGCGGCATGGCTCGCGGCGGTGACCGGCGAGCGGCTGGACGACGCGCTCTGCGACCTCTACGGCGGACCGCTCGACCAGGCCGTGGTCAAGCTGCGCGTGAGCCATCGCTTCAGCGCCGACAGCGGCATCGGCCAGCTCGCCGAAGCCGTCAATGCGGGCAATGCAACGGCTGCGCGGCGCGTGTTCGATCGCCACTTCGCCGACCTCGCGCGGCAGTCGGCCAACGACGAGCGGGCGTTTCGGCGGTTGGTGGTCGAGGGTGCGCCCGCGGCCTTTCCGCAGGGCGAGGCGCGCGCGGCCGGCGTGCTGCCGCCGGTCGGCTACCGGCACTACCTCACGCTGATGCGCGAGCGACAGCCGGCGGCCGACTCGACGCAAACCGAGTTCGACGACTGGGCGCGCGCAGTGCTCGCAGCCTATGGCCGCTTCCAGTTGCTGTGCGCGCTGCGCAGCGGACCGCGCGGCGTGGAAGGGCTGAACGCGCGCATCGCGCAACTGCTGATCGAGGAACGTTTGATCGAGGCTGCGCAGGGCGGCTGGTACCTGGGCCGGCCGGTGCTCGTCACGCGCAACGACTACGGGCTCGGGCTGATGAACGGCGACGTGGGCGTGACCCTGGCGCTGCCGTCATGGACGGCCGGCAAGCCCGAACCGCAATGGATCCTGCGCGTGGCCTTTTCCGCGGGCGACGGGCAGAGCGGCATCCGCTGGGTGCTGCCGAGCCGGCTGCGCGCGGTGGAAACCGTGTTCGCGATGACGGTCCACAAGTCGCAGGGCTCGGAATTCGCGCATGCCGCGCTGCTGTTGCCCGAGCGCATGAGCCCGGTGCTCACGCGCGAACTGGTCTACACCGGTATCACGCGCGCGAAGCACTGGTTCACGCTGGCGGCGACGCAGGATGTATTGCAGGCGGCGATCGCGCGGCGCGTGGACCGCGTCGGCGGGTTGGGGAACGGGTTGGGCGGCGAGCTCGACCTTGGCCGTGACCGCCCCTGACTAGTTCAGGCAGCCCTGACTTCGAAGAAGGCTTCTTCCGCAGCGCCGAGGTCGCGGAAGCCGGCGGTGCGGGCCAGGTCGTAGGCCTTGGGCCAGGCACTGGCAAGCGCGAAATCTTCCTTCGACAGATCTTCCGCGCTGGAGTCGGACGCGACCTGGAAGGCGCGCAGCACGGGGTCGACGCGCTCGCCGAGCGCCTTGTCGAGCGCGCGGCGGAAGCGCTGCTCGGCCTGCTGCTGGGCATCGAAGGGAAGGTTGGGGAATTCCTGGAGGCTGACGGTGTAGGGCATGGGGTCCTTGCGAGGAAAAACGGGTTTGCGATTAGAACTGTGAATTTATACAGTCTTTATTGCAAATCGTCGATGGTCCCTGCACGGGCCGCGCATGCTTTTGTCGTCGTTGTCAGCGCCGCGCCATGTCGCGCTGGCTGACCGGCGGCGCATCGTTGCCCCACGAACCGCGCACCCAGGTCAGCACGTCGGCGATCTGCCGGTCGTCCAGCACATGGCCGAAAGGCGGCATCCCGTAAGGCCGCGGGTTGCCCTCGGTCGCCGGCAGGAAGCCGCCGTGCCGCACCATCTGCATCAGGTTCACCGCGTTGTCCATCAGCACGGCGCGGTTGCCGGCCAGCGGCGGGTAGGCGCCCGGCGCGCCCTGGCCCGCATCGCCGTGGCAATAAGCGCAGCGCTGGGCGTAGATCGTGGCGCCGCGTTCCATCGTGCCCGGGTCGCGGCGACCGACAGGCGCTGGCGTTGCTGCAGGTGCGACATCGGGCAGCTTCTGCAGATAGGCCGCCATTGCCGTCAGGTCGGCGTCGCTCAGGTACTGCGTGCTGCGGAACACCACGTCGGCCATCGGCCCCATCACCGATCCGCCGGGCGCCGTGCCGGTCTTCAACAGCTGCACCACGTGCCGCGCTTCCCAGGTCGCGACGCCGGCCTCGCGTGCCGATGTGAGCGATGGCGCATACCAGTTCTCGACCGGGATCACGCCACCCGACAGGCCGCGCGCTTCCTCCGTCGCGCCCAGCGCGTTGCGGCTGCCGTGGCAGGCGATGCAGTGGCCCAGGCCTTCGGTCAGGTACGCGCCGCGGTTCCATTCGGCGGGCTGTGCGGGGTCGGGCACGAAGCTGCCCGGCTGGAACGACAGCGCGCGCCAGACCGCCAGCGCCGCCTGCGTGTCGTACGGAAAGCGCAGCTTGTGCGGCCGGTTCGGTGCAGGGTCGGGCGGCAGGCTGCGCAGGTAGGCGTAGATGGCGTCCGAATCCTCGCGCGTGATCTTCGTGAAGCTCGGGTACGGAAAGGCCGGGTACAGCAGCCGGCCGTCCTTGGCGCGGCCGTTGTGCATCGCGCGCCAGAAGTGCGCCGCGCTCCAGCTGCCGATGCCCTGCTGCGCGTCGGGCGTGAGGTTGGTCGAGAAGATCGTGCCGAAGGGCGTCGCGATGCCGAGGCCGCCCGAATACGCCGCGGCGCCGCGTGCGCTGTGGCAGCCGGCGCAGTTGCCGGCCAGCGCGAGGTAGCGGCCGCGCTCGACCTGCGCGGGCGTGCTGGCGAAGGGCGCGTCGCCGGTGGGCAGCGGATCTTCGCCGCGCAGGTTGAGGGCGACGACCGCTGCCGCGGCCAAGGCTGCCAGCAGCACGAC
>JAZKDL010000366.1:0-2921 GCA_040387575.1 Pseudomonadota bacterium
AGCTGGTGCGCTCGATGGTCGGGCTGGAGAACGCACACATCCTGCGGCCCGGCTACGCAATCGAGTACGACTACTTCGACCCGCGCGAACTCAAGAGCAACTTCGAGACGCGTGCGATCCAGGGGCTCTTCTTCGCAGGCCAGATCAATGGCACGACAGGCTACGAAGAAGCGGCTGCACAAGGCATGTTTGCGGGCATCAACGCGGCGCTGCAATGCCGTGGTGACGCGCCCTGGATGCCGAGGCGCGATGAGGCCTACCTGGGCGTGCTGGTCGACGACCTGATCACCAAGGGCGTGACCGAGCCATACCGCATGTTCACGAGCCGCGCGGAGTTCCGGCTTCAACTGCGCGAGGACAACGCTGACATGCGTTTGACCGAAGCAGGGCGGAAGCTTGGCCTCGTCAGCGACGCACAGTGGGACGCTTTCTCTCGGAAGCGAGACGTTGTTTCACGTGAAACAGAGCGCCTCAAGTCGACCTGGGTGAATCCGCGCAACCTTCCGGCATCGGAATCGGAGCGTGTGTTGGGCAAGGCGATCGAGCGCGAATACAACCTCGGCGACCTGTTGCGCCGGCCAGATGTGAGCTATGCCGCGTTGATGTCGCTCGATGGCGGCAAGTACGACAGTGGCGCGGCGTTGGGCTCGGCCGAAGTCGAGCAACTGGAGATTGCAGCCAAGTATTCGGGCTACATCGATCGCCAACACGACGAAGTGCAGCGCGCATCGCACTTCGAGAACCTCAAGTTGCCTGACGACTTCGACTACGGTCAGGTCACTGCCTTGAGCTTCGAGGTTCGCCAGAAGCTGGCGCGCCATCGGCCAGAAACGCTTGGCCTGGCATCGCGGATTTCCGGTGTCACACCCGCCGCTATCTCCCTGCTGATGGTGCATCTCCGCAAGGGCGGCCACCGTGCGTTCGCACGCGACGCCGCAGAGCCAGCGAATGTCGAACACGCCAACACCGCACAGACTGCCGAATGATCGATCAAGCTGCATTGCGCCAAGGCGCCACCGAGCTGGGTCTGTCGCTCGACGATCGGCAGTGCGAGCGTCTGCTCGCTTACGGGGCGCTCATCCTGAAGTGGAACAAGGTCTACAACCTGACCGCGTTGCGTGACCCGGCGTCGGTGCTCACGCACCATCTGCTGGACAGCCTCTCGGTGATTGCGCCGCTGCGGCGCGAGCGACCGGGCAGGGCGAAGCTGCTTGACGTGGGTGCGGGCGCTGGCTTGCCTGGCGTGGTGATCGCCATCTTGCGGGCTGATATCGATGTGAGCTGCCTCGACGCTGTCGCGAAGAAGGCGGCATTCGTTCAGCAGGTCGCAGCCGAACTGGCGTTGCCCAACCTGCGCGGCGTACACGCTCGCGTAGAGGCGCTGAGCGGCGCCTATGACGTGGTCAGCTGTCGTGCGTTCGCGTCGCTGCCCGATTTCTATAACGGGTCCTCACAGCTCCTCGCCACAGACGGTGTTTGGCTGGCGATGAAGGGCAAGATGCCGGACGACGAACTCGCGCAAACACCGCCAGGCGTGAGTGTGTTTCACGTGGAACAACTGCAGGTTCCCGGTCTGGATGCAGATCGCTGCATCGTCTGGGCGCGCAAAACAACTGGCTGAGGCGGTGGAAAGTGCCTGCGGCGGCGACCCTGGCTTAGACTCCACGCTCTCCCATTTCTGGCACCTTCCACATGTTCGGCATCGCTGACTACGGCGCGTTCGTCGCCGCCATCGTTCTGTTTCTCCTGATTCCAGGTCCGGGCAACTTGGCCCTGATCACGTCCACTGGCAAGGGCGGCATTCGGGGTGGACTGGCTGCGACGCTCGGTCTCATCCTGGGTGACCAAGTGCTGATGTGGGCCGCGGTGGGCGGTGTGGCCGCTGTGTTGGCGGGCTATCCGGCGGCATTCAAGGTCGTCCAATGGGTGGGTGCCGTGTATCTTGCGTGGCTGGGCTTCAAGATGCTGCGTGCCAAACCGGGGGACGCGCCGATTCTGAACATCCGGCCGCGCCAGTACCTTCGCCAAGCCTTCACGATCACGTTGCTGAATCCGAAGGCGATCGTGTTCTACATGGCCTTCTTCCCGCTGTTCATCGACCCGGCGCAGCACCAAGGCGTCAAGACCTTTGGCGTGATGGCGCTGACCATCGCCTTCCTGACATTTCTCTACGGCCTCACCGCGACCCTGCTGACTCACTTTCTCGCAGAGCGGATGCGTGCCAGCCCGCGAATTTCCAGTGCGTTGGAAAAACTTGCGGGCGTATTTTTGATCGCGTTCGGCGTCAAGCTCGCGATTTCGCGTTAATCGGTATCCCATGGCCAAGATTTTTTGTATCGCCAATCAGAAGGGCGGTGTCGGCAAGACCACCACCACCGTCAATTTGGCCGCCGGCCTGGCTGCTGTCGGGCAACGTGTGCTCATGATCGACCTGGACCCGCAAGGCAACGCGACGATGGGATCCGGTATCGACAAGCGCCAGCTTGAAACCACCGTGTATGACGTGCTGCTCGAAGCGGCGTCGGTCGCCGAGGTCCGCGTTCGCGCCGAGCGCTGCGGCTATGACGTGCTGGGCGCCAACCGCGAACTCGCGGGCGCTGAAGTCGAGATGGTGGCGCTGGACCGCCGAGAGAAGCGCTTGCGCACCGCCCTTGCGGCGGTCGGTGCTGAGTACGACTTCATCCTGATGGATTGCCCGCCCAGCCTCAGCATGCTGACGCTGAACGGCCTGTGTGCGGCACATGGCGTGATCGTGCCGATGCAGTGCGAGTACTTCGCGCTCGAGGGGTTGACCGACCTGGTCAACACGATCAAGCAGGTGCATGCCAACCTCAACAAGAACCTGCAGATCATCGGCCTGTTGCGTGTGATGTTCGATCCGCGCATCACGCTGCAGCAGCAGGTGAGCGATCAGCTCAAGG
>JAZKDL010000367.1:0-1651 GCA_040387575.1 Pseudomonadota bacterium
TTGGCCAGCAGCAGCGTGATGTCTGCTTCGTCGTCCAGAACGGCGAGATGGGTAGGAGAAGTCACCGCGGCATGTTAGCCGCAGGTCGAGACGATTGTGATATTCGGTGGCGTGCGGCTACAGCTCGTCGTCGGTCATCCGCATCACGATGCGCCCTTCGATCGCGCCCTGGCGCATGCGGTCGAGCACCGCGTTGATGTTGTCGATCCGGTCTTCGGAATAGATGGTGTGCACCTTGCCTTCGCCGGCGAAGGCGAGCGCCTCCTGCAGGTCCTTGCGGGTGCCGACGATCGAGCCGCGCACCGTCTTGGCGTTGAGCACGACGTCGAAGATCGGCAGCGCGAAGTCGCCCGGCGGCAGGCCGACCAGCGACATCGTGCCGCGCTTGTGCAGCATGCCCAGCGCCTGTGCGAAGGCGGGCCGCGACACGGCCGTCACCAGCACGCCGTGCGCGCCGCGCAGGCTGCGCTGCACTTCCTGCACCGGGTCCTGGCGCGCCGCGTTGATCACCATGTCGGCGCCGAGCCGGGTGGCGAGCGCGAGCTTGGCGTCGTCGATGTCCACCGCGATCACGTGGAAGCCCATCGCCCGCGCGTACTGCACGGCCAGGTGGCCGAGGCCGCCGATGCCCGAGATCGCGACCCAGTCGCCCGGCTTGCAGTCGAGCACCTTCAAGCCCTTGTAGACCGTGACGCCCGCGCACAGCACCGGCGCGATTTCCGAGAAGCCGACGTTGGCCGGCAACTGGCCGACATAGCCGGGGTCGGCCAGCACGTATTCGGCATAGCCGCCGTTCACGGTGTAGCCGGTCATCTGCTGGCCATCGCACAGCGTTTCCCAGCCGGTGATGCAGTGCTCGCAGTGGCCGCAGGCGGTGTGCAGCCAGGGCACGCCGACGCGGTCGCCTTCCTTCACGAGCCGCACGCCCGCACCGACTGCCGCGACATAGCCCACGCCTTCATGGCCCGGAATGAACGGCAGGCTGGGCTTGACGGGCCAGTCGCCATCGGCGGCATGCAGGTCGGTGTGGCACACGCCCGACGCGACGACCTTCACCAGCACCTGACCGGGCTGCACCTCGGGGATCGGAACCTCCTCGATCCGCAGTGGCTGGCCGAAGGTGTGGACGACGGCGGCTTTCATGGTCTGCATGGGTTGTTCCTGGAGAGACAGGCGTGACGCGAGGTGCGCGGCGCGGGATTGCGACAGGTCATTCGAGCGCCAGCGCCGCCGTCGGCAGGCTGACGCGCAGCGGTGCGGCGGCCTCGTTGGCGGTCGCGGCCTCGCCGGCCTTGGCTGCCTCGGGTGCACGCACCAGCAGCACAGGCACGGTGGCGTAGCGCAGAACGTTCTCGGCGCTGCTGCCCAGCACCAGCCGGCCGACGCCGCGCCGGCCGTGGGTGCCCAGAACGATCAGGTCGGCCGGCCAGCGCACTGCCTCGGCCGTGATCACTTCATGCACCGAGCCTTCGAAGTTGTCGTGCTGCACGGTGTCGACCGCAATGCCGGCGGCCGTGACTTCGGCCAGCGCTTCGGACAGCACGCGTGCGCCGTCCTTCTGCAGGTCTTCCATCCAGTTGCCGGCGTAGCCGACGTAGCCGTTCATCGCCAGCGCGAAAGACAGTTCGTCGACCACGTGGAGCAGGCGGAT